>NZ_BAAAPH010000007.1:0-331975 GCF_039531045.1 Kribbella hippodromi | reverse complement strand
CTACTGTCCAACCAAGCAAATCCACCCGGTGTTGCAACCACCGCGTGAATCCGCCCGCCCGATCCGGGAGCTAATCCTCCCCGGTCGTCATGGGAACCCTCCCCAAACCGGTTTGGGGAGGATCGATGGCACGGACTTCGGGGAGCGGGCCGCGGGTGCCGGGTGCCGGGAGTGCGATGTGCGCCACGCTCGGCTGCGCGCCTACCCAGGCCGCCGATCGGGACGGCTCGGGCGGGGCGGCTCGGAATGGGGGGGTGGGGCGGGTTAGCCGGGGCGGCTCAGGGCGGCTCGGGGTGGGGGTGGGGTGGGTTAGGCGGGGTGGTCAGACCAGGCCGCGGCGGGCGGCCCAGACGATGGCTTCGATGGCGGTGCTGAAGCCGAGGCGGTCGCAGATCAGGCGGGTGCGGCGGCGGACGGTGCGTTCGGAGAGGTCCAGGCGGCGGGCGACCCCGTCGACCGGGAGACCGGTGGCGAGGAGGCGGAGCAGTTGGAGGTCGTCGTGGCTGATCTCGCGCGGCGCCATCCGCCGCGCCTGCGGCCGGAGCTCCTGAGGCCGGACATCGTACGGCCGAGCGTCCTGCGACCGGACGTCCTGAACCCGGGCATCCTGGGACCGGACGTCCTGAACCCGGGCATCCTGGGACCGGACGTCCTGCGGCCGGGCTTCGTGGACGCGGGTGTCCTGGGGGTGGGTGTTGTGGGGGCGGAGTTCTTGGGGGAGGACGGTCATCTGGGTCACCTAGTTCCGAACATCCGGGACTCGGCGGCGTCCCAGTCGGCCGGTTTGCCCTGCGGTTGGTAGTGCCGCAGGCGATGTGTGGACCGGACCAGGGCGCGCATCGCGTCCAGGTCCGGCAGGGGCTCGCCGAGGGCGCGAGCTTGTACCAGGACGTTGCCCAGCGCCGAGGCCTCGACGGGGCCGGCCAGCACGGGCAGTCCGGTGGCGTCGGCGGTCAGCTGGCAGAGCAGCTCGTTCCGCGAACCACCACCGATCACGTGCAGTACGTCGACGTCCCGCCCGGCGATCGCCTGCGCCGACCGCAACGTCCACCGGTACGCGAGCGCGAGGCTCTCCAGGATGCATCGCACCACGGCGGCACGAGATCGCGGCGGTTCTTGCCCGGTCGTACGGCAGTGCTCGTCGATCCGCTCCGGCATGTTGCCCGGAGCAAGGAATTCGGGTGCGTCCGGATCGATCAGTACCGCGAACGGCGGCGCACCAGCGGCGTCCCGCAACAGCCCGTCGAGATCGTCGTCGCCCCAGATCCGCTGGCATTCCTGCAGAATCCACAGCCCCATCACGTTCCGCAGGAACCGGGTCCGCCCGTCCACGCCACCTTCGTTGGTGAAGTTCGCCGCCCGCGCCTCCTCGGTCAGCACCGGTGCATCAAGCTCGAGCCCGACCAGCGACCAGGTCCCCGAGGAGATGTACGCGAACCGCTCTCCCGCCGCAGGCACCGCGACAACAGCAGATGCCGTGTCATGCGTGCCAACGGCAACCACCGGAACGCCAGAAGTCAAACCGTTGTCATCAGCAACAACTCGCCCGACTATCGAGCCAGGTTCCTGCAGCACAGGGAAGATCGCCCGCGGTACACCAATGCGAGAGATCAGCTCGTCACTCCATTCCCGGGACCGCACGTCGTACAACTGGGTGGTGGAGGCATTCGTCCGCTCCACCCCGAGCTCCCCGGTCAGCCAGTACGCGAGCAGGTCCGGGATCATCAGCAACGTGGATGCCTCAGCCGGCAGTTCCTCCGCCACCAGTTGATAGATCGTGTTGAACGGCAACTGCTGAAGACCAGTCACGCCGTACAGTTCGCCGGCCGGGATCGTCTCCAGCACCCGCTCCATCACACCGCGCGTACGGGCGTCGCGATAGTGGATGGGATTACCCAACAGCCGGCCGGCTTTGTCGAGCAGTCCGTAATCCACCGCCCACGAGTCGATCCCGATGCTGTCGACAGCACCCGCCAAGCGCAGTCCGTCCAGTACGGAGCGATAGAGATGCAGCACGTCCCAGTACAAGGTGCCATTGGTCCGAACCGGACCGTTCCAGAAGCGGTTCAGCTCGGTCAGCCGCAGTACGTCCGGCCCGACTTCGCCGAGCATGACTCGCCCGCTCGACGCGCCGAGGTCCACCGCGGCGACCCGCTTCACGGCGCGACCACCGTCAGCTCCAGCTTCAGCAGCTCGGCCACTGCGGCCAGATCGGCGGCGCGGTGCCCCGTACCGAGCGCCCAGTGATGCGCGACGCCGGAGGCCGACCAGGCGTCCGTCCACTCACCCGGATCGCACCCGAAGTCCACCCGCGACGTCGTGTTCCCGATCCGCAGCAGCGGCCCCGGTACGACGGTGCCCTCGGATGCGATCAGCTTGAACGACCCGTCTCGCCGCTGCCCCAAACCGCACAACGTGACCGGACCCTGCCGTACGTCGAACTCGACCGAAACGCCCCACCCGCGTTTACCGTGGTACACCCCGAGCCCACGCAGCAACGGCTTCCGCGCCGAGATCGCCAAGTGCGCCGGCCCGTCATGCCCCATCTCGACGACGTTGTCCGTGAAGTTCAGCGCCTGCAGTTCGGTGAAGGAGCCGCCCGCGCCGAGCTTGTCCATCACCAGCATCGCCAGCGACGTCCGCAGCTCGTACTCACCCGCCGCCGGGACACCCCTTGCCGTCAGCAACGATGCGCCGAGGATCATCCCGGCCGCTACTCGTTCGTGGGTTTCACCATCAAGACCACGATGGTAGTAGGCCAATGAATCAAGGGAAAAGTCCTCGACCAGCCGATCCAGCGCGACCGAGACCGTAGCGCCCCACCGGAAGTCCTCGTCCTTGACCGAATCGTCCAGCGTGAAGATCTCCCGCGCCAGCTTCATCCGCGTTTCGGTCTCGGCGTCGGTGACCTGCTCGACCCGGACGCGCAGATCATCGATCTCGAGGATCTCCACATGACCGCCCAGTTGAGCGGACACCAAAGTCGGATCGGTGACCACGTCCATCATGCCCGGGTACAGATGCCCGAGCAGACCGTGCCGCCCGTGGCGCAGCGCCGCCCGTACGCAGGCAGCCCGGATCCAGCGGTCGATCCGGGTCCAAGCTCGCTCGTCCTCCAAGTACCCGGAGACGGACCGGAAGTCGATCCCGCAGCGCTCGAACGCGTTCGCCATCTCGGGCAGCGGACACGCGCCGCAGTACGCCAGCCAAGCGCCGGTGTCGAACGTCGAGTGATCCATCGCCTCGGTCGGCTGCAGGTTCAGCAGCAGCACCGGCGCCCCGCTGCGCTGAGCCACCGGAACCAGCATCGACGCCGTCATGTACGTGGTCAGGAATCCCACGATCAGGTCGCAATCAGCCACCCGCAACTTCTCCGCAGCCGCGGCACCCTCCTGCGCATCGGAGATGAACCCCACGTCCACCACTTCGCAGTCGAGCGCCGCGAACCGCTCGGATACCCGCCGGGCGGACGCCTGCAACTGCGGAAGCAGCTCCGGGAACTGCGGCCAGTACGCACCGAGTCCACCGGCTACCAGGCCGATCCGCGTCTTCCGCGGCTCGACCCAGGGCAGGGCGCCGTGCCCGTCCACCGAGCGGCTCGGTTCAGCGCTCCACATCGCAGCTCCTACCGCAGGAAGGCGGCAGCCACGCCGGCGTCGACAGGCACGTGCAGACCGGTGGTGTGGGTGAGATCGCCACCCGTCAGCGCGAACACCGCTGCCGCGACGTTCTCCGGCAGTACTTCGCGCTTCAAGAGCGTCCGCTGCGCGTAGTACGCGCCCAGCTCCGCTTCCGGTACGCCGTACACGGCGGCGCGCTTGGCACCCCAGCCGCCCGCGAAGATCCCGGAACCACGCACCACGCCGTCGGGGTTCACGCCGTTGACCCGGATCCCGTACTCGCCGAGCTCGGCCGCGAGCAGCCGGACCTGATGCGCCTGGTCCGCCTTCGCGGCGCCGTACGCGACGTTGTTCGGGCCGGCGAAGACCGCGTTCTTGCTGGAGATGTAGACGATGTCGCCGCCGATGCCCTGGTCGATCAGCACCTTCGCGGCAGCCCGCGAGACCAGGAACGAACCCTTCGCCATCACGTCGTGCTGCAGGTCCCAGTCGCGCTCGGTCGTGTCCAGCAACGACTTCGAGATCGACAGGCCGGCGTTGTTGACGATCAGATCCACCCCGCCGAACGCCAGTACGGCCTCCCGCAGCGCTGCCTCGACCGCCTCGGCGGACGACACGTCGGCGCCGACCGCAACGGCCACGTCGGTCGACCCGATCTCCTTCGCGACTGCTTCGGCCGCGGCCAGATCCAGGTCGGCGACGATTACGCAAGCGCCCTCGGCCGCGAGCCGCCGCGCGATCGCCTTGCCGATCCCCGAGCCGCCGCCGGTGACGAACGCGACCCGCGTCGCCAGCGGCTTCGGCTTCGGCATCCGCTGCAGCTTGGCCTCTTCGAGCGCCCAGTACTCGATCCGGAACTTCTCCCGCTCGTCGATCGGCGCGTACGTCGACACCGCCTCGGCGCCCCGCATCACGTTGATCGCGTTCACATAGAACTCGCCCGCGACCCGTGCGGTCTGCTTGTCCTTGCCGAAGCTGAACATGCCCACGCCCGGCACCAGCACGATCGCCGGGTCCGCGCCCCGCATCGCCGGACTGTCCGCGTCCGCGTGCCGGTTGTAGTACGCCGCGTACTCCTCGCGGTACTGCCCGTGCAACTCACGCAACCGTGCGGTCGCATCCTCCACCGACGCCGACGCAGGCAGATCGAGTACGAGCGGACGCACCTTGGTGCGGAGGAAATGATCGGGACACGACGTACCAAGCGCGGCCAGCTCGGCCAGCTTCTCGCGAGCGGTGAACTCCAGCACGACCTCGGAGTCGGTGAAGTGACCGACCTGTGGCTTGTCGGTCGACGCGAGCCCGCGGATGATCGGCGCGAGCGCGGCGGCCTTCGCGCGGCGTTCGTCCACCGGCAGCGCCTCGAAGCCTGCCACCACCGCACCGAACGGCTCCGCAATGCCACGGTCGGCCAGGAAGCGCTCGGCGGTACGGATGATGTCGAGCGAGTTGACCTCGCACTCCTCGGACGTGTCGCCCCACGCGGTGATGCCGTGGCCGCCGAGGATGCAGCCGATCGCCTGCGGGTTGTCCCGCTTGACCGCCGCGATGTCCAAGCCGAGCTGGAAACCGGGCCGCCGCCACGGCACCCATACCACTCGGTCGCCGAAGCACTCGGCGGTCAGCTTCTCGCCGTCGGCCGCGGTCGCCAGCGCGATGCCGGAGTCCGGGTGCAGGTGGTCGACATGCGGCGCGTCGACCAGGCCGTGCATCGCGGTGTCGATCGACGGCGCCGCACCACCCTTGCCGTGCAGGCAGTAGTCGAAGGCGGCCACCATCTCGTCTTCACGGTCGACACCGGGGTACACGTCGACCAAGGAGTGCAGCCGGTCGAGCCGTAGTACGGCCAGGCCCTTGCCGGTCAGCGTACCGAGGTCGCCGCCGGAGCCCTTGACCCACAACAGCTCCACAGGATTCTGCGTGACCGGATCGGTCGCCGTGCCCTTCGCCGACGTGTTTCCGCCCGCATAGTTGGTGTTGCGCGGATCGGCGCCCAGCCGGTTGCTGCGCGCAACAAGCTCGGCCGCGGTGTCACTCACTCTCATGCTCCCCATCCGGCCTGCTGACCGTCTTTGCGGTCCTTGGTGATTTGCTCGAAGTAGCCGCTGCGCTTGTACGCGGCGATCGGATCGGCGTCCAGGCCCTGCTCTTCGCGCAGTTCGGCCAGCAGCGGCCGGACATCGGTGTTGTACGCGTCCATCAGCGCCGCGTTCGCGCCCAGTACATCGCCGTTCCGCTGCGCCGTCCGCAAGGCCTCCCGGTCGACCAGCAACGCCTTCGCGGTGGCCTCCTGGACGTTCATCACCGAGCGGATGATCGCGGGGATCTTCTCCTCGATGTTGTGGCACTGGTCGAGCATGAACGCGATCCCGCGGTCGGGGTCGAGCGCGTCGCCGCGGACGATCTCGTTCATGATCCGGAACAGCTGGAACGGGTCGGCCGCACCCACCATCAGGTCGTCGTCGGCGTAGAACCGGCTGTTGAAGTCGAACGCGCCGAGCTTCTTGGCCCGGAGCAGGAACGCGACGATGAACTCGATGTTCGTCCCCGGCGCGTGGTGCCCGGTGTCGATACAGACCGTTGCCTTCGGCCCCAGTTCGAGACAGTGCGCGTACGACGTACCCCAGTCCGGCACGTCGGTGGTGTAGAAGGCCGGCTCGAACAGCTTGTACTCGAGGAGCATCCGCTGGTCGTCACCGAGCCGGTCGTACACCTCCTGCAACGCTTGCGCAAGCCGGTCCTGGCGGTCCTGGATGTCGTCCTGGCCGGGGTAGTTGGTGCCGTCGGAGAACCACAGCTTCAGGTCGCGGGAGCCGGTCGCGTCCATGATGTCGACGCATTCGAGCAGATGGTCGGTTGCCTTCCGGCGGATCGCCGGGTCCGGGTTCGTGACGCTGCCGAGCTTGTAGTCGTCGTCCTGGAACACGTTGCTGTTGATCGCGCCGAGGCGAACACCCTGCTCCTTGGCGTACGCGGAGAGCGCCGCGTAGTCATCCACCTTGTCCCACGGGATGTGCAGTGCGACCTTCGGCGCCACCCCGGTGTACTTGTGCACGACGGCCGCGTCCGCGATCTTCTCCTCCGGCGACCGCGGTACACCGGGCTGGGAGAACACCTTGAACCGGGTGCCGGAGTTCCCGAACGCCCATGAGGGCAGCTCGATCTCCTGACGGCCCAGGGCGGCCTTGACGGCATCGGTCGGCATGGTTCAGTCCTCTGCTAGGTGGAAGATTTCGAGCAGGAGCAGGAACGACTCGTCCGGCGGGCGGCCGTCGATCCCTGTGAAGAACTCCGCCATCTGTGCCTGCCAGCGGGCGTTGACCTCGGTCTCGGCCATCGCCTTCTGCGCAGCGTCCAGGTCGTCCGCTTCGACGTACCCGATCAGCAGGCCGTCGTCGCGGAGGAACAGCGAGTAGTTGTGCCAGCCGGAGTCGCGCAGCGCGGCCTGCATGTCCGGCCAGACCTCCCGGTGCCGGTCGACGTACTCGGCCATCCGATCGGTCCGGACCTGCAGACAGAAGCAATAACGATTCACGGCGTCACCTTGGGACCTCGGGCGGTTGCGGCGCTGACGGGGTGCTGAGTGGGTGCTGAAAGGTTTCAAGAGCGTCCCAGAAAGCTAAGCGCGGGACCGGCGGCCCGTCAAGAGCCTGCCCGGCTTTCGCGGCCGATCCCGGACCGGCGCGGCGGAAAATCCGGGTCCAGCGGGTATTCTTCGGCCGCTAACACGTTTCAAGTGCGGAGGAGGTGCGGACGGATGGACGACGCCGAGACCCGGCCCGAGCGGATCCGCCGGCGCCGGGCGCCGAAACCGCACGCGGCCGGGGTGAAGGCAGTGGCCGCCGCGGCCGGCGTCTCGCTCGGCACCGTGTCGAACGTACTGAACCGGCCCGAGGTGGTCAGTCCGCTGACCCGGGCGAAGGTCGAGGCCGCGATGGCCTCCCTCGGTTTCGTCCGGAACGAGTCCGCCCGGCAACTCCGGGCCGGCTCCAGCCGCATCCTCGCGTACCTGATGCTCGACGCCGGCAACCCGTTCTTCACCGACGTCGCCAAAGGCGTCGAGGAGGCGGCGCAGGCGGCCGGGCTGTCGGTGTTCCTGTGCAACAGCAGTGAGGACGCGGACCGCGAAGCGGCGTACCTGGATCTGCTCGAACAGCAGCGCGTCCAGGGTGTCCTGATCACACCGATCGACCAGAACTCGTCCCGGCTGCGCAAGCTGCCTTCCCGCGGTACGCCGATCGTGGTCGTCGACCGGGCGCTGGACGAGTCGGAGCACTGCTCGGTCGCGGTGAACGACGTACTCGGTGGCGAGCTGGCGATTTCGCATCTGCTCGAACTAGGGCATGAACGGATCGCGTACGTCGGCGGCCCGAGTACGCTCGGCCAGGTCGTCGACCGGCGCGACGGCGCGCGCCGGGCACTCCGTACGGCCGGGCGGCCCGCGACCGATCTGATCGAGCTGACCACCGGCGCCCTCACCGTCGCCGAAGGTAGGGGCGCAGGGCAACGACTTGCCGGGCTGCCCGCGGATCGGCGGCCGACCGCCGCGTTCTGCGCGAACGACCTGCTGGCGTTGGGATTGCTGCAGCAGTGCGTGAGTCTCGGGCTGCGCGTTCCGGAGGACCTCGCGATCGTCGGGTACGACGACATCGAGTTCGCGGAGGCGGCCGCGGTACCGCTGACCTCCGTACGCCAGCCGCGTCAGCTACTCGGCCGGACCGCCGCCGAATTGCTGCTCGACGAGTCGTCGAACCCGGACCACGAACACCAGCGCGTCACCTTCACACCCGAGCTGGTGGTCCGGACGTCAACTCGCGGGACGCTCTGAACCGTACGCGGCGAGGAAGACGTTGGCCGCTTGGTCGGCCAGCGTTTCCAGCTCGCCGGGCTTCGGGCGCTGGCGGGTGCCCGCGAACATCGCACGGTTCATCGGCTTGTACATCACCAGGCCGGCGAACTGGTACGCGGCGAGCGTCGGGTCGTCGAGCTGCCGGAGCAGACCGCGCTCGGTGAGCCGGGTCAGCGCCTTGCCGAGCGCATCGAGTGATTGCTCGAAACCGTTGGTGAACCAGGCGCCGCACACTTCCGGGAACCGGTCCGCCTCCGCGATCACCAGGCGCCGGAGCTGCAGCACGTTGTCGGCGGTGAGGCTCTGCAGCAGCCGGTACGCCAGCGCCCGCAGGGCTTCACGGGCATCCACCGCACCGTCGAGGGTGTCGTCGTACGCCTGCTGGAGCCCGTCCATCAGTTGATCGCTGGTGCCGCCAACGATCTCGGCGAACAGCCGTTCCTTGTTCTCGAACTGCTTGTAGACGGTCTGTTTGGAGACGCCGGCCTTGGCCGCGACCTCGTCCATGCTGGCGCCGAGGTAGCCGTGCTGGAGGAAGACTTCGGTGGCGGCGGCCAGGATCGCGCGGCGTTTGCGCGGCGTCCGGCCCTCGGTCTCGACATCCTGCACGGCGTCCTCCTTGGGCGTGGGGTTCACCGAAATCATACTAGACAGTCCAGTTCTGCGACGGGTACTGTACGGTCTAGTTTCCGCAGACGAGGAGAATGCACCCATGAGCACCGTGACATCGGCCGACGGCACCACGATCGCCTTCGACGCGTACGGCACCGGGCGGCCGCTGATCCTGATCGACGGCGCCACCGCACACCGGGCCGTGAACCCGCTGAACGCCGAGATCGGCAAGCTGCTGAGCGACGGCTTCCGGACCACCGTGTACGACCGGCGCGGGCGTGGCGAAAGCACGGACACCACGCCGTACGCGATCGAGCGTGAAATCGAGGACCTGGCCGCCCTGATCGAAGACGCCGGCCAACCGGCCATCCTGGTCGGCGAGTCGTCCGGCTGCCTGCTTGCCCTGGACGCCGCGGCCGCGGGCCTGCCGATCGCCGGACTGGTGCTGTTCGAGCCGCCGGTGGTCGTCGACGACAGCCGGCCGCCGCTGCCCGCGGACTACGTCGAGCAGCTCGAGCGCTTCATTGCCGAAGGGCGCCGGGACAAGGCGGTGGAACTGTTCATGACCGCCGCCATCGGCATGCCCGCGGAGGCGGTCGCGGGGATGAAGCAGATGCCGCACTGGGCCCCGACCGAAGAGGTCGCGCACACGATCTCGTACGACGGCCGGCTCATGGGCACCACGATGTCCGGCAACCCGCTGCCCGCCGACCGCTGGGCCGCGGTGAAGGTGCCGGTCCTCGTCCTGCACGGCGACCAGACGTGGCCGGTGCTGGCCGCCGGTGCCGCCGCCGTGGCCGCGCATCTTCCGACCGCGACACTGAAGGCGATTCCCGGTGAGAACCACAGCACCGAGCCGGGCACGTTCGCGCCTGTACTGCGTGCTTTCGCGGCCGACTTGACCTAGAGCGCGCTCCAGGTTGTTTGATCTGGCGCATGCTGAATCTTGCGCTGGGCGCGATGGAGTACGGAACCCGGATCGACGAAGAGACCTCGTTCCGGCTGCTGGACGCGTACGTGGACGCCGGTGGTGAATGGATCGACACCGCGAACTGCTACGCGTTCTGGCAGGACCCGAGTGGTCATGGTGGTCAGAGTGAGGAGCTGCTGGGGCGCTGGTTCGCGCAGCGCCCCGGCGTCCGCGACCGGGTGAAGCTGGCCACCAAGGTCGGCTGCGAACCGCTCTGGCCGGGCAGCTACCCGGAGCACGCGGAAGGCCTGAGCGCGAAGGCGATCGACAGTGCGCTCGAGACCTCGTTGCGCCGCCTCGGCGTCGACCACATCGACCTGTACTGGGCGCACCGCGACGACCGATCCACTCCGCAGGAAGAGACCGCGACCGCCTTCGGCAAGCACGCCGCCGCCGGAACCATCGGCCGGATCGGCCTGTCGAACTTCCCGCTGTGGCGCGCCGAGCGGATGCGGGGCATCGCCGCCGAGCTCGGTGTCACCGGTCCGACCGCGCTGCAGCTCCGCTACTCGTACCTGCAACCGCGTCCGATGGTCCGCGGCCACGTCCACGACCACCGCTTCGGCTGGATCACCGACGAGGTCCTGGACTACGCCGAGACCAATCCGGAGCAGCAGCTGTTCGCGTACAGCCCGCTGATGGCCGGCGGCTACGAGAACCGCGCCGACCGCCCGATCGACCCAGCCTTCGACCACCCCGGCACCACCCGCCGCCTGGAGGTCCTCACCACCCTGGCCGCCACCCTCAACGTCACCCGCTCCGAACTGGTCCTGGCCTGGCTAACCGGCGGCACCCCACCCATCACCCCCATCGTCGGCATCAGCACCCCCGCCTACCTCACCACCGCCCTGACCGGCACCCGCCTCGAACTAACCCCAGAACAACACCAGCAGCTCGACGAAGTCTGGTGATGGACTCCTGCTCGGTGAGATGGTTTGGGGGTGGACAGGGACAGGTTCTGGGGTCTGGTCGAGGGTGCGCGGGCCTCGGTGGATGACACCGTGGCTGATCCGGATGGGGTCGCCGACGGGTTGATCAAGGTGCTGGCGGCGGCGCGGACCGAGGAGATCGTGGCGTTCGGGGTCGAGCTGGCGCGGTTGCAGGTCGAGTCGTACCGGTGGGATCTGTGGGCGGCCGCGTACCTGGTGAACTCCGGCGCGACCGAGGACGGGTTCGACTCGTTCCGGGGGTGGCTGGTGGCACAGGGGCGCGAGGTCTGGGAGGCCGCGCTGGCCGATCCGGACTCGCTCGCCGACGTGGTCGACGAGGACCGGCCGGAAGGGTTCGAGGGGTTCGACGGGGAAGGTGTGCTGCACGTCGGGAGTCACGCGTACAAGAACGTGACGGGGGACGCGGCGGCGTACTGGAAGGCGGTCGACGCGGAGGCACCGGACACACCGGATGTGCCGGCGGGCGCGGAGATCGACTTCGACGACGCGGACGACCTGCAGACACATCTGCCCCGGCTGGCGGGCCTCTACCTGCCTTAGCCGGGTTCGCCGCTGAGGCGTTCGATGGCGGTGCGGAGGCGGCGGCGCCAGCCGGCGCGGCCGGCTTCCTCGTCCGCGGCGGCCAGGCTGACCAGGTGCTGGGTCATCTCGAAACCCTCGGTCTGCGTCTCCACCTCGGTCAGCGCGGACCGCGGCTCGTCATGGTCGTACTCGATCCGCCTGCTCGTCCACCCGAACCCATCCGGCACCAGCAGCTCAGGTACGAGTGCCTCATGACTGAGCGACGTCAACTCCGAGTCACCATTGCCAATGCTGAAGATCGTCGTCCCACGCCGCCGTACATCACTGATCCG
The DNA here is from genome assembly GCF_039531045.1 of Kribbella hippodromi. NCBI lineage: Bacteria > Bacillati > Actinomycetota > Actinomycetes > Propionibacteriales > Kribbellaceae > Kribbella > Kribbella hippodromi. The sequence goes on along the minus strand of NZ_BAAAPH010000007.1, from coordinate 320,120 downwards.
CTCCAGCAACGTAGGCGCCGGGTTGTCCTCGGCGACCACCAGCAGCGACTCACCACGGCCCGAGTCGCGCAGCCGGTCCAGCCCGATCGCGAGGTGCGGTGGTGCGTCCGGGGGCGGCGCCCAGCGCACTAGCGACGGCCGCATGTCCTCGATGCCGGCCCGGTGCAGCTCGTCGTCCAGGTGGGCGGTCAGGTGCCACGGCTCGTCGTCGACGGGCCCGAACAGCATCAGCCCGCTGCGTCTGGTCGTGAACCGCCGCAGCGAGTAGCCGAACTCCGTGGTCCGGCTGCCCAGCTCGGTGCCGGTCAACATCTCTCGGAGCAGCGATGCCCTGGTCAGGTCCACATGTCCAACCTGACACATTCAGCGGTCCACCGCGACCTCAGGTCAGTCTGTCTGCCTTCGACTGCAAGTAGTTCCGCTCCGGCACACTAGTCGTCCGCCGGGATGCCAGTAGGTAGCTCTCGCGGGCACCAGCGAGGTCACCGGACATCTCGAGCAGATGCGCCCGGACAGCGTCCAATCGGTGGTTACTGGTCAACCGGTCGTCCGACTCAAGTGGCTCCAGTACAGCGAGCCCCTCCTTCGGCCCATCTGCCATCGCAACCGCTACCGCATGGTTGAGCTTCACCATGGGGTTGTCGACCAGATGCTCCAGTACGTCGTACAGCGCCACGATCTGTCGCCAGTCCGTGTCGTCAGCTCGCTCGGCCGTGTCATGCACTGCCGCGATCGCCGCCTGCACCTGGTACGGCCCCAGCTGCGTGCGCGCGAGTGCATCCGACACCAGGGCATCGCCTTCGGCAATGGCCTCCCTGTTCCACTTCGACCGGTCCTGCTCGGCCAGTGGGATCAGTGCACCGTCGGCACCAGTACGCGCCGGGCGCCGCGCATCGGTGAGCAGCATCAGCGCCAAGAGCCCTGCTACTTCACCGTCATCCGGCAGCAGCTTGCGTACGCCGCGTACGAGGCGGATCGCCTCCGTGGTGAGCTCCGCACTGTGCAGCGACGTACCGGACGATGCTGTGTAGCCCTCGTTGAAGATCAGGTAGAGGACGTGCAGTACGGCACCCATCCGTACGTCCCGCTCGGTCTCCGGCGGCAGCTCGAACGTACTGCCGGCCTGCTTGATGCTCCGCTTGGCGCGGCTGATCCGCTGCGCCATCGTTGCCTCCGGCACCAGGAACGCGGCCGCGATCTGGGCGGTGGTGAGACCGCCGACCGCCCGCAGCGTCAGCGCGATCTGCGACGCCGGGGAGAGTGCCGGATGGCAGCAGAGGAACAGCAGTGTCAGCGTGTCGTCCCGGCCGGCCAGATCGTCGATCTCCGGCCCGGCGGTGACGAACTCCTCCGGTGCGGCCAGCTGCGCCGCGTTCTCCTCGCGGCGCCGCCGCGCCGACTCGCTCCGGAGCAGGTCGGTGAGCCGCCGCGACCCGACCCGGATCAGCCAGCCGCGCGGGTTGTCCGGCACACCCTCCGCCGGCCACTGCTGCGAAGCCGCCAGCAGTGCCTCCTGGACCGCTTCCTCGGCCAGGTCGAAGTGCCCGTAGTGCCGGACCAGCGCGCTGAGTACCTGCGGCGCCTGCTCCCGCAGCAGCAGCTCGAAGTTGCTCACATTTCCAGCCCGGACATGTCCATCACCGGCCGTACCTCCACCGCCACGTACTCGGCGTCCGGCATCCGCGCCGCGTACTCGATCGCCTGGTCGATGTCGTCGCACTCGACCAGGTAGAACCCGGCCAGGTGTTCCTTCGCCTCGGCGTACGGGCCGTCGGTGACGCTCATGGTCTCGTCGTGCACCTGCACCGTCCGCGTGGTGATCGGGTCAGCCAGTCCGGCTCCACTCACGTACTGGCCCTTCTCGATCAGCTCCTGCCCGAGCGACTGGTGCGCACGGCTCAGCCCCTCGCGTTGCTCGGCCGACAGGCTCGCCCAGCTCTCCGGGTTGCTGTAGATCAGCAGCATGTATTTCACAGACACCATCCTGTCCCCAGCGGAGGCCGTTGTGACCTCCAGTTAACAGCTACGTCGAAACAGACCCGTGGCAGTTCGACAGTCCGGGAATGTCGAAGCAGTGCGGTCCGGTACCGACGTACCGGTCGAGTGACGCTCAGCCGGGGCGTCCGCGCCGTACTGGAGTTGGCTGATGGTTTCGGAATCGAAGCGCTGGTTCGCGCTGGCGTTGCTCTGTCTGACCGGGTTCATGATCATCCTGGACGCGTCCATCGTGCTGGTCGCCGTACCGTCCATCGAGCGCGAGCTGACCTTCACGACCGGTGGGGTGCAGTGGGTGCCGAGCGGGTACGCGCTGATGTTCGGTGGCCTGCTGCTCCTCGGCGGGCGCATCTCCGACCTACTGGGACGTCGGCGGGTGTTCATTGCCGGACTGGTCCTGTTCGCGGCGTTCTCTCTGCTCTGTGGGTTCGCCTGGAGTGGTGACGCGCTCGTACTGGCCAGGGCGCTCCAGGGCGCGGCGGCAGCCGTACTGGCGCCCAGTGCGTTGTCGATCGTGATGACGACGTTCCCGTCTGGTCCGGACCGTAACAAGGCCCTGGGGATCTGGGGCGCCACCAGCGGAGTCGGCGGCACAGCTGGTTCGCTCATCGGCGGTCCGGTGACCGATGGACTCGGCTGGCAGTGGATCTTCTTCATCAACGTGCCGGTGTGCGTACTGGTCCTCGTACTGGCTCCCGTACTACTCCAGGACAGCCGCGGCCCCGGACGACGCGGGTTCGACCTAGCTGGCGCAGTTACAGTCACAGCAGCGCTCATCGTGCTTGTGTACGCGGTCATCGAGGCGCCGGAGTCATCAACGATCCAGACCGTACTGCTGGTGCTGGCGTCGATGCTCCTGTTCGGGCTGTTCGTTCTGGTGGAGAAGCGATCCGCCGCGCCGCTCGTACCGCTCCGGATCTTCCGCTCACGTGCACTGGTCGGTGGCAACCTCATCACCATCGCCTGGGGGTTGGCTGCCTTCGGACTGAACTTCGTGTACACGCAGTACGCCCAGCTCGCACTGGGTGCATCTGCCATCCGGTACGGGCTCATGTCAGCTGTACTCGCTGCGGCCGCTGTAGTCGGATCGATGATCGGCCAGCACCTGGTCACCCGGGTCGGACCGCGCTGGGTTGCGTTCGTGTCGCTACTCGTCGCCGGCGCTGGTACGACTCTGATGACCCAGCTCACCACGTCCTCCGGGTACTTCGAGCTGGCCTTCTGGGGCCTGACCATCTTCGGCATCGGACTGGGTGCCGGGTCGGTGGCCGGCTCGATCGCCGCCCTCAGCGATGTCCGCGGCGAGGACGCCGGAGTCGCGTCCGGGCTGCAGAACGCCAGCTTCCAGATCGGTGGCGCGGTAGGAGTCGCCGTCGTGTCCGCGGTCGCTACAGCCAGTACCACCGGGACTACGCCGGCCGCACTGACCCACGGGTACCGGATCGCTTTTGCGACCGTCTGGCTCTTCCTGGTAGTCGGACTCGCCGGAAGTTTGCTGGTCAAACGCCTGTTGGAGGTTCAGGACGGCAGCCGTGGGAACCGGAGGCGTGAGGTGGTCGCCTTCTCCGTCAGGCGATCCGGTTGAAGGAGGCTTCATATGCTGATCTTGGGAGTAATCCTGCTGATCATCGGGTTCGTGCTGCACATCTCGTTCCTGTGGACGATCGGCGTCATCCTGGTCCTGATCGGAGCAGTCCTTTGGGTGCTCGGAGCGGCCGGTCGCGCGGTTGGCGGCCGACGGCACTGGTACTGATCCGGACCAGGCAAATCAGAACCCCGCGGACCGGTCCGCGGGGTTCTGTCCGTCCGCGTCGCTACGGTGAAGCCATGACGACGGTGCGGCCATGAAAGCGGTGCGGTGATGAAGTACGTGGTGATGATCTTCCGCGGCCTCGACCGGGCCTGGACCGAGGCCGACGAGCAGGGGCTCGGCCGGCTGCAGCAGCTCGAACGGGAGCTGGCCGAGTCCGGTGAGCTGATCAGCTCCGAGGGGCTGCGGCCGCCGGCCGAAGGGCGGATCGTGCAGATCCGCGACGGTCAGCAGGTCGTCACCGACGGGCCGTTCGGTGAGGCGAAGGAGCAACTCGCCGGGTACTTCATGGTCGACGCCGACGACGAGCGCGCCCAGGCGATCGCCGGCCGGGTCTCGGCCGCGATCGGCGACCGCGTAGAACTCCGCGGCGCCGTGATCTGACCGGCCCGGCCGTTACCCAAACCGGCCCGGCTGTTACCCAATCCGGTACCCAATCCGGCCGGGACGGGCGCCTTGATCACGACCAAGCGTTTGATCTCGGGGCGGTTACTTCCGGATAGCGGGCAGATCACGGCCGTGCCGAGCCTGTGGATGTTCGTAATGCGTTAAGTCTGCGGGGCGATTCGAACCGGCGGGGCGATGTGTGCTTGACTCCTCCGGTCGATAACGTTTTGGTCTCGGCAGATTGGGTTCCCAGTGGCAGGACGACATAGACAGGCGCGGCACCGTCAGTTGCGCCCGAAGGTGATCTCGCCCGGTCTCGCGAAGGTGGCGATCCCCGGCGCCGCGGTGGCACTGGTCGCCACCGGTTCGGCTTCCGCCCTTCCCAGCAGCTCCCCGGTCACCCTCGACACGCCGGTCGCCAGCTCGTCCCTGCAGCTCTCGCGCGACGCCGTCGTCAGCCGGGACGCGCTCCGCCCGCCGATCAACCCGACCACCGCGCCGACGCCGACGGCGGCCCCGAAGCCGAAGCCGAGCCCGACCGCGAAGCACCTGAAGAAGCAGGCGCCGATCCCGAAGCCGACCGCGCCGAAGACCCGCGCCGCCGAGGACCTGGCCGCGCAGGCCGCGCCGAAGATCAGCGGCACGAAGTACACCACCACCGATGTGAACCTGTGGTCCCTGCCGATCACCGGCCTGCTGCTGGACGTGCTGCCCAAGGGCACCAAGGTCTCGGTCACCGGCAAGCTGGACGGCGTCTGGGCCGAGGTGGTCAGCGACGGCAAGTCCCGCTGGGTGAAGGCGCAGTACCTGTCCGCCACCAAGCCGGTCGCGGCGGTCACGGGCGCGATCTCCCAGGCGGCCTGTTCGTCCGGCTCCGCGGTCGAGAACGGCATCACCCAGGACGCGATCCGGGTGCACCGGGCGATCTGCGCGAAGTTCCCCGACATCACCTCGTACGGCGGGTTGCGGTCCGGTGACAGCGGCTCGGAGCACTCCACCGGCCATGCGCTCGACATCATGGTCAGCGGTTCCGAGGGCCAGGCGGTCGCGGACTGGCTGAAGGCCAACTACAAGAAGCTCGGCGTCAGCCAGCTGATCTGGCAGCAGCACATCTGGACGGTTCAGCGCAGCAGCGAAGGCTGGCGCGCGATGCCGGACCGCGGCGGCGCCACCGCCAACCATTTCGACCACGTGCACGTGACGGTCTACGGCAACTCCGGCACAGTCTGAGAACTGGTCCGAGCCTGCCCCGGCTGCCGGTTCGAACGGCAGTCGTAACGATCCGGTCCCCCACCCTCCTGGGGGACCGGATCGTTGCGTTCAGGGCCGGATGTTGGCGTTGAGGTGGAAGAAGTTCGCCGGGTCGTACGCCCGCTTCACCCTCCGCAGCCGGTCCAGATCGGCGGCGGCGTACGAGCTGCCCGCGCGGCTCGGGTCGCCGAGGAAGTTCACGAACGTCCGGCCCGAGTCCGGCAGCTCGCCGACTTCGCGGTCGATGATCAGTGAGTACGCGGCGGAGCGATGCCCGACCGGGCCGGCGCCCGGCCCGGGGTGAGCCATCGCGCCACCCCAGTGCCTGACCTCGACCATCGCGTCCTCGAGTTCGGCGACGATGTCGATCACCTCGTCGGTCAGGGTGTCGAGGAAGTCCAGGTGCCGCGCGGGCGTACCGCCCATCGCCGCGTCGGCGTACTCGATCGTCTTCAGCTCGCCGGCCAAGCGCGGACCGGCGACCTCGAAGAGCGGTTTGAGCAGGTGCTCCGCGATCTCGGCGGCGCCGGCGTACATGACCTTGATCGCGACGGCGCGCTGCTCCGTACCGGGGACCCGGGTCAGCACGACGGCCGTACTGAGGTCGTTCGGGATCGTGGCGGTCCATTCGCGGTACCGGCGCAGGATCGCGGCGGCGCGGTCGATGCCGTAGTAGACGATGCCCGCGTGGACCTCGCGTACTGGGTACAGGCGGAACTCCAGTGACGTGACAATGCCGAAGTTGCCCGTACCGCCGCGGATCGCCCAGAACAGATCCGGGTGCTGCTCGGCGCTCGCCGTGACCACATGGCCGTCCGCGGTGACTACTTCGGCGCGGATCACGCTGTCGGCCGCGAAACCGTACTTGCGGGCCAGCCAACCGACACCACCGCCCAGCGTGTACCCGGTGACGCCCACGTCGCGGTGCGAACCGGACAGCGGCGCCAGGCCGAACTGTCGTGCCGCATCCAGCACTGCTCCCCAGCGCGCACCCGGTGCGACCTTGGCGATCCGCCGCTCCGGGTCGATCAGTACCGTCGTCATCGGCGTGGTCTTCAGCAAGATCCCACCGTCGGCCGGTACGCGGGTGCCATGACCCGTCGCCTGGACCGCCAGCGGCACACCGTGGTGACGAGCGGCTCGTACTGCCGCCTGTAGGTCGGAGCGGCTGTACGCCTCGGCGACCACCAGCGGCCGCGAATCCACGGACGGGATGACGGAGCGGCGCTGCTCGTCGTACTCCGGCTCTCCAGGCAGCCGTACCGCCCCGTTGAACCCAGCACCCAGCAAGCCGGCCACCAGGTCAGTACCACCTACTGCAATAGCTTGCGTCGACATCCGTTTTCCCACTCCCTCGCGTAGCTGCTTCTGCATGTACGTCGAAGAGAGACAGCGGTAATTGACACCCACGCCAAACTTTTCCAATGACCCACTCGGTAGAGCGCACCGGAACCGCCGTGACCAAGCGCTACACCAGCTGGCCCCGCAACGAACCAGCCCGCGAGCTAGCCGCCCTAACCCACCTCAGCCAGGCAGCGCCGCACCTAGTACCCGCCCCACTGTCGTCATCCACCACCCCCACGCCCTGGCTGAGGATGACTCTCCTCCCCGGCACGCCGCTGAGCGGTTCACTCACCCCTGCTGCGCTAAGCGCACTAGGTGACGCTCTCGACACGCTCTGGTCGGTACCACCCGTGAGCCTTGAGCCGATTGACCTGTCAGCACTGATCGACCGCACCCACTCCGGCCTGACCGCACTACGCGATCACCCCACGCGGATCGGTCAGGCCGCTCGGGCTTGGCTCCAGCGTGAGCTACCTGACCTGACTGTGGTGCGAACGCCCGTAGTGGCCCATGGCGACCCGAACCTCAGTAACTACCTGTGGGACGGGACGCGCGTTCGCATCATCGACTTCGAGGATGCCGGGCTGGGGGATCGCACCGTCGAGCTGGCGAATCTGGTTGAGCATCTGTCGGGGCGGGCGACCGACTGGCAACTGCTCGTTCGCCGGTTCGCGGTGGAGCCGGAGCGCTTCCAGGCAGCACGTTGTCTGTGGGCTGGGTTCTGGCTGACTCTGATCGGACCAGGCGGTCCAAGTGAAGACCGCAACCCACCAGGCACTGCGGAAGCGCAAGCGGAGCGGGTGGTCAGGCTGGTAGCGGGATGAGCTCCAGGCGGTCCACGTCGGCCAGGATGTCGATCTCCGTGATCCGGCCATCGGCGCAGGTCACCGCCATGACACCCATCAGGCGCCCGTTGACGACGGTGATGACGCCAGGAGTGCCGTTGACCAGCGCAACCTCGTTGTACGACACCATCCGGCTGAACAACATCGCCTGCTCGACAACAGCCTTCGCACCACGAACCAGCTTCGACACAGCAGGACCAGCGAACTCCGCGGTTGCCACACCAGCATCCGCACGCAGCAGCACCTCCGGGTCGAGCAACTCCAGCAGCGCATCGAAGTCACCACCACGCGACGCAGCCAGGAACGCCTCCACCACCGCACGCTGACGATTCAGATCCCCGTCACTCGCCGGCGCACCCTGTACCCGCCGCCGCGCCCGACTGGCCAGCTGACGCGTCGCGGCAGGCGACTTGTCCACGATTGTGGCGATCTCGTCGAACCCCACCCCGAACATGTCATGCAGTACGAAGGCCAGCCGCTCCGCGGGCGACAGCGTCTCCAGTACGACCAGCAGCGCCAGCCCGATCGCATCCGCCTGCAGAGCCTCACCCTCCGGCCCCAGCTCACCGTCCATCCGCCCGACGATCGGGTCCGGTACGTACGTGTCCAGCGAATCCTCACGCCGCGACTTGCGACTGCGCAGCATGTCCAGGCACACCCGCGAAACCACCGTGGTGAGCCAGCCGGCCAGGTTTCCCACGTCGCTCACGTCAGTCCGGCTCAACCGAAGCCACGCCTCCTGTACGGCGTCCTCGGCCTCCGCGAGTGAACCAAGCATCCGGTACGCGACCGCGCGCAGATGCCCGCGATTCTGCTCGAACTGTCGCGCCAGCTGCTCGTGGTCGTCCACTGATGCCCTCTCCCCTGTCCTGTCCCAACACTGTCCTCAGTAAGCCCTGACGGATCGCTCCACCATGATGTGACAAACCCGGACCGGTTCTCCGCGCTGGGGGTAGGATCACAGGGTGATTCAGCGCGCTGGTATGTGGTGGGCCGTCGACCAGACGGCCTGAATCCGCGCGTACCCACCCGGCCGTCTCCTGCGAGACGGCCGTTGTCATGTCTGCTCGTGGGCGACCCTGCACCCCGAGGACAGTCGATGGCAGCAACACTCCGGACCTGGTCCGGCCTGATCTCCGCACTCCTGACCGGCGCCGACCTGTCGGTGGCGGACGCCGGCTGGGCGATGGACCAGCTGGTGCTCGGTGAGGCCTCACCGGCGCAGATCTCCGGGTTCCTGATCGCCCTCCGGGCCAAGGGCGAGACCCCCGACGAGCTCTACGGCCTCGCCGCGGCCCTGCGGTCGCACGCGACACCGGTGCGGATTCACCGGCCTTTCGTGGACATCGTGGGTACGGGCGGCGACCGGACCGGTGCAGCGAACATCTCCACGATGGCTGCCGTAGTGGCAGCTGCTGCCGGCGCCACTGTGGTGAAACACGGTGGCCGAGCCGCATCCTCGTCCGCCGCCGGCTCTGCCGACTTGGTCGACCACCTCGGTATTCCACTCGACCTGTCTGCTGTGGAGGCCGCACAGCTGGCTGAAGAGGTCGGGCTGGCCTATCTGTTCGCTCCACGCTTCAACCCGGCGCTGCGGCACGTTGCAGTCGTACGCCGTGAGCTGGCCGTCCCGACTGCCTTCAACGTGCTCGCACCCCTGCTCAACCCGGCCGAACCGCAGCACCAGCTTGTCGGCGTCGCCAACGCACAGATGCTGCCAGTACTGGCCGGAGCGCTTGCCAAGCAAGGCACTTCGGCACTGGTTGCCCGCGGCGACGATGGCCTCGACAAGCTGACCACTACGACGTACTCACGGTTGTGGATTGTGCATGCGGGATCGGCGTCGCAGGTGGTGTTCGACCCGCGTTCACTGGGGTTGCGCCCGGCATCGTTGGCTGAGCTGCGGGGCGGTGACGCGGCGTACAACGCTCGCCTGCTGCGCGGACTGGTTGACGGAGAGCGCGGTCCGGTACGGGACGTCGTACTGCTCAATGCTGCGGCTGCACTGACCACACTGTCGTTGGAGCAGGGTCTGGACCAGCTAGCGGACTGTTTCGCACGCTGTCAGGAGGCTGTGGACAGTGGGCAAGCGGCGAAGGTACTGGATCGCTGGGCCAGTCACTCGCTAGCGTTTCGGTGATGCATGAGCTCCTGGATGCCGCGCGAGCCGGCGACGAGCACGCCTTCGGACAGCTGGTCGATCCGTGGCGTGGTGAGCTGCATGCGCACTGCTATCGGATGCTCGGTTCGGATGCCGACGCGGACGATGCCGTCCAGGAGACGCTCGTACGCGCCTGGAGCGGACTGAGTGGGTATCAGGACCGCGGCTCAATCCGCCCATGGCTCTACAAGATCGCCACGAACCGTTGTCTCACCCTGCTCGAACGGCGCGGCCGACGCAGTACGGAGGCACTGGAGCCGTACCCAGAGAGCAGGTTGAGCTGGACCACCGCGCTGACTCCCGAGGCGCAACTACTGGCGCTGGAGTCCGTAGAGCTCGCTTTCGTCGCGTCACTGCAGCACCTGTCCGCGCTGCAACGTGCAGTACTGCTGCTGCGCGACGTACTGGCCTTTAGTGCCCGGGAGGTGGCTGAGCTGCTGGAGACGACCGTTGCCGCGGTCAACAGTGCACTTCAGCGTGCGCGCTCGGTGGTGAGCTCGGTACCCAGTCAGCAGGCCACACTGCGCGCATTGGGCGAGGCAGGCGAGCGGGACCTGGTACGACGGTACGTGGCCGCCTGGGAAGCGCGTGACGTGGATGCGATCGTGGCGATGCTGGCGGCGGATGCGAAGTACTCGATGCCGCCGTTGCCGGACTGGTTCGTGGGGCGGCCCGCGATCCGTACGTTCCTGCTCGACGGACCGCTCCGCAGTGAGTGGCGGTTCCTTCCGGCGCGGGTGAACGGTCAGCTCGCGTTCGGTACGTACCTGTTGCAGGGCGACCGCTACGTACCAGGTGGTCTCGATGTGGTCGTGCTGCGCGGGACGGACATCATCGAGGTGGTGTCGTACCTGGAGGCTGATTTCACGGTGTTCGGGCTGCCGTCCGAGCTGCCGCGATGAGTTTGCGCGCCGGCCTGGGTTGTAGGGGTGAATCACTGCATTCCCGAGGAGAGACATGACTGACGAGCAGCAGATCCGTACCCTGATCGAGCACTGGGCGGCCGCCGTGCACGCGGGCGATCTGGCGGCAGTACTGGCTGAGCATTCGCCTGACCTGGTGATGTTCGACGTGCCACCGCCGTACGAGGGCGTGCGGGGGATGGATGCGTACACCGAGACGTGGCCCGGGTTCTTCGAGTGGCAGAGGTCCGGTGCGTCGTTCGAACTGGTGTCGCTGGACGTGACGGCGGGAACGGATGTGGCGTTCGCCTTCGCGCTGTTGCGCTGTGGGACGCCGGACGAGTTCAAGGTGAAGCCGGAGCTGCGATTGCGGCTCACCATCGGCCTGAAGAAGCTGGACGGGCGCTGGACCATCACGCACGAGCACCACTCGTTCCCGCACGACGATGTACCTGCTCCGGTGGTGGCGTCCGAGATCGGCGCAGTGCTGGACCGCTGGGGTACGGACACCGCCGCCGGTGACCTGGACGCACTGATGGAGCCGATCGCGGACGACGTCGTCTCGTACGAGATCGACGGCAACTACGAGGGCAAGGCAGCGGTCCGCGAGGTTTGCGCTGCCGGTCTGGCGTCCAGCCCTGACTCGATCAGCTTCAGCATCCCCGACCCAACCGTCGTCTCAGCCGGCAACCTGGCCGTCGCCTGGTCGATCGACCACGTCACAGCCGATGGCACCGAAACCACGTCCCGAGCGACCCGCGTCTTCCGGAACACCGGCAGCAGCTGGGAGCTGATCCACCAGCACCTGTCCTACCCAGCCTCGTAGTCACCAGCCAGACGAACGATTGCGTCGACCACCAGCTGCGGTTCCCGCAGGCTGGCGAGCTGATCCCCGATCAGCACAGCCGCCGGGACCTGTAGCTCGTGCAGCCGGTCGTAGGCAGCTGGATCAGGCTGTAGATAGGTGTCTTCGTCCTGCTCTGCTTCGGCTGGAGTAGGAGAGAGCAGGACGATGCCGCGTACCCGGTCTGGGTGCTCAAGTGCGTACGCGAGTGCCGTACTGCCTCCCATCGAGTAACCGACCAGGACAACGCGTTGTAGGTCCAGCTGGTCAAGCACAACTTCCAGATCGCCTAGCAGGGTGAAGTCGGCAGTCGGCCGCGGCGAGCGACCACAGCCGCGTACGTCGTACCGGAGCACCCGTCGGCCGGTGAGTCCGGGCAGTACTGATTCCCAGCTGCTGGAGTCCGAGTCCAGCAGGACGACCGGTACGCCGCCGCCTGCCTGGTGGTCGGCCCATACCTCGTCCGGTCCGACTGGGATCGTCATCTCCATTGCTTCAGCATGCCTGACCGGTGGTGCCAGTGCCGTCCAGCACGGAGGTGGGTGACGAAGGCACGTTGCAGCGTGGTGTCCTGGGGAATCCGGGCAAGTCCCTCGTCAGTCAGCGCATCCGCAGGCACCGGCAGCTGCAGACCGAGGCGCAGCAGGTCGCGGTCGCCGTCAGCCGGGTCCTCTGGCGGCAACAGCGGTAGCAGCTCAAAGCGCTGCTGGAAGCGGATGATGTTGGAGTCCGGACGCAAGTACTCGGCCAGCTGTGGGTCCAGCAGCCAGGAGTGGCAGACGAAACCGGACAGCGGCTCCTCTGGGAACCAGCGGCCAAACGACTCGACAGCTGCGGCAACCGACTGCTCCGAGGCGTGTACGTCGAGGGCGCCGCTCGGTGGGATGTGCATCGACAACACGTGCCCTGACACCTCATCGCCCAGCCCCAGCTGCGTACGCGTGTATCCGTGGCGCCCGATCTCGTACTCGGCACCACGGAACCGCAGCGGTGCGGTCCACATCGTCAACAGGCCGGTTCCAGCACGGCCATGGATCCGTCGGTGCGTTTCCAGCTGTTGGCCCAGTGCGGCGACTGTGGCCACGGTGACTGGCTCCGGTACGCCCCGCTGCGCATGTAGTTCGAGTAGACGGGGCACATTGGCCAACAGCGCCCACGCGCCGGCGAACAGTCCGACAGCTGGTGCATCCGACGGCACCGCAGGCCAGGACGCGAACCCGGACGGTGGAGTGCCTGTCCCAGGTCCCGCGCGAGCTCGCCGGCCAGTGCGGAGGTGATCGCCCACCAGTCCGGATCCCGTTCCGGGTCGGGACGGGCCGCGAGCATCTGTTGACGGTCCGCCGCTTGCACGCCGCAGTACGCCAGGAGTTCCTCCGCGTTGTCCGGCAACCGCAGCTCGTGATCCACCTCCTGCAGCCGGTTCCGGTCCCGCTCCGGGAAGCCCAGCCGCTCGGCCGCGCTCCTTGCATCCACCCTCAGCACATCCACCCTCAGCTCCTTCCGCCGCGTTCCCTCGACCCCATCACGGGCCGCCGCCCGCGCGCACACCGTTTGTGTCGGAGGTCACCCCTAGGCTCGTTCCGATCTCGACAACAAGGAGTGCGTGATGGCGAAGTTCGGTCGGTCCGACGATCTGAAGGGCGCGGAGTTCTTCGAGGTGAACCTGCACGGCGCGCGGTTCCTCGAGTGCGATCTGTCCGGCGTGGTGATGCGCGGCGTCGACATCCAGGCGGGCGACATCGATTCACCCTGGCTGGGTGAGGTCGGCGGCAGTCTGAAGGTCAACGGGATCGAGGTAGCGCCGTATGTCGACGCCGAGCTCAACCGGCGGTTCCCAGGCCGGGCGGACCGGTTCGCGCCGGAGCCGGACGGTCTGCGCGCAGCCTGGGCCGCGGTCGAGCGTACCTGGACCGCGCTGGCCGATCGGGTCGCTGCCATGCCGGAGGGCACGGTCGACGCGTCGGTGGGAGGCGAGTGGTCGTTCGCCCAGACGCAGCGGCATCTGGTGCACGCCACGGACGTCTGGCTGGGCCGTGCGATTCTGCAGGTCGAGCAGCCGTTCCACCGGTTCGGGCTGCCCCACGACAGCTCCAGCTTGGACCAGTCCGTCTTCGCCGCGGAGCCCCCGACGTACGCGGAAGTGCTGGAAGCTCGCGCCGACCGGGTCGGCATGGTGCGCGACTACCTCGCGGCCGTCACCTCGGAGCTGCTCGACGAACCACGGAAGAACCCGTGGTCCCCGGACAACACCATGACCGTCCGCGCCTGCCTGCACGTGATCCTCGGCGAGGAGTGGGAGCACTACCGCTTCATCTCCCGCGACCTGGACACCCTGCCGACCTGAGCACAGTGCGCCGCGGGGCCTCGAGCCGGCCCCGCGGCGACAGCGGTCAGATCAGCTCTGGGTCGCGCATGAACTTGCGGACGTCCTGCGCGCACTGGCAGGCGGCCGCGACCTTCGCTGCCCACTTCAGGGCCTCTTCCCGGGTCGGCACGTCGACAATCGTCACGCCGCCGATCAGTTCCTTGCTCTCCGGGTACGGGCCGTCCGTCACCAGCCCGTCGACCGCCACCACGGCCGGCTCGACCTCAGCGTCGTCGTCGCTGAACCCGCCTGCGAAGACGAACACCCCGGCGGCCTCGGCTTCCCGAATCACCGCGTGCGCCGCCCGCCCCACCGCGGGCAGGTCGGCCGCGGGGATGTGGTCCATCGCGCCCCGGTCGAACGAAATCAAGTACTGCGCCATCACGCCGCTCCTAGTCCCGGCAGCCACCTTCGGCCGCCACTCACCCCTGCAACGAACAGCCGAACCCGAATCCGACAGGTCAGGTTCGTACTGGACGGTAGCGGACGTTGATCTCGACCGAGGGGTCCTCGCCGTTGAGCAACTCGAGCCGGATCGGCGACCCACCCGGGTTGTCGAACAAGCGCACCCCGTCGCCAAGCAGAACCGGCGCGATGTGCAGGTCGATCTCGTCGATCAGCCCGCGCTCGAGCAACTGCCGGCCGATCGAGGCGGAGAGAATCTCGAGGTTCTTGCCCCCGGCCGCCTCCAGCCCGATCCGGACCGCCTCGGCCACATCGCAGTTCAGGAACGTGGTGTTCGCGCTCGGCGGAGCGTCCTCCGGATGATGGGTGAGCACGAACACCGACCCCTCCCAAGCACCCCCGTACGTCGTGCCGGCGTCAGGGTAGGCGTCAAACCCGTCGCGTCCGCCGAGAACAGCACCGGTTGTCTCCACGTACTCCTGGATCAGGCCCGGCCGCGAGGCGGTCACCCCGGCCAGCCAGCCCATCCCGTGGTCAGGACCGGCAACAAACCCGTCCAACGACATCGAGAAGTGCCAGAGCACCTTCCCAGCAGCAGTCTGCGGCTCAGTATCCGGAAGCGAGGTCATCAATTCTCCAAGGTGTTCTTTGTGAAGGCTTTGTCCCGAACGATCCTGGTTGGCGGCGGACCGAGGATCAACGAGCAAATCCGCGCGATTGATCAGCGGAACTGAATAATGTGGCCATGGAGCGACAGGACATCGAGGTGTTCCTCGCACTGGCGGAGGAGTTGCACTTCGCCCGCACCGCCGAGCGCCTCCGGCTGACACCAGCCGCGGTCAGCCAGTCCCTCAAGCGGGTAGAACGCCGAGTCGGCGCTCCACTGTTCACCAGAACCACCCGACGCGTCGACCTGACCCCGCTGGGCAGACAGTTCCATGCAGACTTGGAGCCGGCGTACGCGCAGGTCCAGGCCGCGATCGCCCGAGCCGTCTCCACCGCCCACGGACTGAGCGGAAACCTACGACTGGGCTACATGTCCGCCGCCGTGACCAGCCCACTACTAGCCCTGGTCGACAGCTTCCGCGCCCAGACCCCCGACATCTCCGTGAGCATCCAGGAAACCACCCTGGCCGACCTGTACGGACCACTGCGCCGCGCCGAGGTCGACTTATGCGTACTCCCGCTCCCCGTCGCCGAACCAGACCTGACCACCGGCCCCACCCTGCTGTCCGAGGCCGCCCTACTGGCAGTTCCAACCACCCACCGGCTCGCCCGCCTCACCTCGATCACCCCCGCCGACCTCGGCGACGAGCCGTTCCTCTTCGCCCAGAACCTCCCCCAGTACTGGATCGGCCACCACCTACCGGCAACGGCGTCATCCGCACGAACCACCAGGCTCGCCGGCTTCCAGGAAGTCCTGGCCTACGTCGCCTCCGGCCACGGCGTCGCCGTAGTAGGCGACCAAACCAGCCGCCTGTACCCCCGCCCCGGCCTAACCTGCGTACCCCTGGAAGCCACCGCCCGCTTCGACTACGCCCTCACTTGGCGCACCGACGCCATCCCGCCACTAGCCAGCGCCTTCCTAACCCACGCCACCACCTGATCCCCCTGTCGCTCGAGGTTCAGAAGCGGCCAACAACTCTGCTGAAGAACTTCCACTCGGAGTCAGTAGGCACCCACACAGATGTCCGTCGACGGTGCGAGCGGAGGGTGTGGGATTCGAACCCACGATGACGGTCACCCGCCATACCGGTTTTCAAGACCAGCGCACTCGGCCACTATGCGAACCCTCCCGGCGGTTGTCGCCGAGGGTCGAGAATAGCGCAGGGCTGTCGATGGGAGGTCAGTGCGCCGGTCTTGAAAGCCGGTATGGTCTTCGCAAGACGGCGGACGAGCCGCCGCGGGGTACGGACGGAGGTGGGAGCGATGTCTCGGTCTTTCGAGGTCATGGCACACACCGTCCGGTCAGCGGGCTGACAGGCAGCTGACCGGGCCCAACCGGCGTATGCCGGTGTCCCATTGGCTCGTCATGCCCTCAGGAGCTCCACTCATGCCTTCTCTTGGCGCGCTCGTGTTTCCGGTCGAGCTTGGATCGGACTTTCGGAAGATCTGGCCGGCCGCGATCATTTCCAACCTCGGCGACGGCGCCCTGCTCGCCGCAGGCCCGTTGCTGGTCGCCTCCATCACCACTGCGCCGGCTGCGGTCGGCGCGGCGGCGTTCGTGCAGCAGCTGCCCTGGTTGCTGTTCGCCCTGTTCAGCGGCGCACTGGTCGACCGCCTCGACCGGCGGCTGATGATCGTTGCCGCTGACCTCTTTCGTGCTGGTGTACTGGTTGCACTTGGTGTCGCCGTACTAGTCGGCACCGCACCGCTCTGGGCTGTCTACACCGCGCTGTTCTTGCTCGGTACCGCAGAAACCCTTGCAGACAACGCATCGGGCGCATTGCTCGTCAGCGCCGTACCGAAAGCTCACCTCGGCAAGGCGAACTCTCGTCTCTTCGCCAGCAGCACAGTGCTCCAACAACTCGGTGGACCGCCGCTAGGTGCTCTCCTGTTCGCTGCAGGTGCCGGTGTACCGCTGGTGTTCGACGCCATCACGTTTGCGGCCGCTGCTGCGCTCATCGCCCGCGTCACCGTACGTCCGCCGCTACCAGCTCAGTCCACTCGTACTGCGCTCTTGGACGAGGTCCGGGAGGGCGTGCGCTGGCTCTGGCAGCATTCAGGTGTACGTACGCTCGCTCTGTCCATTCTGGTCATGAACATCACCTTCTGCGCCGCGTTCGCGACCTGGGTGCTGTTTGCCCGTGAGCGGCTCGGGCTGAGCGACACACAGTTCGGTCTGCTGATCTCAGTCGGTGCGATCGGCGGCGTACTCGGTATGCCGGTCTACCACTTCCTGGAGCCGCGCGTTGGCTCACTGACACTGCTCCGCGCCGGTCTGGTGATCGAGACGGCGGTCCACCTCGTACTGGCGCTGACCCGGAACCCGTGGGTCGCCGGAGCGACTATGGCCATCTTCGGCGTGCACGCTGTGGTGTGGGGCATCGTGTCGACCACAGCGCGTCAACTGGCTACACCGGAGCAGCTGATGGGTCGGGTGAACAGCACGTACCTGTTGGCCGCAGTAGGCGGCGCAGCGATCGGCTCCGCGCTGGGTGGCGTACTGGCGCAACGCTTCGGTCTGGCAGCGCCCTTCGCGATCTCCTGCGTCGCGATGGTGCTGATGACTGTGATCGCCTGGCGGCCGCTCCGGAACGTCTCGGTACGACCGGAGCCGGCTGTGGACTGAAATCGGATGGAATGGTCTGGCGAGCGCTTGCTAGGGTTCGCCAGCCCCCAACCACCGATTCGGAGCGCTTCGCCATGCCTGCAGCCACCTCACTCGGCCTACCGAACGTACGCGGCCGAGTACCGCTGCTGGCCGGCCTGGCGATCGACTCGTTCGGCGGCGGCTGTGCGGCGCCGCTCCTGCTCCTGTACTTCACCAAGGTCGCCGGCATCCCCCTCGGTACGGCTGGTGTGGTGCTGACTGTCGCCACGCTGTTCTCCGTCGCCGCACCGGCTGTTGTCGGCCTGGTGATCGACCGTGTAGGACCGCGCAGCCTTGTCGTGGCTGCCCAGTTCGCTCAGGGACTGGCCTTCACCGGCTTCTTCTTCGGCCGGTCGGTCTGGCTGTTGTTCCTGTGCTCACTGGTGATGACCACTGGGCAGCGGGTGTTCTGGTCGGCGATCTTCAGCTTGCTCGCGGACGTGGCGGACGAGGGAGATCGAGACAAGTGGTTCGGGCTGGGCGGCATGATGCAGGCCGGCGGCTTCGCGATCGGCGCGCTGGTTGCGGGTTGGCTGCTCGCGGTCGGCGGCAATACGCCGTTCCTGGTCGCGATGGCCGCAAACGCGGTGACGTTCTACCTCGCCGGCCTGCTGCTCCTGCGGCTGCACCCGTCGCACCACGAGCGGACCAAGCCGGACGGCGGTGCGGCGCCGCAACTGCGCAAGGACAGGCCATTCCTGGCACTGATCGGTGCCAACACGTTGCTGGCGCTCTGCACGATGATGCTCGGCGTCGGCGTACCGGTGTACGTGACCGAAGCGTTGACGGTGCCGAAGTGGTTGGTCGGCGTACTGATCGCCGCCACGTCGGTGGTGCTGGCAACGGGACAGACGCTTGTCGTACGGCACACCGAACAGCGTCGGCGTACGAACGTCATGGTCGTCGCGGGCATCACGTACGCGGCGTGGGCGGTCCTGATGGCGCTGCAACTGCACATCGCCGCGGCGCTGGTCGTACCGGCGCTGGTGCTGGCGACTGCGTGTTACGCGTTCGCCGACGTACTGCATGCGGCGACGAACAACGCGCTGTCAGCCGCTGTTGCACCGGAGGTCGGGCGGGGGAAGTACTTGTCGTACTGGCAGTACTCGTTCACGTTCGCGAGCGTGCTGGCGCCGGGGTTCTTCGCACAGCTCTTCGAGGTGCACCACGAGCTGCCGTGGCTCGTTCTCGCGCTGCTCGCACTGGTCGCGAGCGTGACGATCTACGTCCTGGCCCGGGTCTCGCCGCGGTTCAGCACCGAGCGGATCTGATCCGATTTTCCTGACCTGTCAGGATGCGTTGCGCCTGATCGAACATCTGTTCTAATGTTGCTCCCAGTTCGCGGTTCTCCACCCCGGATGGTCCGCCGGACCGAGCCTCCCACCTGTGATGTGGACGGCCCGGAGGACACCGCCGCCCGGGTTTGTGAGGACCCGGGCAGTGGAGAGTTCGCGCTATCAGAGTTCGCATCGTGGAGAGTCCGCAAACACCGTTGGGTACAAGCTGGAGCGAGGTGATCAGGCTACGAGAGGACACCGACAATGCTGCTGGAACACCGCGGCCGCCAGCCGGTCGTGCCCGAATCCGCGTCCGTTGCCCCATCCGCCGTGCTCTGCGGTGCCGTCGTCCTCGGCGAAGGCAGCAGAGTCCTGCACGGGGCGGTGCTGACCGCGGAGGACGGCGAGGTGAGACTCGGCGAGAACAGTGTGGTGATGGAGAACGCCCTGGTACGCGGGCGATCCGGCCATCCGGCGCTGATCGGCGACGCGGTCCTGGTAGGTCCCCATGCACACGTGAACGGCGCCACGGTCGAGGACGAAGTCTTCATCGCCACGGGCGCCGCGTTGTTCCCCGGTTCGGTCGCCGGCGCAGGCGCCGAGCTCCGGATCAACAGCGTGCTGCACGTCAACTCGCACCTGGAAGCAGGCACGGTCCTCCCGATCGGATGGATCGCCGTCGGCAACCCCGCGCGGCTCTTCGCTCCGGACCGGCACGAGGAGCTGTGGCAGATCCAACGCGAGCTGGACTTCCCCGGGACGGTGTACGGCGTGCCACGCGGTACGGCCCAGCGCGAGGTGATGGCACGACAATCAAGCTTCTACGGCACGCACCAGGACGACCGCGTGCTGGATGACCCGAGCTGAGCCGGGTTGGGCGCGTTGACGTGGGCCGGGATGCTTCTGGTCAGTTGGTCAGTTGGTCAGTTGGTCAGTTGGTCAGGTGGTGGAGTTCGAAGCGGCGGATTTGGGTGGGAGAGGAGCCTGCGCAGGTCAGCCGGGCGTTGACGGTGTCGAAGTGCGCCGACAGTTCGATCGTGATCGGGCCGGTGGTGGATGCGAGGAGGATTCGCCAACGGTTGCCCGGAAGTTCCTCGACGGTACGCGGAAGGAGATTGTCGACAGACGGTGCATGACCGGCGGCACGGGCGAAGTGCTGAGCAGCCTGTACGGGCGGGATGAACACTCCTGATCCACGGAGGAGATCAGGTACGACAACCCCCGCCGCATCCTGCTCGACCAGCTCGACGACCCGATCGGGTGAAACCTGCCCATAGAACAGGCCGTTCGGCAACGTGACCACGTTCGCCGCGAACCGATCACCCCCGATGTGGCTGCATTCCCAAGTCCGTTCCGGGTACGCGGCGGCAAGTGCCGCCGCCACCGGTCGCCCCCACACCGCGCAACAGGCGTCGTGGCGCCCATGCGTACACACGAGATAGACGGGCTCGCTGCTGACGGTCCCCACTTCCCGCCCAGCAAGCACATCCAGCAGTTGCTCGTCCGCTGCCAGCTGCCCCCAGCGCACCACCCGCTGCCCCACACGACAATCCACCAACCCCCACCGCCGCCCCAGCTGTCCGCTCTGCTCGTCAGGGCCCTGGACGCCCGGCTCGGCTGGTGGAAGGTCAGCTCGCGCGTAGCGTCCGTAGCGCCGGATGAGCACCGGCCGGATGCCGAGCTCCCGGCAGGCGCGTCCAACCTCATCGCCCAGCGCCCGCTCCATCCCAGTTGCTGACTGGAGTGACGAGAGCGCCTGCCGCGGCCAGCCCGCCCGATTCTCGATCAGCAACCACCGTGGCGCCGGCGGAGCAGTCGCCACCAGTGAGTCCCGTCGTACCAGGGCCCGAGCCGCGCAGCCCGTCTCGACTCGGTACCGCCCTTCGCTAGCCTCCACGCCACCTCACAACCTGGTCACCGACCATCAGTACCTTGCAGTGCTCATTGGTCTGTGGTTACAAGGACTGCTTCGGTTAGTAGGCGACGTACCAGGACTAGTTGGTCCGCCTCGTCCAGCCCGGGCAGGTCACCGACCTTGTAGTCGGTGCCGGAGGTCAGAGCTTCTAGCGCGACTGCGGTTGACGGCGGGAACGTGATGGTGCGGTCCGGGAGCTGCAGGACGTACGGGTCGCCCGCGACCAGCCGCCAGCGGAGTCCGGGCCGTAGGCGGACTGTCGTACCAACCGCTAGGGATGCGATCGATGCGGCGTGTGCCAGCGGGCGGAGTGGGGCTGGGCGGTTGCCGGTCCAGGTGCGTACGCGGAGGCGTGCGGCCAGCGCATCGGGCGAAGCGGACTGGATCTCCTGGGTGAGCAGCTCGATCACCTCCGGGAGTACCTGCGCCAGCTGCTCCGGATCACCCGGGTCGAAACCGAGCGGCAGCGCGGTACGAAGTGCAGGTTGGTTGGCGGCAAGCGCAGCGAGCTCCTGCACGAGCAGGTACCGGGTCAGCGTGTGCAGCCCAACGGTCAGGTGCGCGCTGACTCCGCCGAGTGCTTTGGCTGAGTGCAGAAAACCGCGTGGTACGTACAGCGCATCGCCCGGCCGCAGTACGTCGTCAACCACCGGCGGCTGATCACGCGCTGCCGCCGCGACTGCTTGCGCGTGGTCGGTCCACGGCTGGGTACGCAATGGGTCGACGTGAACCGGCTCGTGGACGGTCCAGTGCTTCTCGCCCGCTACTTGTAGGACGAAGACGTCGTGTACGTCGTAGTGCGCTGCGAAGCCTTGTGATTCTGGTGGAGTGATGTACGCGTTGATCTGTACTGGATGCGCCGCGTCGGTCGACAGCTGGGTGGCGAAGTCGACTAGTGCGGGCCAGGTCCGGTGCAGCGCTTGGAGTACTACCGTGTGACCGCTGGCGAACAGCGCCGCCACCTTGTCGTCGCGGACCTGGTCGGCAACCTCAGCTCCCACACCAGCGGATCCGGTGAACTGACTGTCGCCGACAACCGCTCCGTTCTTGGCGATGCGCAGAAAGGGCGTGCGTAGGCCGCGGCGTGATAGGAGTTCGTCTACCGCGTCGAGGCTGAACAGGTCGTCGTACGGCGCGGGGAGACCAGCCGCTCGAGACAAGAGCGCCCGCCGGCCCCAGTACCTGTTCGCGAACTCTCCCAGCTCCCCAGCCACACACCGCCGAAGCGCCGGCTGATCCTTCACCACACCACCCACCCCACACCCGCGCTCGGTTCGATGACGTGCCCACGGCCCTCTCGACTCAAGCCGCTTGGTTTGGTGAAGTGCGTTCGGGTTGGGGTGGTGGGGTGCCGGAGGGCCGGGGTCGTGGTGCGGCGGGACTCAGGCTCGTCCGGCACTCTGCTCACCAGCTTCCGGAGTTACCGCCACCGCCGGAACCACCGCCGGACTCACCCGAACCACCCGAGCCACCGCCGT
This sequence comes from Kribbella hippodromi, assembly GCF_039531045.1. Classification (NCBI taxonomy): domain Bacteria; kingdom Bacillati; phylum Actinomycetota; class Actinomycetes; order Propionibacteriales; family Kribbellaceae; genus Kribbella; species Kribbella hippodromi. Next base: position 297,828 of record NZ_BAAAPH010000007.1, on the reverse strand, counting down.
AGCCGCCTTCACCGGAGCCCCCTCCGCCAGCTCCACCATCGGCGCCACCATCCTGAGTGCCCTGGGAAGCCCCACCATCAGCCGGCCCTTCACCGCCGCGACCGCCGGACTCACCCGAGCCCGAGCCCGAGCCCGAGCCACCGCCATAGCCGCCTTCACCGGAGCCCCCTCCGCCAGCTCCACCGTCGGCGCCACCATCCTGAGTGCCCTGGGAAGCGCCGCCGTCGGCCGGGCCTTCACTCCCGCCGCCGCGCGAGCCGCCGCCTGCGCCACCGTCCGCACCGCCGTCGGCGCCCTGGTCCGAGCCGGAAGGATCGCCGTAACCGCCGGACGTGTTGCCGCCACCACCAGCGCCACCAGCACCGCCGCCGCGACCCACGCCGCCGTCTGCGCCGCCATCGGTCCCGCCAGGATTCGCGCCCCCGTCAGCCGGACCCTCGGTACCTGATGAGGAGGTGTTCATGTCGTCATCGTTCAAACCCATGGTGCTGCTCCCTTCGCGAACGGCCAGGAAGATGCCGGTTAGACGCCAGGACAAAGACATCAGGCACCCTGGTCATCCAGTACGCAAAGTGGACGTTCGCTAAACCCTCGAAGCGTTACAGCGCCAACTCAATCCAGCCGCATCGAAGAAACGACCGCAATTACTCACCGCACGAGATCCGCCAGCACCTTCACGAACCCATCGGTGACGTCTTCCGGACGCACGGCGATCCGCAGCCACTCCGCCCCCAACCCCGGGAACGTGTCACCCCGCCGCACCGCAAACCCCTGAGTACGAAGGGATTCCCGCAACCGTAACGCCTCGGCGACATGCACTAGTACGAACGGCGCCCGCGGCACGCCGTACATCGACAGTCCACCCGTCGTACCCAATCTGTCAATCAAATGGGCACGCTGCCGGTCGATGTCCAGCGCGGCCTGCGCCGATTCCGCGAGCGCACGCTCGTTGCTGCAGGCAATTGCCGCCGCGAGAGCAGGAGTGGACACCGGCCAGTGCGGCTGGACGGCGGCCAGCTGTTCGATCAGACCCGCGCCCGCGACCACGTACCCGACGCGCAACCCGGCGAGGCCCCACGTCTTGGTCAGGCTGCGGACGACGACCAGCCCGGGAATCGATCCGCCGACAAGCGACTCGGGTTCACCCGGTACGGCGTCCATGAACGCCTCGTCGACAACCAGGATGCGATCCGGGCGAGCGAGTTCGCGGAGCACGTCGGCCGGGTGCAGTACCGAAGTGGGGTTGGTCGGGTTGCCGATCACCACCAGGTCCGCGTCGGACGGGACGGCGGCCGGGTCCAGTACGAAACCGTTGTCCGGTCGCAGCAGCACCCGGTCGACCAGATGTCCCGCCGAGCGCAGCGCTGCCTCGGGCTCCGTGAACTGCGGATGCACCACGACCGGATGCCGCGGCCGGAACGCCCGCGCGATCAGCACGAAAGCCTCCGCGGCGCCGGCGGTCAGCAGTACCCGCTCCGGTGCGACGCCGTGCCGCCGTGCGACCGCAGCCAAAGCAGCGTCCTGGCGCGGGTATGCCGCCAGGTCCGTCAGGCTCGCTGTGATCGCGTCGAGCAGCCACGCGGGTGGCGTACCCGCGCGGACGTTGACCGCGAGGTCGATCAGCCCGTCGCCGACCTCGAGGTCACCGTGATGCTCCAGATCAAACCCATCTACCACGCTGAGGAGGCTAACTGCTCAGGGAGTCTTTCGGGACCAGCCGGTCCGCGTAATGGTCAGCGGGGCGTGACGGAGTACCGGCGGTTCTGCAGAGACGGGTTGCGCTTGCGTACGTCCGCCAACCGCTCAGCCGACACATCCGCGTACGCATGTCCGTCCGACTCACCTGCTGCCGCCACCGCAATGCCCTGCGGGTCGATGACCTGACTGAGACCGCAGTACTTCTTACCGTTCTGTGCGGCCGCGGCGACGTAGCAGGTGTTCTCCACTGCACGGGCGGTGAGCAGCGTGCTCCAGTGGTGCTCCTTGAGCGGTCCACGTACCCAGGCGGCCGGGACGACGAGTACCTCGGCTCCAGCGTCGATCAGTGCCCGGGACAGCTCCGGGAAGCGCAGGTCGTAGCAGGTCATCAGTCCGAGCGAGTGGTCACCTACCTGGATCACTACGGGCGCCACATCTCCCGGTGTGAGCTGGTCGGACTCCTTGTAACCGAACGCGTCGTACAGGTGGATCTTGCGGTACGCACCGAGCAGCGTGCCGTCCGCGCCAACAGCGAGCAGCGTGTTGTACGGCCGGTGCTCGTCGCAACTGCGCTCGAACATGCCGGCGACAATCGCCACGCCATGCTCGATCGCCGCCTTCCGGAGCGTCGCCACGAACTCACCGTCCAACGGCTCCGCCGCCTCCGCCACCGACTCACCTTCGACGGCGAAATCCGCCATCATCGCCTCGGGGAGTACGACGAGATCGGGCTGCCCTTTGGCGGCGTCGGCGACCAGGCGGGTGACCAGGTCCCGGTTGGCGGCCTTGTCATAGCTACTGGCGGTCTGCACCACGGCGATCCTCATCTCCCCATGGTGCCGCAGAAGTCGCGGCTTGAGCCTCACCCGGCGTCAGGACCTACCGTCGAACGCATGGACACCAACAGGACCTGGCGGGTCGGCGAACTCGCCGAAGCCACCGGGGTCAGCGTCCGGACGCTGCACCACTACGACGACATCGGGCTGCTCCGGCCGAGCGGGCGCAGCGGTTCGGGGCATCGGCAGTACGACGCGGCCGACGTACGCCGGCTGCACCGGGTTGTCGCGCTCCGTGGGTTCGGGCTGACGCTCGCGGAGATCGGCCAGGTGCTCGACGGAGAACTGGCTGATGCGCGGGGGCTCGTCCGTACGCAGCTCGAGGTTGTCGAAGAACAGCTCGCCGCGGCGGGCCGACTCAGGCAGCAGCTGCTCGGTGTCCTGGACGGGCTGGATCGCGCGCAGGAACCGTCCACCCAAACACTCATTCAACTGATCGAGGTGACGAACGCCATGAACCGCACGCTGACCCACGAGGAGTTCCAGGAGATGTCCGAACGACGACGACAGCTGACCGAGTCCCTCACCGCTGAGGAGCTTGATGCCATGCAGTCCCAACGCCGGCAGGCGACGGAAGCACTCAGCCCGAAAGAACGGGACCGCCTGCACGCCGTACGCCAATCCCTGATCCCAAAGGACTGACCCCCAGGGCATCTGCGGGGTTTGATTGATGTGCGCGACCGGGAGTGGTGGTCATCAGCCGCGCTCGTCTCGAACAAACGGCAGCTCGACAGGTAGTGCACCTCCGAGACGCCGTACACCCCGACCCCACCACGCTCAAGTGCACTACCACTCAACCCACACCTCCTGTCGACCCGCACATCACCACCCCCAGCAACAACCCCGACCGAGGGCACTTGCCAACCGTGGACAGAACCGCCGGGCGACGCGCCACTCAGTCACACGGCAGGTTGTCCCCTGAGATGGCGGGTTGGCCCTGGAATTTTCAGGGGGCAACCCGTCAGCTCAGGGGGCAAGCCAGTGACAGACTGCAGGGGTGGAGTTTGATGCGGTGGTGCTGGCCGGGGGTGGGTCGGTGCGGTTTGGTGGGGTGGACAAGGCGATGGTGGTGCTGGAGGGGGTGTCGTTGCTGGATCGGGTGTTGACGGCGACGGCTGATGCGGTGTCGACGGTGGTGGTGGGGGCGGTGCGGACGACGTACCGCGAGGTTGCGTGGACGGTGGAGGAACCGCCTGCAGGTGGGCCGGTCGCGGGGTTGGCGGCTGGGTTGGCGTACGGGGTGGCGCCGGTGGTCGTGGTCGTGAGCTGCGATCTGCCATGGATCACCCGCACTGATGTGACCACACTCGTCGAAGCCCTGAGCCAGGCTGACCGGGTGGATGGTTATGGGTTGCGTGATGCTGGTGGGCGGGAGCAGTGGTTGGCGGCTGCTTATCGGCGGGCCTCGCTCACCGAAGCGATTCGGCGGGTGGGTGATCCGCGGGACAAGTCGGTGCGGCGTACGCTCGCCGGTCTCGAGCTCGCCTGGACCGCGCCCACCCAAGCCGGCAACGACGTCGACACCTGGGCAGACCTCGACGCACCGTAAATCGCTGGACGACCCGCCTACGTTCAACCCATGGACGTTGCACAACTCGTACGTGACGTGACCGGGCTCGACGTCGCCGCGGTAAAGGAGCGCACCGGCGGCCAACTGAGCTCCGTGTACGAAGTGACCACCTCCGCCGCCCCCCTGATCGTCAAGGTGTACGCCCCGGACTGGCGATGGAAACAGTCCAAAGAAGTGCATGTGTACGACCTGCTCGCCCATCACCTACAAGAAGCAATCCCCAAGGTCGTACATGTAGCCGACGGAATCACCATTCTCACGAAACTCGACGGCGTACCCCTCTCCGAGCTCGACCCACCCGACTGGCGAGCCATGTACGCACAACTCGGCGCCCTGCTCCAGCGCATCCACACCATCGAACAACCCGAGTACGGCTACCTCACCGACCGGATCCTCGACCCGCTGCCGACCAACACCCAGTACATGCAGCGTCAATTCACCAAGAAACTAGCCGAGTTCGACCAGCTAGGCGGCGACAAAACCCTCAGCATCAAAATCGCACAACACGTTGACGACCACCAGCACATCTTCGCGGACAACACCGCACCATCCCTGTGCCACAACGATTTCCACGAAGGCAACATCCTCGTCGACCCACAAACCTGGCGCGTCACCGGCTTCATCGACGTAGAGAACGCCATCGCCGCCGACCCACTGATCGATCTCGCCAAAACCATCCAGTACTCGATCCGCGGCAACCCGGCCAAACTCGATGGGCTCACCGACGGCTACGGCCCCACGCCAACCGACCGAATCGACCTGTACCGGCTCTACCACTCCCTTGAACTATGGGACTGGTTCAGCTCGATAGGCGAAACCACTCACCTGGACAGCATCGCGAAGGACATGTCCGACCTGGTCGCGCGCTGAGGGGTAGGTTGGGCAGCATGCGAGCTGTCGTGTGTGCAGGAGCCGGCGGGATCGACGTGCTCGGGATCGGCGAGATCCCGGACCCGCAACCAGCCGTCGACGAGGTCATCATCGACGTGGTCGCCGCCGGCGTGAACCGTGCCGACCTGCTGCAACGGCAAGGCTCCTATCCCCCGCCACCAGGCGCTCCCGGCACGATCGGCCTCGAGGTGTCCGGCCGGATCGCCGCCGTCGGCGCCGAGGTCGAGGGCTGGTCGGTCGGCGACGAGTGCTGCGCCCTGCTGGCCGGCGGCGGGTACGCCGAGAAGGTCGCGGTCCCGGCGCCGCAGGTGATGCCCGTACCGGACGGTGTCGATCTGGTCAGTGCCGCCGCCCTTCCCGAGGTGGTCGCGACCGTGTGGTCGAACGTGTTCATGTCCGCGCATCTCAAGGAAGGCGAGACGCTGCTCGTCCACGGCGGCTCGTCCGGGATCGGCACCATGGCGATCCAGCTCGGCGTCGCGCACGGCGCCCGGGTCCTGACGACCGTCGGCAGCGCGGAGAAGATGGAGTTCTGTACGCGGCTCGGCGCGGATGTCGCGATCAACTACAAGGACGCGGAGTGGGCGTCCGTGGTGAACGAGGCGACGCATGGCGCGGGCGCGGACGTGATCCTGGACATCATCGGCGCCAAGTACCTCCCCGACAACGTGAAGTCGCTGGCGTACGACGGCCGCCTGGTCGTGATCGGGATGCAGGGCGGGGCGAAGGGCGAGCTGGATCTCGGCCGGCTGCTCAGCCGTCGTGGTTCGGTGATCGCGACCGGTCTGCGGTTCCGCTCGGTCGAGGACAAGGGCCGGATCATCGCCGAGGTCGTCGGCCACGTCTGGCCGCTGGTCGAGGCGAAGAAGGTCCGCCCGATCGTGCACTCGACCTTCCCACTCGCCGAGGTGGCGGCGGCGCACGAGACCCTCGAACAGTCCACCCAGCTGGGCAAGGTCCTGCTAACTCTGTAGATTCGCCGCCACCCATTCCGGGTCCGGCTCGACCAGCTGGATCACGTCGAGCCAGGTCCCAGCCGGGTCGCGGACGAAGAAGTGCCGCTGCCCGAACGGTTCGGTGACCGGGTCGCTCTCCAGCTGTACGCCGCCGGCACGCAATGCGTCGGCGATCTTGTCCACGTCCTCGACGACGAAGCCGAAGACGTTCGTGCTCTCGGTCAGCGCCGACACCGCCGCGGGGACGGTCGGATGACCGCGCTCGCACACCGCGAGCTCCCAGTCGGCCGTACCGCGCCGGACCGTGATGAACCAGCCGAGGTCGATCCCGACCTGCAGGTCCAGGTACTGCGTGTAGAAGGCGGCGACCTCCGCAGGCCGATCGGTGACGATGGTCGCGCCGAATACCGCGGGTTGCATACATTCTCCTGACTACTACAGCTGTTGTTGTTGTGTACGACAGTTGTAGTGCATGCTCTGCTAGCCTGTCAACATGCCCCGGAACCCGGAACGCCGTACGCAGCTCGCCGACGCCGGTCTCACCGTCCTTGCGGAGGCGGGCGCCCGCGGCCTGACGCATCGCGCCGTCGATGCCGCCGCCGGACTCCCGGCCGGTACGGCCTCCAACTACTTCAAGACCCGCGACGCCCTCCTCGGCGCACTGGGTGAGCGCATCTTCGAGCGTCTCGCGCCGGACGAGGCAGTGATCGAGCCGCTGGCCAAGCGCGAGCCAGGGATCGAGCTGATGATCGATTACGTCCGCTACATCGTCGAGCGGCTACTCAACCGCCCCGAACTTTCCCTCGCGCTGCTCGAGCTGCGCCTGGAGGCAGTCCGGCGCCCCGGTCTGCACGAGATCCTCTCCCGCACGCTCCGGCAGGGCTTCGACCTGGACGTCGCCTACAACGCCAACGCCGGCCTCCCGGGCGGCGCCGAGGAGATCCGGTTGCTGCATTTCGCCATCGACGGGCTCGTCCTCGATCAACTCACGCCCGGTACCGGCAGGCCGTACGACGTCGACACGATCACCGCCCGGCTGGTCCGCCGGCTGGTCCGGGAGGACTGACCGAGGATTGACGGGAGAATACCGAGTATGCATACTCGGTATCTATGTCGATCAAGCATGGATTGCTGGCGCTGCTCCAGGACGAGCCGAAGTACGGCTATCAACTGCGCGGTGAGTTCGAGGCGGCCACTGGTGCAACCTGGCCGCTGAACATCGGGCAGGTCTACACGACGCTGACCCGGCTGGAACGCGACGGACTGGTGCAGCCGTCCGAAACCCGGACCGCGACGACCGAGGGCGACGGCCGATCGATGTACGAGATCACCGACGCCGGCCGCACCGAGCTGGCGAAATGGTTCGAGACGCCGGTCACCCGCGAGTCCCGCCCGCGGGACGAACTGGCGATCAAACTCGCCCTGGCGCTCGCCGTGCCCGGGGTCGACGTGAGCGCGGTCGTCCAGCGGCAGCGGATGGCGACCATGCAGTCGCTGCAGGAGCTGACCCGGCTGAAGCGGAACAGCGCCGACGGCGAGATCTCCTGGCAGCTGGTGATCGAGTCGATGATCTTCGGCGCCGAGGCCGAGATCCGCTGGCTGGATCATTGCGAAGCGATGCTGTTACGGCACCGCCGCAAACCACGGCCGTCCGTACCGCAGACGCCGCAGACGCCGCAGACGCCGCAGACGCCGCAGACGTACGACGTGCCGGACCAGGAAGAGGCGCGATCATGAGCACGATTCTGGACATCCGTGCCCTGACCAGGACGCACGGCGCGGGCGAGCAGGCCGTACACGCGTTGCGAGGGGTCGATCTGAGCGTGGCCTCCGGTGAACTCGTCGCCGTGATGGGGCCGTCCGGCTCCGGCAAGTCGACGCTGCTGACCTGCGCCGGCGGCCTCGACCGGCCGTCCGGCGGCGAGGTACTTGTCGACGGCAACGATCTGGCCACCCTCGACCGGAATGCCGTGGCCGCGCTGCGCCGCCGCCGGATCGGGTACGTGTTCCAGGACTTCAACCTGATCCCGGCGCTGACCGCCGCGGAGAACGTCGCCTTGCCGCTGGAGCTCGACGGCACGCGGACGCGGACCGCGCGCAAGTTCGCCGTCGCCGCCCTGCTGGAGGTAGGGATCGACGACCTCGCGGACCGGTTCCCGGACGACATGTCCGGTGGCCAGCGGCAACGAGTGGCGATCGCCCGCGCGATCGTCGGCGAACGCCGGCTGCTGCTCGCCGACGAACCGACCGGTGCACTCGACTCCGAAACCGGCGAGGCCGTACTCCAACTGCTCCGCGATCGCTGTGACCAGCACGGGATCGCCGGCGTCCTGGTCACGCACGACGCCCGGCACGCCGCCTGGGCGGACCGCGTCGTGTACCTGCGCGACGGCGTCATGGTCGGCCAGTCCGGACCGCTGCCCGGGGCCGACGCGCTGCTGCAGGAGACGCTCTGATGGGCAACTGGGGTCCGCCGCTGCGGATCGCCCGCCGGACCACGCGGAAATCGCTCGGACGCACCTTGCTGGTGGCGGCGCTGATCGGGCTGCCGGTGATGGCGGCGACCTGGATCGGCGTGATCATGAAGTCCGGTGACACACAGGGCGAGGCGTTCGCGACCCAGACGATCGGCCGGGCGGACGCACAGCTCAACGTCACCCAGTACGGCAAGCTCATGCCGCGGCAGGGACCGCCCGTCCTCTACAACGAACCAGGGCCCGCGAAGGGCTACGAGAAGCCGGTACGGACGCCCGCGACCTTCGACCCGCTGACGCTGCTCCCGTCCGGATCCACGGTGGCGCGCGCGTTCACCGAGGCCGGCCCGGTCGAGATCCAGAACGCGGGGGTGAAGACCGCCGTCACGCTGATCACCGGTGACGGCGCGAATCCGCTGACGAACGGCACCGTGCACCTCGATCAGGGCCGCTTCCCGACCACGTCCGAAGAGATCGCGATCTCGCCGTCGCTGGCGTCCAAACTCGGCCTGCGCGGTGCGTCCGGCACCGTGGTGAGCTCGACCGGCAAGCAGTACGCCGTCGTCGGACTGGCCCGGATGCCGGCCGCGCAGAGTATGCGGGCGATCTTCGCGACCCCGGACACCACCTTGAAGGAGCCGGAGCCCGGCCGCACCGTGCAGTACCTGGTCGATCTGCCGGACTCGGTCGACGCCTCCCGGCTCGGCGACGCCCTGAACGACCAGGGCCTCAATCTCTTGCCGCGGGCAATCATCGTCGATCCGCCGCAGACGTACAGCACCTCCGGGGACGCCGGCGCGTACGCCGCGATGGCGCTGGTGATCGGCTTCGGCATCCTCGAGATCGTGCTGCTCGCCGGCACCGCGTTCGCGGTCGGTGCGCGGCGCCAGACCAGGGAGCTCGGCCTGGTGATGGCAGCCGGCGGCACACCCCGGGACGTACGCCGGATCGTCGCCATGCAAGGCCTCTTCGCGGGCCTGGTCGGCGTACTCGGCGGGCTGGTGCTTGCGGGCCTCGCTGTCTTCGCCGGCAGACCGCTCTGGGAGCGGATGACGGACTCGATCCTCGCCGGCTGGCAGATTCCGTGGGCGATGATCATCGCGATCGCCGTCCTCGGGCTCGGCGCGGGCCTCGCGGCCGCGGCGATTCCGGCGATCAACGCCGGGCGGCAGGCACCGATGACCGCGCTGGCCGGGCAGTTCGCGGTGACCACGAAGGCGGTCCGGATCCGGATCGTCACGGTGGTTCTGCTGGTCGGCGGGCTGATCTGCGTGTTCGCCGGCAGCGGCATGATCGCGTCCGCGCTGGAGACGGCCAGGGCGACGGTCAACGGCCGCTACCAGGCAACGGTCACGCCCACCGGGCCGATCGCCTTGGTCCTGCTGGGCATCACCGCGACCATCATCGCGCTGGTCTGGATGCTGCCGAGCCTGGTCGCCAAGGTGGCCGGCCTGGCCCGCGGGCTGCCGCTCAGCGGCCGGATGGCGATGCGTGACGCGGCCCGGCACCGGCATCGCACCGGCCCGGCGACCGCCGCGATCATGATGGCTGTCGCCGGTACCGCGGCGGTCGCGTTCGCTGCCTCGAACTCGATCGCGGCCAGCGCCGCCGAATATGTCGCGGTCGGCCGGCAGGGCGACGCGGTGATGGGTTTCTCCTCCTTTGTCGAAGACGGCCGTCGTCCGTACTCACCGCAGCTCGCCACCGAGGTCGCGGACCTGCTGCCGGTCCGGCACCAGTACGAGCTCGGTTCCGTGCAGCAGCGCAACGCGAAGGCCAACGACTACGGCTATGTCCCGAGCCTGATGGCCGCCGGTCCGAAGAATCCGGACGGGGTGACCGGCTTTCCCTTGCGGACGGTCGATCCGGCGTTGGTGGCACGATTCGGCGAGTACGGCAAGCAGGCCGCGGCCGCACTCCGATCGGGCCGGATGGTGGTTCCGGAGGTCACGCTGAAGCCCGGGCAGAAGGTTGCCCTGCGCAACGACGACATGGAGACCGGTTCTGTCGGCAGCCTTCCGGCAGCGTCGTTCGGCGACCCGCCACGGGTCGGGTTTCTGCGCGACTTCGCCCTGATCACGCCGGAAATGGCCCGCGCGCTGGGTACGGTCCACATCGGCGATGTCCACTACGAGCTGACCCGCGAACCGTCCGCGGACGAGCTGGCCGCGGTCTCGCGCTTGCTCGGCCGGGACGACATGGTGCAGGTGGAGAAGGGCTACCAGAGTCCCGCCCGCTGGTTCCTGATCGGCATTCTCGGCGCGGCCACCGTGGTCACGCTGCTCGGCGTCGCGATCTCGGTGTCACTGTCGGCGGCCGAAGGCCGGGCCGATCTCGCCACCCTGGCCGCGATCGGTGCGCCACCGCGACGTCGGCGCTCGCTGGCGGCGGCTCAGGCGTGGGTACTCGGACAGCTGGGCTGTGTACTGGGGGTCGGCGTCGGCGCCATGTACGGCTACACGGCGCATGCCGCGTTCGGTTCACCGCACTTCACGATCCCGTGGGCGGAGATCGCCGGCATCGTCATCGTCGTACCGCTCTTCGCGGGACTGCTCGCCTGGCTGCTCACGCGCTCCCGGCTACCGATGGTCAGCCGCATCGACTAGCGCGACCTCCGGATAGGCCACCGGGTACGGCGGTGTGCTTGTGACACGCCAGTTGCCACAAGCACACCGCTGGTACACGACCAGCCCTTCGCTGACCTGATGACTGGACTCCACGGTCCAGCGGTGGCGGTGAATGTCTGTCATGCATCCATCGTGATGTAATGGCATTATGCATCTCAACCCTTACGGCGCCGACGCGGTGCTGCTCGCGGTGAACCTGGTCACCCGGCCGGCGAACACGCCCGAGGAGCTGGCCCAGCGGTGCGAGGAGAGCGGCGTCGAAAGCCGGCTGGTCCGCGAACACCGGGTGACCGCGGCGGACCTCAGCGCCGTACGCACCGCGCTCGACGAGTGGCTGCGGGTGGTCGACGCGCCGGACGAGCAGACGCGCGTCGACCTGATGAACGCGATGCTGGCGAAGTACACCGAGCATCCGCGGCTCACCAATCACGCCGGCGACGGCTGGCACATGCACTACCGGCCGGAGAACGTGTCCGTCGGGCGGCTGGTCGCGACGCTGATCAGTACGGGTACCGCACTGCACTTGGCCGGTCGCGGCATCACCCGCCTCGGCCGCTGCGCCGCCGACGGCTGCAGCGCCGTGTACGCGGACCTCTCCCGCACCGGCCGCCAGCGCTACTGCAGCCCCGCCTGCGCCAACCGCGACGCCGTCCGCCGCCACCGCGCCCGCACCTCCTGACCCGCACGCCCGTCGCTGCTTGCCCCGCCGCAACCCGCACTTTGAGAAGCCACCGCGCGTTTTCGCGGTGAGTTTCTACGCGGTGGGTTCGCAAAGTGGGGGCGAACTAGGATGGGGGGATGAGTGAGAGCAGCGGCGAGGGGCAGGGAGTCCCGATGGCGGGGGCGCAGACCGAGGACGGCAAGGTGCTGATCGTCGGGCCGGACGGTATGGCCGTCGAGGGCCCGCCGCGCTCGGACGACGATCGCGACGACGAACCGCGTTCGGTGACCGAGCTGGTCGAGCAGCCGGCCAAGGTGATGCGGGTCGCGAACATGATTCGCCAGTTGCTCGACGAGGTGAAGTCCGCGCCCCTCGACGAGGCGTCCCGCGCGCGACTGCGGTCGATCCACGAGGCGTCGATCAAGGAGCTGGAGAGCGGCCTGGCGCCGGAGCTGGTCGAAGAGCTCGAGCGGCTCAGCCTCGACTTCACCGACGACAGCACGCCGACCGACGCCGAGCTGCGCATCGCGCAGGCCCAGCTGGTCGGCTGGCTGGAGGGTCTGTTCCACGGCATCCAGACGGCGCTGTTCGCGCAGCAGATGGCCGCGCGGCAGCAGCTGGAGCAGATGCGCCGTGCATTGCCCGGCGGCCAGCAGCTGCCGCCGGACGCCCAGCCCGGCTTCCCCGGCGCGCCGCAGGCCGGCACCACCGACGGCCCGGGCAGCGCGGGGATGTATCTGTAAACCCTTATTTCACTGGCTGGAACAACTCCTCGAGGACGGCGGCGACGCCGTCCTCGTCGTTTGCCGGGGCCGTTTCGTCAACCAGGGCGAGAACTTCGGGGTGCGCGTTCGCCATCCCGTACGAGCGGCCGGCCCAGGCGAGCATCGGCAGATCGTTGATCGAGTCACCGAAGGCGATCGTCTCAGCAGCTGAGATCCCTTGGGTGGCAGCGAAATCGGCGAGCATCGCCGCCTTCGAGACCCCGGACGCGGAGATCTCCACCAAACCGTGACCTCCGCTGTGGCTGGCCGTCACTCGTTGGCCGACCAACGGTGTCACCCGGGCGAGCAGCTCGTCGGACTGCAGGCTCGGATGCCGCACCAGCAGCTTCGCGGCCGGCTCCGCCAGCAGGACGTCGACTGCGGCGATCAAGGTGTCGTCGGGTTTCGGCCAGCGGTTCAGGTAGACCGGTTCCTGTCCGTAGCGGTCCGGTCGCTCGATCGCGAACTGTACGTCCGGCAGCTCGGCGCGGATCGCGTACGCGACCTCGAGCCCCACGGCCGGATCGATCAGCCGGGTCCGGATCGGGGTGCGGTCCACCACGTTGTACAGAATGGCGCCGTTGGCAACAATCGCGACGCCGTGGTCGCCGACCAGATAAGACAGGTCGTGCAGCCACCGAGGTGGCCGGGCAGTGACCATTACGAAAACACTTCCGGCGCGCTGGGCCGCGAGCACCGCGGCGCGGGTCCGGGCGGACACCGTTCCGTCACTGCGGACGAGCGTTCCGTCGAGATCGGTGGCTATCAGGCGGGGGTAGTACGAAGCCGTCACGAGGCCAACCGTATCGCCGTTCGGGCCGGTGCCGCATTACTCCTCCGAGCACCCCGCGCGCAAGCTGTTGGACATCGGTTTCAGGCGGTTTTGACTTATCTGATTGAGCTTTTGACAACGTCATCAGACCGTTACGGCAGGATGCTGCAAAGGCAGCAAGTTCCCCTGCACCGCCGCGGGGACGCATGATTTCATGCGGAGGTCTGGTGGGGAACCGGGGGCTGTTCGGCCGCGTCGTAGGCGTGTTCTGGATCAGCGCGACTGATGCCGCCCCACCTCCGGAAGCACACACAAACGCCGAACAACTGTTGCGGAATTGGCTGCAACCAAAACCGAAGCAGTGGCGTCAAGAGTTTATGGATCGGTGCGTCCCGACGCCCGGGACGACATGGTGGGCCGGCAACCAGTACGCGGGTCCATCAGTTACCGGACTCGTGCGAACGAACGTCGTTCACCGTTCGTTCATTCGGGTCTTGATACTTGGGGAGCCTTGATGACCGTCAACAGCGCCAATCTAGCGGAGCCGGGGGGCAGTAGCTCTCGAGCGGCTGTCGACACATCTTCCAACCGGGAGGGGGCCATGACCGGCTGCATCGCTCGTTCGGACATCTATCAGCACCGCCTGATGGAGGAGCCGCCGCCGGCGTCCGCGACCCGCCGTACCCGCGAGCGGTACGAGCAGCTGGTCCGCGACGCGAAGGCACTGTGCGCTTCGTGCCCGCTGTTCACCGACTGCCTGTACAGCGCGGTCGCCGAGCACGACGTGAGCGGCTTCGTGGCCGGAACCACTGCCGCGCAACGGCGTTCGATCCGCAACCTGCTCGATGTCGAGGTGCAGGCGGACGACTTCGACCAGCTCGCCGGCGCGCGGGGGACGCGCCGGCCGGTGAGCCACGAGGAAGTCCTGCGGCTGCGCACCCAGTACCCGAACGACAGCCTGGAGTCGCTGGCCATGCGGCTGGGCTGCTCGCTGTCCACCGTCAAGCGGCACCTGCGCCGGGCCCGGCGCGGCCAGAGCCCAGCCGCCAAGGCGCCGCGCAAGCGGCCCGAGGTGGGCGCCGTGCTGGACGCTTTCGACACCGTCGTCGACCAGCCGTGCCAGCCCCGCCGGACCGGCAGCAGCCGAGTCGCCTGATCCGATACTCGGCCCGCCAGCGGACTATCGGTCAGCGCACCCTCGGTCACTGACAGCGAAGGCCCGGAAACCCTGTGAACGCAGGGTTTCCGGGCCTTTCGGTTGCCTACAGCAAGTGAACCCTTTCGATCCAGACCGAAAGGGTGTGCTCAGAACCAGCGGTTGAGGATCGCGGCGGCGCCGTCGTCCTGGACGGACTTGGTGACCTCGTCCGCGGCCGCCTTCACCTCGTCGGGGGACGATCCCATCGCGACACCATGGCCGGCGTACGTGAGCATCTCGATGTCGTTGCGGCCGTCGCCGATCGCCACCAGCCCGGACGGCTCCAGGCCGTGCTGCGCAAGCGCCACCTTAAGGCCGGTCGACTTGTCCACACCCTCCGGCGCGATGTCCAGCCAGGCGGTCCAGCCGACGAAGTAGCTGACGCCGTGCAGGCCGAGCCGTTCCGCCAGCCGGACGAAGTCGTCCTCGGACTGCTCCGGGTCGCGGATGATCAACCGGGTCACCGGCTGCGGCGCGAGCTCGTCGTCACCGACCACCCGGATCTTCGCGTCCCGGCCGAGATCGCCCTCCGGAAACGGAGCGGTCACCAGGTACGTACCGTCGGACTCCTCGACCGCCATCCGCGCGTTCGGGGCGTACCGGCGGACCGACTCGATCACCGTCGACGGGTCGAACGTCCGCTCGTCGACAACCTCGCCGTCCGGGTACCCGAGCGTCCGCGCACCGTTGCTACAGACAACGAATCCACCGGCCGGCAGACCGAGCCGCTCGGCCACCGGTTTGGTGGTCGACCAGGCCCGGCCGGTGGCCAGGATCACCGGTACCCGCGCGGCGGTGCGCCGGATCGCGTCCACGACCGCGGGCGACATCCCCTCGTCGTGGTCGATCAGCGTTCCGTCGATGTCCAGGGCAACAGCTGTCGGTTGCTCGATCATTTGGCGACCGGCTCGAGGACCTCGCGGCCGCCCAGGTACGGCCGCAAGGCGGTCGGTACCCGGACCGAGCCGTCCGCCTGCTGGTGCGTCTCCAGGATGGCGACGATCCAGCGGGTGGTGGCCAGCGTGCCGTTCAGCGTCGCGACCGGCTGCGTCTTGCCGTCGGCGTCCCGGTGCCGGATGTTCAGCCGGCGGGCCTGGAAGTCCGTGCAGTTCGACGTCGAGGTCAGCTCCCGGTACGCGCCCTGCGTCGGCACCCACGCCTCGCAGTCGAACTTCCGGTACGCCGACACGCCGAGATCACCGGTGGCGGTGTCGATCACCCGGTAGCTCAGCTCCATCTTGTCGAGCATCTCCTTCTCCCAGGCCAGCAGCCGCAGGTGCTCGGCGGCCGCGTCCTCGAGCCTGCAGTAGGAGAACATCTCGACCTTGTCGAACTGGTGGACGCGGATGATCCCGCGGGTGTCCTTCCCGTGCGACCCGGCTTCCTTCCGGTAGCACGACGACCAGCCCGCGTACCGGATCGGGCCGGCGCTCAGGTCGAGGATCTCGTCCATGTGGTACCCGGCCAGCGCGACCTCGGACGTACCCGTCAGGTACAGCTCCGGGTCCTCCAGCCGGTACACGTCGTCGTGCGCCGACAGGTACCCGGTGCCGCCCATCACCTCGGGCTTGACCAGGGTCGGCGTGATCATCGGGGTGAAACCGGCCTCGACCGCCTGCTGGATCGCCAGCTGCAGCATGCCGAGCTGGAGCAGCATCCCGGCGCCCTTGAGGAAGTAGAACCGGGCGCCGGAGATCTTCGCGCCGCGCTCCATGTCGATCGCGCCGAGCAGCTCGCCCAGCTCGAGGTGGTCGCGCGGCTCGAAGCCCTCGGCCGCGAAGTCGCGCGGCTTGCCGACCTCCTCGACCACGACGAAGTCGTCCTCGCCACCGACCGGCGCCTCGTCCGAGACCAGGTTCGGCAGCGCCTTGGCGAGCTCGTCGAAACGCAGCTCGGCCTCCTTCGCCGCCGCCTCGTTCGCCTTCACGTCGACGGCCACGGTCTTGGTCCGCTCCAGCAACGCCGCCCGCTCGTCACCCTTGGCCTGCGCGACCTGCTTGCCGAGCGTTTTCTGCTCGGCCCGGAGCGCCTCGAAGGCGGAGATGGACGATCGACGCTCACTGTCGGCGACCAGAACCCGGTCCACCAGGTCCGTACTCTCGCCGCGCTTGGTCAGGGCCGCGCGGACGGCATCGGGGTTCTCACGGAGCAGTTTCGCGTCAATCACACCCTGAGGGTATCGGGGCGTGTCTGAACCGGCGAAGTGTATTCGGGATGATGTGGTGTGCACAGGCGATCGTCGAGGGGGCTTTGAGCGGGCGATGAACCACCATCCACCCAGTCAGGTCGGCCGTGTGCTCACGGTCGTACTGGGTGCGTTGCCGTTCACCGTGGTCACACTGCTGGTCTTCAAGCACTGGCCGCCGCTGGCCCGCTGGGACCAGTCGGTCGCGGCCAAGTCCGGCGCGTACGGAGCCACGCACGAGGGTGTCGTCGATTTCTGGCAGGTCGTCGGCGTGGTGGCTCAGCCGTGGACGACGCGGGCGGTGATCCTCGTCGTCGCCGCGTACCTGTGGCACCGCCGGGCCCGGCTGCTGACGATCTGGCTGCTCACCTCGGCGGCGGCCGAGCTGGCCCTGGTCCAGGCGGTCAAGGCGATCTTCGAGCGCGACCGCCCGGTACACATGCTGGTCGAGACCACCGGCTTCTCGTACGTCTCCGGGCACGCGACCGCCGCCTTCGTGCTGGCCGGCGCGCTCGGCGTCGTGCTGCCGTCGGTCCGCGGCTGGCGCCGGCGGTTCCGGCTGCTCGTACTCCTGCCGGTCGTCATTGTGGTGTGGATCGCATCCGCCGACCGGATCGTGCTGAACGTGCATTACGTGTCGGACGTCCTCGGTGGCTGGGCGCTCGGGCTGGCCATCCTGACCGCGACGTCGATCGGCTTCGGGTTGCGCCCAGGCCTACGGCGCCGCCGCCGGCGTACGCCCTCCGACGGGGAAGGCACGACCGCGCCGCCACGCGCCGCGGTGATCGTGAACCCGATCAAGGTCGGCGACGGGGTCGCGTTCCGGCGGAAGGTGACCCGGGCGCTCGCGGTTCGCGGGTACGAGGAACCGCTCTGGCTGGAAACCCGGGTCGACGACGCCGGCCAGGCGATGGCGAAACAAGCGATCGAGCACGATTCGGATCTGGTCCTGGTCGCGGGCGGTGACGGTACGGTCCGCGTGGTGTGCGCGACGCTCGCGCACACCGGCATACCCGTCGGCGTCATCCCGGCCGGCACCGGCAACCTGCTGGCCCGGAACCTGCACATCCCGCTCGACCTGGACGATGCGTTGGAGCGCATCCTGGAGGGTCGCGACCGGCGCATCGACCTGGTCCGCGTACAGGGCGACGACCTCGACACCGACCGCTTCGCCGTGATGGCCGGCCTCGGCCTGGACGCCGCGATCATGTCGGACGCACCGCCACATCTGAAGAAGCAGATCGGCTGGACCGCGTACTTGGTGTCCGCCGCGAAGAACGTGAACCACCCGTCCGTACGCGTCACCATCACCCTGGACGACGCGGAACCGATCGAGCGCCGCGTCCGGACCGTGGTGGTCGGGAACGTCGGCATGCTGCAGGCGAACATCCCGCTGCTTCCAGATGCGCGGCCGGATGACGGTTTGCTGGACGTGGTCGTGATCGCCCCGCGCCGGGTGACGCAGTGGCCGATCGTCCTGTGGCGCTTGATGACGCGTACGAACCGCAGCGACATGTACTTGGAACGCTTCACCGGCCACAAGGTGGAGATCCACGCCGCGGTAGACGTCCAA
This sequence comes from Kribbella hippodromi, assembly GCF_039531045.1. Classification (NCBI taxonomy): domain Bacteria; kingdom Bacillati; phylum Actinomycetota; class Actinomycetes; order Propionibacteriales; family Kribbellaceae; genus Kribbella; species Kribbella hippodromi. The sequence goes on along the minus strand of NZ_BAAAPH010000007.1, from coordinate 279,623 downwards.
CGCCAACTGGACGGCGACCCGATCGGCCCCGGCCGGTACTTGACCACAGAGATCGAACCGGGCGCGCTGACCGCCCGGGTACCTAAGCGCCGCTGAATCCACGAGCAGACTCCGCCATCGGGTCGGTTGTTGGGCGCCCGATCCTTCCAGCGGTACCGAAGCACGGGTAGTGGTGGTGCGGACCACCACTTCAGCAGCGGCGTCCCCGCTTGACACAGCCACCAACCCGGCACCACTACCCGTCCTTCGGTACCTGGTCCGCGGGGCATTGGGTGGTCCGCTCAACCAGCTGATGCGACGGCGGCCGCACGTCGCGGCGACAGCTGCAGGTCTCGGAGGCAGCCGCACGTCTCGGAGGCAGCTGCAGGTCTCGGCGACATCTGCAGGTTTCGGCGACAGCCCGGGGAACCCGGCGACACCCGCACGTCACAGCGACAGCTGCAGGCTCCGGCGACAGCCGCACGTTCCGGCGACAGCCGCAGGTTTCGCGACAGCCCGGGGAGGGCGGCGACAGTCGCAACGACCAGCGGAAGCCGGGGGATGTATCGGCGCTAAGCCTGGGGGTGGGTGGGTAGCGCGCGTAGGGAACGCGGCGAGGAGCGGAGCGACGAGTGGCGGCCGCGGGGTGCGCGGGGGCGTATGCGGAGTGCGCGGGGGCGTACGTGGGAGGAAAACTACGGCTGATCGGTGGTGGGTTGGAGGGATTGCAGGGCTTGTTGTTCTTCGGGGGAGAGTTTGGATTCGCTGGTGTAGGTCTTGATTTCCTTGGCGTACGTGCGGGCGTCGGCTCGGCTGTTGATCGAGGTGAGGACTACGCCGTTGCCGTTGTCGTCCAGGAGGGCCATGGACCAGGAGAGTTTTCCGCCGGTGTCGCCGAAGGCGTCGTAGCGGACGACGGCCAGATGCTGGAGGGCCAGTTTCAGGTCGGCGCGGGTGCTGGTCAGGTCCTTGGTGAGTTTGCGGAGTTCGGACTTGACCGTGCCGGGCTTGGGTTCGGGGTGTGTCTCGGGTTCCGGTTCGGGGGTGGGGGCCGGGACGGCGGGGCGGGCCGGCGGGGCGGTTCGGGCGCGGAGGGCCTGGATCGCGAACACCAGGGCGAGCACCGCCACGAACAGAGCGGCAATTGCGAAAGCACCGGCTAACGACGAAGACACGCACGAGAGCCTAAGGCATACGGTGTACTGCCTGAGTGTTCAGGTGATCGCACAGTGTGTGCACACCAGGACGGATGCGGTACGAAGAGCTTGGGCAACGTAGATTCGCGGCGTGACACATTTGCCTGATCAGGGGCCACAACCCGGCGTCCACGACCTCGGGTACGCGCGGCTCGACACCGACCGGATGGAGCGGACCGGCGACGCGGAGGTCGTCTACGGAGCGGGTAAGACACCGTCTCAGGTAGTGGAACTGCTGCGGACCCTGCACGCGACCCACCCGGGGCACGCCGTGCTCGCGACCCGGCTGAGCGTCGAGGCGCAGGACGCAGTGCACGCCGCGCTGCCGGACGCGGTCGTCGATCCGGTCGGGCGTACGGCCGTACTTGGTCAACCGCCCGCGCTGCACGGGACTGTCGCCGTGGTCGCGGCGGGTACGTCGGATGCGCCGGTCGCGGCGGAGGCGGCGACAACCGCGCGGGTGTTCGGCGCGGGGGTGGAGATGATCACGGACGTCGGGGTCGCCGGGCTGCACCGGATTCTCGGCGTACGCGAGCGGCTGGACGCGGCGGACTGCCTGATCGTGGTCGCGGGGATGGAAGGTGCGCTGCCGAGCGTGGTCGGTGGACTGGTCGGCGTACCGCTGGTGGCGGTGCCGACGTCGGTCGGGTACGGGGCGTCGTTCGGCGGCCTGGCCGCACTGCTCGGGATGCTGAACTCGTGTGCGCCGGGGGTGTCGGTGGTGAACATCGACAATGGGTTCGGGGCCGGGGTGTTCGCGGCTCGGGTCGCGCGGCAGTCGGTGCCGCGGACGACGAAGGAGGCCTGATGCGGATCGCTTGGCTGGACTGTTCGGCCGGCGCGTCCGGTGACATGCTGCTCGGTGCGCTGCTGTCGGCGGGGGCTGATCTCGCGGAGGTGAATGCCGCGGTCGCGGCCGTCGATCCGTCGTTGTCGGTGACGGTCACCGCGACCGCCCGGCACCAGATCGCCGCCACCAAAGCCACAGTCGAGGTACACGGCACCCCCCACCCAGAAAACTTCCCGGACGCCGCACAGGGCGAGGGCGGGCACGATGCGGGCGCCGGGCACGGCCACGGACATGGGCACGACGACGGCGCCGGGCAAGAACATGGCGCCGGGCACGGCCACGGCCACGGCCACGGCCACGGCCACGGGCATGAGCATGGGCCGACGCGGCCGTGGGCTGAGGTGCGGCGGTTGCTTGAAGAAGCTCGGTTGGACGATGCCGTACGAGCCAAGGCGCTCGACACCTTCGCCCGGCTGGCCCGGGCCGAGGCGTCGGCGCATGGGGTCGAGCCGGACACGGTGCACTTCCACGAGGTAGGCGCGCTGGACGCGATCGCGGACATCGTCGGTGTCGCCGCCGCAGCCGTCAGCCTCGGACTCGAGCATGTCGTCGTCTCAACCATCACCCTCGGCGGCGGCACCCAGGTACGCGGCCAGCATGGCGGTATCCCGATCCCCGGCCCGGCCGTACTGCACTTGGTCACCGAAGCCGAAGCCCCGGTCATCGGCGGCACCGCTCCGTACGAAATGACAACCCCGACCGGCGCCGCTCTCCTCGCAACACTGGCGGACGAGTACGGGATGATGCCGCCGATGCGCGTGACCCGGACCGGTGTCGGCGCGGGCGGCCGTGATCCGGTCGAGGTACCGAACCTGCTCCGCGTGATCGTGGGCGAGACCTCCGATCGACCGGCGACCGAGCTGGTCTACGAGACGAACGTCGACGATCTCGACCCGCGGTTGTGGCCGCCGGTGCTGGCGAAGCTGCTCGCGGCCGGTGCCGCCGACGCCTGGCTGACGCCGATCCTGATGAAGAAGGGCCGGCCGGCGCACACCCTTTCGGTGCTCGTCACCGGCACGAAGGCGGCCGCGGTCCGGAAGGTCATCCTCACCGAGACGACCGCGATCGGCCTGCGTGAGTACCCGATCACCAAGCACGCGGCGGACCGCGAGTTCAGCACGGTCAAGCTCGACGGTCAGACCATCAGCGTGAAGATCGCCCGGTACGACGGCCAGGTGGTGAACGTGCAACCCGAGTACGACGACGTGGTCGCCGCCGCCACCGAGCTGGGTCAGCCGGTCAAGCTCGTCCTCGCCCGCGCGATCGCCGCCGCCGAATCCCTCTGGAGCTGACCAAGCAGTGGACCGCCGAGGTCAGTGCACCTCGGCAGCCTGCTGCGGGACCGACTTCGGCTTGCGGCGCGGCCAGTCGTACGGCCACCACTGCGCGCCCTGGCGCCGCGCCCAGACGATCAGCCCGATCAGTACGGCCAGCTCGACTGCCGGGGTGAGCGTGTCCCGCAGCCGTGCGCTGAAGAACTCCAGCGAGTCCGACAAGCTGGCCGCGACCTGCCGTGCGTTCGGATCCCGGCCGGGTACGTAGGCGATCGCGAGCATGGTCGTACGAATCACCATCAGCGTGTCCACCTTCGAAGCGGCCACGCCCGCGAGCGCGGCCCAGGCGATCACGTCGTACCAGGGCAGCGAGTACATCGCGGTCAGCACCCACGGGATCGCGTAGATCGCCGTGTACCGGAGGGCGGCCGGGGCCGGGTCGTCCGGGTGCGTCTGCGGGATGAGCGACTTCGGGAACACCTGGGAGAGCAGGATCGCCACCACGACCAGGCCGACCCAAGCGAGGATTGCCAGCACGGTCCGCACCAGGCCGTTGGGCAGGAAGAGCGTGAAGAAGCTCAGCAGCACCTTGTGCGGCGTGCCGGTGGAGATGAACGAGGTCTGCGATCGCGCTTGCTGGAACGCCTGCAGGCCGACGATCGCGTACAGCCCGCCCATCGCGATCGCGCCGCCGCCGCAGAAGAAGATCGCCTTGCGCCGATCCGCGCGCAGCGACCACAGCATCGCCACCCCGACCAGACCGATGGACAGCTTCGTACAGCCCGCGACGCCGAGCATCAGACCGGCCAGGAACACGTGCCGGCGGAGCAGCATCAGCGCGATCACCGCGAACATCACCGCGATCGCGTCGTTGTGCGCACCGGCCAGCACCGCCCAGAGCAGCAGCGGGTTCGCCAGGCTGAGCATGATCACGCGCCGGCGGGCCGGCAGGTTCTTGCCGACCAGCTTCACCAGCAGCAGACCGGTGACGACCAAGCTGATCCCGACCGACAACTGCAGCATCCACACGGTGAGCTGCGACGAGTCGCCGCCGATCTTCGACGCCAGCCACTGAATCCACGTGGCGATCGGCCCGTACACACTGCGCGCGCCCTGCCACGGCCGCTCGGTCGCGGCGATCACCGGGTCGTACCCGAGCCGGATCGTGTCCGCGGGCGACGCCGTGTACGGGTCGCCGCCGAGCGCCATGATCCGCCCGTACGCCGCGTAGATCAGGACGTCGCCGGAGGCCATTGGCGGGACCAACGTGATGGCCGCCGTCGTACCGATGCCCAAGGCAATCAAACGGTTGACGCGCGGCGCCCAGCCGTGCCGAAGCGCCTTCGTGGCCAGGTACACGCCGTATCCACCGAGCAGGATGGCCACGTAGATCATCACCGACACGAGCCAGTCGTTCGGCTTCGTGTCGAACCAGTACGTCGGCAGCCACGGATGCCGGTTGGTCAGCGTCAGGACGACCACCGACGGACCGAGCAGGCCGACCGCGACGATCAGCGCCGTACAAGCAAGATAGAGAGCAACTGCCCGGCGACCGTACTTCCGTCCAAGCTCCAGATCGGTGTTCATTGCGTCGACTTCCGCGGGAACAGGCTGCGCAACGACGGTCCACCGCCGTCCGCGGGCAGCGCGCTCCGGGCGGCGAGCGCGCGGCGGACGTGCCGGTACTGCTTCGCGCGGTGCAGCTGGCCGCGCAGGTCGGTCCCGGTGGCCCGGTGCCGGACGTCGATCGGCACCTCGAGGATCCGGAAGCCTTTCCGGCCGAGGTCGATCGTCAGCGCGGTCTCCACCCCGAACCCGAACGCCAGCGGCACGGCGGAGTCGAACGCGGCCCGGGTCAGGCAGCGCTGACCGGACAACGGCTGCTCCGGCGCCCAGCCGGTGGCCTCTTGAATGCCGGTCCGGGACAGCCGGACCACGAATCCGTGCCCGCCGGCCTTCGATCCGTCGGCGCGGACCTGGACCGGCAGCGTACCGATGGTCATGTCCGCGCGGCCGGTCTGCACCGGCTCGATCAGTGGACCGGCGGCGGCCGCGGTGTCGGTCAGGTCAGCGTCCAGGAACAGCAGGTGCCGCGGGCGGGCGCCGTCGCGCTCGGCGACGGCGGCGGCGCCGGACTCCATCGCCGCGGCCTTTCCACGGTTCCGTTCGTGCCGGACGACGACCGCGCCGGCTCCCGCGGCGACCTCGGCCGTGCGGTCCGTGGAGCCGTCGTCGACGACCACGACCAGGTCCACTCCGATGATCTTGTGCACCGCGTCGACGGTCATCGCGATCCGGTCCGCCTCGTCCTTCGCCGGGATCACACAGGCGACGGCACGCTCGAACGGTTCGGGGGAGACATCTTCACCGGGCACAGCACTGCAGCCTAGTTCCTCCGCGGCCGATCGACGTCGTCAGCGGTCACCAGGCGGGGAATCTTCATTCTTTCGAACGATCATCGAATCAGCCACCGGGCCATCGGATATCAGCCAGGTGGCAGATGTTCCGCCCGGCCACCGGCGGCAGGATTCAAGCCATCGGAACAAACCGAACCGAACCGGAAAGAGGAACCGACATGACCCGCACCGTGACCGCCAACATCTCGCTCTCGCTCGACGGCCGGGTGAGTGGAGCCGGCGGTGAGTACGACATGAGCTGGATCGTCCCGCACGCGATCACCGAGGGTGCCCGCGAGCACATGATCCGGGTGACGAAGCCGGCCACCACCGCGCTGCTCGGGCGGAAGAACTACCAGGGCTTCGGCGGCTTCTGGCCGGCCGTCGCGGACGACGAGAACGCGGCGCCGCAGGACCGGGAGTTCTCCCGCTGGCTGAACGAGACCGAGAAGGTGGTGTTCTCCTCGACCCTGACCGAGGCGCCGTGGCAGAACTCCCGGATCGCCGACGGCGAGCCGGCCGCCGTGGTCAAGCAGCTGCGCGCCCAGGACGGCGGGGACATCATCGTGCTGGCCAGCTCGAGTGTGATCCGGGCGCTGCTGGCCGCCGACGAGGTGGACCGGCTGAGCATCACGCTCGACCCCGAGCTGGTCGGTGGCGGGGCGCGGCTGTTCGAGGACGGGCTGCCGGCCACCTCCTGGAAGCTGACCGATTCGACGCCGACCGAGTCCGGCGCGCTCTGCCTGCTCTACGACCGGGTCCGCTGAACTCTGCCCGGCCGCAGCTCCAGACCCTCCGCCGGAAGGATCAGCGCTGATTGGCCTTCCCAGGGATATTGTCGGACAATCAGACAGAACGAGAGCACTGTCGTAGCGTGGAGAGCAGAACCCGAGCGGAGGGCGGACGGATGACCGAGACGCAGCAGGACGGCCGGGCGTACGGCGTCGACAGCGAGGTCGGTCCGCTGCGGACGGTGATGCTGCACCGCCCCGGCAACGAGCTCCGCCGGCTGACCCCGCGGAACAACGACAAGCTGCTCTTCGACGGCATCCCGTGGGTCGGCCGGGCGCAGGACGAGCACGACGCGTTCGCGCAGGCGCTCCGGGACCGCGACGTCGAGGTGCTGTACCTCGGTGAGCTGCTGACCGAAGCGCTCGACGACCCGGCCGCCCGGGCGCAGGCGATCACCGGCGCGACCGAGGACCTGCGGCTCGGCGACACCCTGCGTGACTACCTGCGGGCCGCGCTCGGCGAGCTCGATCCGGCCCGGCTGGCCGAGACGCTGATGGCCGGCATCCGGAACGACGAGGTACGCGCCGGCGGCCTGGTCACGTCCTTGCTCGCGCACGAGGACTTCCTGATCGACCCGCTGCCCAACCTGCTCTTCACCCGCGACTCGAGCGTCTGGATCAAGGACTCGGTCGCGGTCACCTCACTGGCGATGCCGGCCCGGATGCGCGAGACGCAGCTGACCGAGGTGATCTACACGTACCACCCACGCTTCGCGGGCGCCGACAAGGTGTACGACCACCAGCTGGAGCACGTCGAGGGCGGTGACGTACTGGCGCTCGGACCGGGCGTACTCGCAGTTGGCGTCGGCGAACGCACCACACCGGCCGGTGTCGAACGGCTGGCACAACGCGTCTTCGCGAAGGACCTGGCCCACACGGTGCTGGCCGTACCGATCGCGCAGCAGCGGGCGACGATGCATCTCGACACCGTGTGCACGATGGTCGACACCGACGCCGTGCTGATGTACCCGAACATGGCCGAGCAGATGCGGGCGCTCGCGGTCACCACCGACGGCGATCAGCTGCATGTCGCCGCGCCGGAGCCGTTCCTGGTCGCGGCGGCGAAGGCGCTCGGGATCGACACGCTGCGCCGGATCGATACCGGTCTGGACCCCGTGACCGCGGAGCGGGAGCAGTGGGACGACGGGAACAACACACTGGCGGTGGCACCCCGGGTCTGCATCGCGTACGAGCGGACCGTCGAGACCAACGCGCGGCTCGAGGAATCCGGCATCGAGGTGGTCCGGATCTCCGGCTCCGAGCTCGGCTCCGGGCGCGGCGGCCCGCGCTGCATGTCCTGTCCGGTACTGCGCGCCCCGACGGCTACGTGAGCCCAGCGACACGCGGAGTGAAATCGGGGCTTGTGGCGAGCACCTAACCTGAGTACTCTCTTTGCCTAGGCCCAGGCCCTGTTGCTCCCCCGTCAGCAGGACTTGGGCCGTCCACGTAGAAACGCCCACCTCGGCACCGCCGAGGTGGGCGTTTCTTGTCACCGGATGATCAACGGATGGTCAGCTGCCGGCTGGCGAGGCCGGCCCGGGCGGCACGCTCCTCGGTGGTCAGCGCGGTGTCCGCGGCCAGCGCCTTCTCCAGCGCCACGGCGAAGTCGGCGGCCGGCTTCTCCACGTCGCTGGCCTCGGTGCCGGCGGGCAGCTCCCAGACCGGCGCGAGCACGCCGAGGGCGCGGAACGAGCCGATCAGGCGGCTGCCGGAGATCAGCGCGGACGCACCGGCCGCGTGCAGGCGGGCGAGCGCGTCGAGCAGCGTCTCCTCGGTGTGCGGCAGCACCCAGCGCAGGTAGATCCGGTCACCGATCTGCGTCCAGTACGCCGCGTCGACCGACTCCAGCCGTACGGTCGGGGCCGCCGCCGCGTTCGCGCGCTCCAGCCCGGCCGCGACCTCGCCGGTCGGGTCGTCGACGTTCTCGCCGACCCAGTAGTCGAAGCCCTCGTGCACCTTGACCTCGACCGGCTTGCCGGTGTCGATCAGGTCCTGCAGGCGCGGGCCGTCCTTCATCAGGTCGCCGACCTGGATCGGGTTGCCCGGCTCGGTCCGGAGCGCGGCCGTGATCGCGTGGCCGAGGTCCCGGCTCGGGTCTCCGGACGACGCGTGCGTCTGCATGCCGATCCAGATCGTCTCGTCGTCGCGGACCAGACCGGGCATCGCCATCGGCAGCAGGGTGACCAGGTTGATCACCTTGCCGGCGTTGTCACCGACCTTGTCGCCGGCCAGCTCCAACTGCACCGTCCCGGACGGGACGATCTCGCGGAACGCGATCAGGTCGCACTCCGCCGGCAGGCCCTCGAACGGCCGCATCACGAACGCGTCCGCCGCCTGCGCCCGCTCCTTGCCGTGGCACTGCTTGAACCGCTTGCCGGAGCCGCACGGGCAGGGTTCCCGCGGGCCGACGTCGACCAGGTCGGCCGGGTCGAGCGTGACGGTCGTCGTCGTGTTCTTCGCGCGCTGCCGCGACTTCTTTCCCATAACCCCGCAGTCTTGCAGCCGAGTCCGCCCCAGCGCGAACCCGGTCAGCGCGAACCTGGTCAGCCCGAATCCGGTGCCGGCGTCAGCCCGGGATGATCGCGTGCACGGTCCGGTGGCCGGCCGCGGTGCGGACGTCCCAGCTGGAGGTGAGCACATCGACGATCGCCAGCCCGCGCCCACCGACCGATTCCGGGTGCGGGTCGGTGATCCGGCGCGGTTCGGTGTCGCCCCGGCCGTCGGTGACTTCGACATGAATCCCGGCCCGGTCGATCCACCAGGCCGCGCGGACCTCACCGGCCGGCAACGGCGGCGCGTACCGGATCGCGTTCGAGAGCAACTCGGACAGCACCAGCTGCGCGTCGTCGCGGGCGGCTTCGGTGACCCGGTAACGCTTCAGGTAGGCGGCCAGACGGCGGCGGGCGTCCGCTACCGCGGACACTTGGTGCGGCAGTACGACGTCCACGACGCTCACGTCGGCGGGCAGGGTCGCAGAGGACAAGCAGGGCTCCTCGGGATCGGTTCAGCCACAGGAACTTCTGCCCACGATCCGGCCCCGGAAAACACCCGCGGGTATTCCGTTACATAGCCTCGGCGAAGATCACGCCTAAACGCCCGGAAACCGTGATGAAATCGACGGAATTGAACGTTGCAATAACCGCGCGCATTCTTCCGGCTACGTATCCATACCGAGCACCCGCAAGGCCGCATCCGGGCGGTCGGTGATCACCGCGTCGACGCCGAGTTCGCGGCAGCGGCCGATGTCGGTTTCCGCGTTCACGGTCCAGACGTGGACCTGATGCCCGTGCTTGTGCGCCCGGTCGACGTACTCGGGATGCGCGGTGACGATCTCCAGGCTCGGTCCGGCGTACGAAACCCCAGTCGGCAGCGAACCGTCCCGGAAGCGCAGTGGCACCCGGTCCATCAGCAGTACGGTCCGCAGGCCGGGCGCGGCGGTCCGAATCCGGCGCAGCGACAGCCAGGAGAAGCTCATCACCCGGACCGGCGACTCGGTTCCGACCTTCGGGTGCGCCCAGCCGTAGCGCTCCAGGGCCTCGATCAGGCGGCGCTCGACCAGTCCGGCGTACCGGGTCGGGTGCTTGGTCTCGATCGCCAGCTGCACCGGCCGGCCGGCGTCGCGGACCGTCGCCAGCAGGGTCTCCAGGGTGAGCACCTTGCGCATGTCCAGCTGGGGCAGCTCGGCGTCCTCGTCGAGGTCGGCCCACGGCTGCTTCCAGGAACCCCAGTCGTACGACTCGAGTTCCGCCAGGCGCATTGTGGACAGTACGCCGCGCCCGTTCGAGGTCCGGTCGATCCGCCGGTCGTGGACGCAGACGAGGTGGCCGTCGGCGGTCAGCCGGACGTCACACTCGAGCGCGTCCGCGCCGACTTCGATCGCCCGCCGGTACGCCGCCAGCGTGTGCTCGGGATTCACGGCACTGGCACCCCGATGGGCAACAACACTCGGGAGTTTCCCCATACCGGGAAACTCTTTCACACCGGCGGTAAAGATAGGCGTCATGGACATGCGGGCAATCGTGCTGGACGGCCCGGTCGCACCGGAGGAACTGCGGATCCGGACGGCACCGGTCCCGGAGCCGGCCGACGGCTGGGTGCGGATCAAGGTCGAGGCGTTCGGGCTGAACCGTTCGGAGCACCACCTGCGCGCGGGTCTTCGCGATGGATGAGATCGGCGCGGCGCATCGCGTGATGGAAGACGGCGGGGCGGTCGGGAAGCTGGTGGTGCGGATCTCCAGGCCATCACAATGGGCCCCTCCCGGCGCGGGCACGCGGGCTGCGCCGGCGGCACCGGCGGCACCGGCGGCACCGGCGGCACCGGCGGCACCGGCGGCACCGGCGATTGTGATGGCCTGGAGATTCGGGGCTACCCGGTTGCCTCCGCCAAGTGCGGTGTACGGCCGGCTGGGCGGGGTAGGCCGTAGTGGTCGCGGAGGGTGGTGCCGGTGTACTCGGTGCGGAACAGGCCCCGCGCTTGCAGGATCGGGATCACCTCGTCGACGAACGTGGTCAGACCGGACGGCAGCACCGGCGGCATGATGTTGAACCCGTCGGCCGCGTCCGCCTCGAACCAGTGCTGGATCGCATCCGCGACCTGCTCGGGCGTACCGGTGAACGTCCGATGCCCGCGCCCACCACCCAACCGGCCGATCAGTTCGCGTACGGTCAACCGCTCCCGCCGGGCGAGCGTCACGATCAAGGTGTACCGGCTTTTCGCGCCCTCGATCTCGTCCTCGTCCGGGAGCTCCGCGGGAAGCTGCTGGTCGAAGGGCAGATCCTCCGGCGCCACGCGCAGCGTCTTGGCCAGCTGCAGCCGCGCGTATTCCGGCCGGATCAGCTCGTCCAGTTGCCGCTCCAACGCCTCCGCTTCCGCGACCGTGGACCCGATCACCGGCACGATCCCGGGCAGGATCTTGATCGACGAAGGATCGCGCCCAAGTGCTGCCGTACGCGCCTTCAGGTCTCGGTAGAAGTCCTGCGCGTCTTCGAGCGTCTGCTGCGCGGTGAACACCGCCTCGGCGTACCGCGCCGCCAGGCCCTTGCCGTCCTCCGACGACCCGGCCTGCACGATCAACGGATGCCCCTGCGGCGACCGCGGTACGTTGAGCGGCCCGCGGACCTGGAAGTGCCGTCCGACATGGTCGATCGGTACGACCCGCTCATCGACCGCCCACACACCGGAATCCTTGTCCGCGACCGTGGCGTCGTCCTGCCACGAGTCCCACAGCTTGTACGCGACCTCGAGGAACTCCGCCGCCCGTTCGTACCGCTCCGCGTGCGCCGGCTGATCGGTCAGGTTGAAGTTCCGCGCCGCCTCCGGACCGGCCGTGGTGACGACGTTCCACCCCGCGCGGCCACTGCTGACATGGTCGATGCTGGCGAACCGCCGAGCCAGGTTGAACGGGTCGTTGTACGTCGTCGACGCCGTCGCGATCAACCCGATCCGCGAGGTCACCACGGCCAGCGCGGTGAGCAGTACGGTCGGATCGAGCGCACCGGCCGGGCGGCGCCCGACCGTACCCCAGAGCACCGGCGAGTCGGCGAAGAAGATCGAGTCGAACTTCCCGCGCTCGGCGGTCCGGGCCAGCTCCTGGTAGTGCTCGATCTTCACATTCGCGAACGGGTCGCTCTCGGGCAGCCGCCAGGACGCCTCGTGGTGCCCGGTACTCATCAGGAACGCGTTCAGGTGCAATTGCCTACTCATACCGAAACTCCCAGTGCGTCGAGAAGCCGCGACCGGACCGCGGCGAATCCTGGATCGGCCGAACTGCGCGGCGCGGCCAGCTCGACCACCTCTTCCGCGACGATCCGGCCGTGGTCGAGCACGATCACCCGGTCGGCCAGCACGATCGCCTCGTCCACGTCGTGCGTCACCAGCAGTACGGCGGGTTGGTGCGCGGCGCATAACTTCCGCAGCAGCACGTGCATCTTGAGCCGGGTGAGCGCGTCCAGCGCACCGAACGGTTCGTCCGCGAGGAGCAGTTCGGGTTCGCGTACGAGGGACCGCGCCAGCGCCACTCGCTGCTGTTCTCCGCCGGACAACTCGCTCGGCCACGCGTTCTCCCGCCCGGCGAGCCCGACTTCTTCCAGACTCGTCCGCCCACGCTCGGCCGCGCCGTTCAGCCCGAGCACGACATTGTCCAGAACCTTTGCCCACGGCAACAACCGGGAATCCTGGAAGACGACCGAGACCTGCGCCGGCACCGCCAGCTCACCGGTCCCGTCGACATCATGATCGAGCCCGGCCAGCGCCCGCAGCAGCGTGCTCTTACCCGATCCGCTCTTACCGAGCAGAGCAACAAACTCACCCGGCGCGATGTCCAGGTCCAGTCCGTCCAGCACAGCCCGATCGTCGTACCGCCGGACGAGGTCGCGCACCTGGACGGTCGCGCTTAGGACGCTAGTGTTCGGCGCCATGTCAGGGCCCTCCTCTGGATCAGGCGGACGATGGCGTCGGAGAGCAGGCCGAGGATGCCGTACACGACCAAGCCGACGATGATGATGTCGGTCTGTCCGTACGTGCGGGCCAGCTCCATCATGTAGCCGATGCCGCTGGTGGAGTTGATCTGTTCGACGACGACCAGCGACAGCCAGGCGCCGGTGACCGCGAACCGCAGGCCGAGCAGGAATCCGGGCAGCGCGCCCGGCAGCACCACGCGCCGGATGAATTGCCACTGCGACAGCCCGACGGTCTGAGCGAGCTCGACGTACCGGCTGTCGATCGTCCGCAACCCGTTGTGGGTGTGGATGTAGATCGGCACGAACACCCCGAGCAGGATGGTGACGATCTTCATCGACTCACCGATCCCGAGCCAGAGGATCAGCAACGGCAGCAGCGCCAGCGACGGGATCGCGCGCTTGATCTGGATCGGTCCGTCGAGCACGGCCTCGCCGATTCGCGACAGGCCCGAGACCAGCGCCAGCGCGACCCCCAGCACGATGCCGAACGCGAGCCCGATCAGCGCGCGTTGCGCGGAGGTCCACAGGTTCGACTGCAGGCGCCCGTCGGCGATCAGGTCACCGGCGGTCGTCACCACCGTCCAGGGCGCGGACAGTACTCGTTGGTCGATCCAACCGGTTGCCGATCCGATGCTCCAGATCGCGAGCAGCAGTACCGGGCCGATCGCCGAGCCGAACTTGATCGGCTTCCCCGGACCGAGCCGCCGGCGGCGTACGACCGGCCGCGCCGCCGCCGCGCGGGATCGCAGCCCGGGCAATGTCGTCGCGCTCATTTGGCACCGCCCTTGATCGCGTCCGTGGCGACGGTCTGGAAGCGCAGGTCGTACAGGTCCTTGGCCTGGATCACCGGGTTGCCGGTCTCCTTGGCGAGCAGGTCGATGGTTTCCTGCTGGCGCTGGATCGCACTAGTCCAGTCGGCCGCGATGTCCGGGTGCCCGGCGTTGTCGACCAGCCATTGCCCGTCCGCCTCGGAAAGGCCCTGGTCCTTCACGTAGTACCCGGCGATCCATTCCTTCGGGTGCCGGTCGATCCATTCCTGGGCGATGCCCCAGGCGGCGACGTACGCCCGGATCGCGGCTGCCTTGGCCGGGTCTTCTAGCGATTCGATCGGCCCGTACAGATGGCCGGCGTCGTCGCGCAGTCCGTGATCGATCGTCGACGCGCCGTCCTTGCCGTACTTGGCCAGGTACCGCTTGATCTGGACGCCGCCGATCGGCGCCACGTCGACCTGCTTGCCGGCCAGCGCCTGCACGTACACGTCACCCGTACTGGGCAACTCCACCAGCTTGACGTCGTCCTTGGTCAGGCCGGCCTTCTGCAGCACCTTGAGGATGAGCGCGCCCTGCGCCTGACCGGGGCTGTACGCGATCTTCTTGCCGCGCAGGTCGGAGAGCGTCTTGACCGAGACGCCTGGCGCGATGCCGAGCTTGTAGATCGGATGCGTCAGCGGCTCCTGGCGGAACTTGGAGGCGACGATCTTCACGTGCAGACCGGTCCAGGTGGCATGGATCGGCGGGATCTCGGCGACCGACCCAAGGTCCAGTGCGTGCGCCCGGAACGCCTCGGTGGTCTGTGGACCACCGCTCAGGTTGGCGAACTGGACGTACTTCGCGACCTTGTCGTACTGACCGGACAGCTTCAGCGCGACCTCGGTCGCCGGGTCGCCGACGACGATCTTGGCGCCGTCCGGAACGCTGGTCGGCAGCGCCGCGTCGAGCGAGAGCTTGCCGGCGGCGTCGCCTCCCGCGGCGGCGTTCCCACCGCATCCGGTCGCCAAGGCGGCGACGGCGAAGAGGGCAGCAATGATTCGTTTACTGGGCATGATGTGCTTTCGGGGTGGCGGTGGCGTAACTTCCGTCGTGGTACAGCAGGGGTTCGTGCTCGCGGCGCTCGGTGTGCGTGGCCAGGCGGGCGACGACGAGGTAGTGGTCGCCGACCGCGAACCGGTGTTCGACCTGCGCGCGCAGGAAGCTCGGCGCCTCGTCGAGCACGGGTTCGCCGGTGCGCAACCGGGACCAGCGGGTCGGTTCGGCGAACCGGTCGATCCCACTGGTGGCGAACCGGCCGGCGATCGCGTGCTGGTCGGCGGACAGGAAGTTGATCACGACGCTGCTCGCCGTACTCACGGTCGGCCAGCTGGACGCGCTGGTGGCGATCGCGAACGAGACGAGCGGCGGCAGCAGGCTGATCGAGACCAGTGAGGTCGCGGTGAATCCGGCCGGACCGTGACCGGCATCGGCGGTGATCACGACGACGCCCGCGGCGTGCCGGCGGAAGACGGACTTGTAGACGTCGGCGTCCACGATCCGTTCCTCGGCTCGATCGGGGACGACGGACAGGGCAGGACGATTCAGGGCAGGCAAAGACATGTCTCTCCCTCGGAACCGGGGCAGGGACGACCGGCAGCCTGACGGCACACCGGGCGGGGTGGAGGCTCGGACCAGCCTCGTGAGAAAGCGCGCAGCGGAGACCGCGTCACCGACAGGTGGCGCTCGCCGTCCGGAGCAGATCGATGACGCGACGGCGGGTGAGGAAGGTCGTCGTCATGTCAGCCATCTTCGCATCTATGTCTACTGCCTAACTAGACAATCTCGTGATCCGGACCGCGTACTGATCGGGGCACTGGCCGGGACACTGGTTCGAGGCACTGGTTCGGGGCGCCCTCACATCCGCCGCCGGGGATGCGTTCTACTTACGTGATGGCTCGGGAGAAGGTCGAACTGCCGCCGTTCCAGGCGTTGATCGACGCGCACTGGCGGGACGTCGCCAGGCTGGCGCGGGCGATGGCCGGCGACGACGGTGACGATGTCGCGCAGCGCGCCTGGGAGAAGGCGTACGCGGCGTACCCGGCGCTGAAGTCGGCGAAGAACCTGCGCGGCTGGCTGCTCACCATCACCGCCCGGTGCGCGACGGACGTGCACCGGGCGCGGAAACCGCAGCGGCCACTCGACGAGGCGCCGCCGGTCGCGGTCGACGGCCCGGAGGCCGCCGCCTGGCCGGACCCGGACCTCTGGCGGGCGGTCAACGAACTACCGGAGCGGCAACGCTTCGCGATCACGCTCAAATACGTCGGCGACCTGGACCACCATGGCGTGGCCGCCGCTCTGGACACCACGCCGGCCGCATCGCGCCGGCTCGTCAGCGACGCACTGGCGACCCTGCGCGGCAAACTCGGAGTACACGATGACTGATCTCGAGAGCCGGCTGACCCGGCTCGACACCCCTGACCTGAAACCACCGGTCCTTCCGGACGCCGATGTCGCCTACACCCTGCACGACACCCCGATCGGCACCATGCTGCTGGCGGTCGCGGGCGGGCGGGTGGTCGCCAGCTCGTTCGGCGACGAGGAGACGATGACCGGGCGGCTCGCTCGCGCGGTGTCGCCCCGCGTACTCCGGCAGGCGCGCCCGCTGGACGAGCTGCGCCGCCAACTCGACGAGTACCTGACCGGTGCTCGCCACGCCTTCGACGTCGAGGTGGATCTCGTCCTGGCGACGCCGTTCCAGCGGCTCGTACTGAACGACCTGCCGGACCACACCGCGTACGGGCGGACGACCAGCTACGGAGCCGTTGCCCGTGACATCGACAAGCCGAAGGCGGCCCGCGCGGTGGGTACGGCGCTGGGCGCGAACCCGGTCTGTGTCGTACTGCCCTGCCACCGGGTGGTCGGCGCGAACGGCGCGCTCACCGGATATGCCGGCGGACTGGACGCGAAACGCTATTTGCTGAATCTCGAAGCAAAAAGCTGAGTTTTCCGGAATCGCCCGGAATGGTTTTAGACTGAATGCAGAAAGAAGCAGATCCCCAGTGTGGAGTGGGGATCTGCTTCTTTTACTTGTCAGCTAGTTGCGGGCTGATGGAGTTCGAGGATCAGCCGGCGGCGGCCGCCCCAGTCGCGTTTGTAGACCTTGAAGTCATCGATTCCGGCCGCCGCGCAGAGCCGGCCGTAGCTGATCTCGTCGTGGATGAAGTGCACGCTGCTGCGGTCGTCGTCGTGCTCGGTGGTGACGATCCGGTGCTCCGGTCCCTGCCGCATCCCGTTCGCGATCTCGGCCGCGGTCGCCGGCCCCCAGACCGGTCCTTCGATGATCGCGATCCCGCCCGGTTTGAGTACCCGGGAGATCTCGCAGATGGTGGAGAGCTGCTCGTCCTCGGCGAACAACTCGTGGAACGCCGTCCACAGGCAGATCACCGCGTCGAACGAGTCCCACTTGTACGGCAGGTCGGTCATCGAGCCGATCGCCCAGTCGATCGCGAGTTCCTCTTCGGCGGCCTGTGCCTTGCCGGCCTCGAGCAGGTTCGGCGAGATGTCCAGGGCGCGGACGACCTTGCCGGCCCGGCGCAGCGGAAGCGCGATCCGCCCGTACCCGCAGCAGAGGTCCAGGACGGTCTCGCGGCCGACGAGCAGTTCCTCGACCGCTTGCACGATCACCGCGTCCCGCTCCGGCGTCGTACGGGCGGCCAATCCGTCGGCCCCGAGTTCCGCGTACTCGGCCCGGCTGCGCAGTGCGGAGTTCAGCATGGACGCCAGTATTCCGGTCCGCGCGGGTCAGTTGTCCAGTGGGCGGCGGATCCGGCCGAGGACGACGGCGGCCAGCATCGAGATGATGATCGACGTGTACGTCGCGCCGAGCCAGGTCGGTACCGGGTGCTGGTTGAACAGCCACTGCTGGACATTTGTCCAGAAAGTCGACCAGCCGGCGACCGTACCGGGGTTGACGAGTTGGTACGCGATGAAGCCGATCAACCAGGCGACCGTCGGCTGCCAGCGGAACTTCGCCGTCGCGGACACGTCCCAGCGCATCTTGCAGACCACGAAGAAGTCGGCGATCGCGACCGCGAACAACGGGATGAAGACCGAGCCGATCAGGTACAGGAACTGCGTGTAGTTGCCTAGGTCAACCAACAGCGCGATGCCGGTGGCGAGTACGCCGATGCCGACCGAGATCCAGCGCCGATCGACGTGACCGATCAGGTTGTGCGCCGCCATCGTGGTCGAGTAGATGTTCGCGTACGCCTCGTCGACTTCGTCCACCAGCAGGACGAACAGCGCGATCGCACCCGCGGGCAAGGTGACGAGCGCGGTGATCACGCCTTCGCTGTCGGTTTGCAGCGTGGCTACCGCGACGACACCGAGCGCGTAGTACCCGATCGCCGCGAGTCCGTAGCCGAGGGACGATCCGGCGAAAGCAGCTTTGTTCGTCCGCGAGTGACGCGTGTAGTCCGCGGCCAGTGGAGCGAATGAAACGACACCAGCCGCGGCCAGGTCGACCGCCGGCCAGAAGCCGAACACGCCGTCCTGTGGCAATGCGTGGACCGGTTTGCCGAGCACCTGGATGAACAAGTACACCGACGCGGCCAGTACGAGCCACACCATGAACTTCCGCAGGATCTTCACGCTGCCCAGTGGGCGGACCGCCATCGTGGTGGCGATGATGCCCGCGAGCACGACGAACACCCAGCGCCAGCGCTCACTCGTCACCGCGACCGCGGCCTGCGAGATCACGATGATCTCCATCGTCGCCCAGCCGACGTTCTGCGCGATGTTCAGCACGGTCGGCGCGATCGATCCACGCCGGCCGAAGATCCCGCGCAGACTCGCCATCGCCGGTGCACCGGTCTGCGAACCGAACACGGCCGCCCCGCCGAGTACCAGCGCGCCGATCCCGCAACCGACCACGACCGCAAGCAGGCCCTTCCACAACGACCCGGTGTACGCCGCCACCAGCGCACCGGTCACCGGACCGAACAACGAGATCCCGAAGTTGCCCCAGAGCGTGAACTGATCGAAGAAGCTCAGCGTCCGCGGCGCATCGGTGGTGAGTACGAGTGGCGCTTCGGTCGTGCCGGATCGAACAGCGGTATCGGCCATGAGTGACCCCACTCCCTACGCCGGCATTACCCGGTCAGGTTCAGGCGGTCGGCGACCCAGCTGTCGCCCTCTCAGCCCGCGCTATCGGTGCGAGCTCCCGCAAAGGTTTGTCCAGGTGATCTTAACGCGTCAGCTATCTGACGGCAGCGCGGCGGCTCGTTCTATGAGCGCGGCCAGCTCCGGGCCATTCGTGGCGATCGGCATGTGCGCGCCCGTATCGAGCGTCCGCGCCTCGCCGTGACTGAGCTCCGCGAGCCGCTCGACCCACTCAGCGGTGGACAGCAGGTCATGCCGACCACGGACGAGCAGCACCGGGACCTTGACCCGGGAGATCACCTCGGCCAGGTCGTGGTGCCGGGCGGCTTCACCAGCGCGGGCCATCGCCGGAAGGGTGGTGCGTACGTACTGCGGGGTGACTGTCCTGATCAGCTTCGGTGAGTCCGGTACAGCGGAGCCAAGCCAGCGGACTGCTCTGTCGACCCAGCTGGACATCCGCGCGTCACCGGTCGGAGCTACCAGCACCAGTGCGTGCGTCAGCTCCGGGTAGCGCACCGCTGCCTCGACGACGATCTGGCAGCTCGCGGAGTGGCCGACCAGCACCGAGCGGTCGCGGACCTTGCCGGCTAGTGCCACCGCTAGCGCCTGAGGGTGCAGGTCTTCACGGGAGCCGGCTGGCTCGCCGTACCCGGGCAGAGTGACTACGTGGTACGGGGTAGCGAGGTGCTCGACGGTCCGCGCGTACGACTCGGGTCCGAGGCCCAGGCCGGGCACCAGGACGATTGGAGCGCTCACTCCCACGGGGCCTTGGCGGGCGGGCCTTGTACTACTGGGTTCGGTACGGCCGGCTTGAGCTCGCGGTAGCCGAGGAACAGTCCGACCGCGAGGAGCAGCAGTCCGAAGCCGCCCCAGCCGTACGCGGTGGGTAGGCGGTGCACTGAGCCGTCGGAAGCACCTAGACCCGTGGACAGCACCAGGATCACCCACACCAGGATCGGCACGAGCGACACCGCGACCAGTACCAGACCGGTCAGCTCCGCTGGGTCAGGCTGCCGGCCCGCCTTGCGTCGAGCGACCACGTCGCGGAGCCACATCACCAGGGCGGCGGCACCGACGATTACCAGGAGCAGTTGGCCGATCGCATCCAGTACGTCCGTGCGCAGCGGGTGGTTGAGCGGTGAGCCCGGTGCCTGCGAGATCTCGCGCAGTGCGACCCGCTGGACAGTCAGAACGAGCAGACCGTAGATGACTGCGATGAACGCGGCCAGTCCGACCACGCGGGCAGCCCGGGGGTCGCGTGGGGCAACCGGTTGGTCGCGGCCGTACGCGGGGAGCTCATGCGGCTGCGGACTCGCCGGAGCGCCGAACGGTGCACCCGGCTGGTAGTTCGGTGGCTGCGTCGGACGCTGGCTGTGCTGCTGCGGTGCAGCGCCGTACGGCTGCGGCTGTGCGTACGGGAACTGCTCCGGCACGGGCTGCTGCCCCGGACCGTAGCTACCGCCTCCGTACGGTGTGGGCGGAGCGTAGTGATGCTCATCACCGGGCAGCTGCTCAGGCTCATCACCCCGGCCGTACGTCGGGAAGTCCTGTGACGACATCTGCGCTCCTTCCCCGTTGTACTGCCCAGTCTGTCAGGTCGCCTTGATCGTGGGCCAGGCGTTGGGCAGGCAGCCGGCCAGGCCCTTGGTCTGCTGCATCATCACCGGTGCCGGGGTCTTCGGCTCGGTGCAGGTCGAGTGGCCGTGGCCGAGGGCGTGGCCGACCTCGTGGTTGACCAGGTAGCTCCGGTAGAGCTCGACGTCGTAGGACGGGATCGCGTACACCCAGCGCTTGGCGTTCAGGACGACTCGGTCCTCGACCCGGCAGGACACCTCACCGCCGGTGTCGAGCGGAAGGCACAGCTTGTCCGTCAGGGACGGCGTGGCCAGGATGATGCGGAGGTCGGCGTCGACGCTGTCCGTACGCTCGAAGTTCACCGGATGCACCGCCTGCCAGCCGCGCGGATCGGTCAGCGTCTTGTGGATCTTCGCGGCGACGGCCGCGCCGTTCACCGACAGGCCCTGCTCGATCTCGACGCGGTACGTCATCTTGTCCCGTGCGCCGGTCGCCTTGTTGCTCCCCGGCACCACCGCGAGTTTGCCGGAGGACACCAGCACGTTCGGCTTCGCGCCCTTGGGTTGTTTGCGCGGCAAACTCGGTGCCGGGCGCAACGGAGTGGTGTACTTCTCGGTCGGCGTCCCCACCGGCGGCGGGGTCAGACTCGGCGCGGCCTGCGCGCGTTCCGCCGGCGCTTGGTTGGCCCCCGCAACTACATCCGCCGCCAAACTCGTCCGGTTCGCGACATCCGGATGCGCCACCACCACAGTCCCCAGGACCGCGAGCGCCGTCACCGTGAGCCATTGGCCCCGGTAAGGTTTCCGCCGCCGAGCCCGCCGCCCACGCGTACGCACGCGCTGGCCGCTCCGCCCGGTGGTCATGACACTTGACCTTACAGAGTTGACACGTCAGTCGAAAGCCAGGATTTGTTAAGCCGTGCGGGTGCGCAGGAACTTGCCGAAGTGTGGAACGGTGAACGCGACGGTGCCGCGTTCGGCGGAGAAGACCAGGCCTTTCTTGATCAAGCCGTCGCGCGCGGGGGACAGGGACTGAGGTTTGCGGTTCAGTGTGCTGGCGACCTCGGATGTCGGGACCGAGCCGTCGTCGACCCCGATGCCCAGCTCGGCCATCGCACGCATGTACTCGCGTTCGGCGGGCGTCGCGCGTTCGTAGCGGGAGCCGAAGAAACCGACGGTGAGCTCGGCAGACGCTTCCGGTGCGGCCACCGACACGTCCTTGATCGTGATCGGCGACTTCGGCGCATGATCCCAGGTCGCGTGCGCGAAGGCCTGGACGAAGTACGGGTAGCCGTCGGTCTGGGCGTACAACTCGTCGAGCGCTTCATCGTCGTACTGGACGCCCTCGCTCTCCGCGGGGATCATCAACGCGCGGTCGCAGGCATCACGCGCCAAGCGGTCGACGCGTACGTACCGGAAGAGCCGCTCCGAATACGACTTGCTGGCCGACAGTACGGCCGGCAGATGCGGCAGGCCGGCACCAACGACTACCAGTGGGGCGCTCTGCTGCGAGATCTCGTGACAGGCGGCGCACAGCGCGGACAGGTCGTCCGCACTGATGTCCTGCATCTCGTCGATGAACAGACCGGCACCGACCGACAGGTCGCCGGCCAGATCGGCCGCGTCGGTGAACAGCTCGATCAGGTCCATCTCCAGGTCGCCGGAGTCGGCCCGGCCCTTCGCAGCCGCCACGTCGACCGGCGGGTGCCAACGGATGCCCTTCCGGTCCTCCGCGCCGGTCCGCAGCGCGAACGCCTTCAGTACGGCGCTGAACTGATCGACCCGGTCCTCGTCCCGGTGCCGGTGCCCCAACTCGCGCATTGCCGTGTGCAGCGCCTGCGCGATCGGCAACCGGATGCTCTGCTCCGGTCGGGCCTCGATCTTCCCCGTACCCCACGCGCGCTTGATGGCCTGGCTGCGCAGCGTGTTGAGGAGCACCGTCTTGCCGACGCCCCGGAGCCCGCTCAGCACCAGACTGCGCTCCGGCCTGCCTGCCGCGACCCGCTCGAGGACCACCTCGAACTGCCGCACCTCGGTGTCGCGTCCGGCCAGCTCAGGCGGCCGCTGACCGGCGCCGGGCGCATAGGGATTCCGGATCGGATCCATGCTTTCACTGTATGTGGCCGTCTACGGTTTTCCGTAGATTGACCAATCAACGACCAGAGCGTGTCGCGAGCGGTCTCTACTGATCTCTAGCAAAAATACTAGAATCCGATAGACGTTGCCAGCGACC
This sequence comes from Kribbella hippodromi, assembly GCF_039531045.1. Taxonomy (NCBI): domain Bacteria; kingdom Bacillati; phylum Actinomycetota; class Actinomycetes; order Propionibacteriales; family Kribbellaceae; genus Kribbella; species Kribbella hippodromi. The sequence goes on along the minus strand of NZ_BAAAPH010000007.1, from coordinate 256,962 downwards.
GCAAGACCACTATGGTTCCGCCATGGTGGAGTGGGTTCCGCAAGCCGGCGCGTTGTACGAGCGCGTACACCAGCAGTACGTCGGTGGCGCCCGGAAGCTGGAAGCGCTGATCAACGAACTGATCGGTGAAGAAGAGGGCATCAACTACCTGAGCGCGACCGCCCGGGCGAAGGACCCGGAGTCGTTCCTGGCGAAGGCGGCGAAACCGCATCCGGACGATCCGGCCCGGCCGAAGTACGACGATCCGCTGAACCAGATCACCGACCTGGTCGCGGCGCGGGTGATCACGTTCCTGGTCGAGGCGGTGGACCGGGTGTGTGAGGTGATCGAGGCCGAGTTCGAGATCGTCGAACACACCGACATGGGGGCGCACACTCGCGCGCAGGGCGTCTTCGGGTACGCCAGCAAGCACTATCTGGTCCGGCTGAACGCGCACCGGCGGGAGCTCCCGGAGTACGCGGTGCTGAAGAATCTGGTGATGGAGATCCAGGTGCGTACGGCGGTGCAGCACGCGTGGGCCGAGTTCGAGCACGACATCAGGTACAAGCTGGACATCCCGCCGGACCGGAAGCCGGAGTTCGACCGGCGGTTCCTGCTGGCGGCCGCGCTGATGGAGCTGGCCGACAACGAGTTCACCGAGATCGACCGGTTGTACCGCGAGCTGGCCGCAACCGCGTCGGACAAGGCTCCACTCGATCTGACCACGGGCACGCTGACCACGTACCTGAACCGCCGCTACCCGGACGCGCCGCATGCGAAGACGACGCACTACGCGTGGATCCTCGGCGTACTTGCGCGGCTGGGCGTGACTACGGAAGAGCAGCTCACCGACCTGCTCACCGGCATCGACAGCGCCGCCGTACAGTCCGCCATGACCCACCGCGCGCCCGCCGGCACCGTACGCCGCCTCGACGACGACCTGCTGGCCGCAAAGGGCGCCACCTACCTGGACCTGTTCCCCACCGAAGAACGCCGCCAAAAGATCCTCCGCGGCCGCCTGAAAGCGTTAGTCCGCGCCGGCATCGTCACACCGTGATCGGCCGCCCGTACTCGAGCTTGACCACGTTCCCGTCGAACGTCCGAGCGCCGGTCAGCGTCAGCCCCTGACGCGCCGGCAGTCCCTGCAAGACCGATTCCCCACCACCCAGGGCCACCGGATGTACGTAGATCTCGTACGCGTCGACGAGATCACGTTCGGCCAGCGCGGTGATGAGCTGACCGCTACCGAGCAGGTAGAGGTCGCCGTGCGGCGTCCGTACATGAACAGACCAGCTGTTCGGTGTACCTCGACGAAGTGTGCGTGCAACTCGTGCTTGACCTGGAGCCAGTCGAGTACGCCGTTCGCGCTGGCTACTCGTCCGTCCAGCGATACCTGCACCGACACCACGATCCTGTTGGCCATCGTCAGCTCCTTCGAAGGTGTGTTGATGTCACTTGGTCGGAGCTGGTGGGGTGTCTTTGACAAGGTCGGCTGTGGCAGATGCAGCGGTGCGGCGGGCCCAGGCGCCTGTGGTGATCAGCCCGAGCACGAACACCAGGGCGCCGCAGGTTGCGATGATGTACCAGCAGAGGCGGGCGGCGTCGACGAAGCCGGTTTCGAAAGGGCCTACCAGGCGGGCGGTGAGGACGGTGCCGGCTACTGCGACGCCTAGTGAGGCGCCTACTTGTCTGCTGGTTGAGGCGATTGCTGCTGCGACGCCGGCCTGGGCGCGGGGCATGCCGGAGACTGCCGCGTTGGTGATGGGCGCGTTCAGCATGCCGAAACCGAGTCCGAAGACCAGATAGGCGATCAGCAAGTGCAGTGTGGAGGTGCTGATGGTCAGGCGAGACAGAATCAGTCCGGCGGCTGTCAGCATGGTGCCGGCCACCACCAGCGGTACACGTGGTCCGCGGTGACCTACCAGCCAACCGGAGATGGGTGCGAACACCACTGTCATCGCCGCCATCGGCAACGTCAGCAGACCGGCGTGCAGCGCGGTGAAACCACGTGCGGTCTGCAGATAGAGCGAGTTGAGGAACAGGAACCCCGACAACGCCGAGAACCCGCACACCGCGATCAGCGTGGCTCCGGAGAACGGCGCACTGCGGAAGAACCGTGGTTCCAGTAGCGGTTGGTCTCGGCGGCGCTCGTAGTACACCAGCGTCACCAACGCGACCACGCAGGTGACAAAGCACCCGATGATCAGCGGCGAGCCCCACCCGGCGGTCCGGCCCTCGATGATGCCGTAGGTCAGTCCACCCAGCAGCAGGACCACCAGCACCTGCCCGACCGGGTCCATCCGGCGCGGCACCGCCGCCCGTGACTCCGGCACGAACAGCGCGGTCAGTACGACAGCTGCCGCCGCCACCGGCACGTTGATCCAGAAGATGAACCGCCATCCGGCCGCATCCACCAGCGACCCGCCGACGACCGGCCCGACCGCCATGCTCAGCCCGACCACGCCGCCCCAGATCCCGATCGCCTGCGCCCGCTCGCGTGGATCGGTGAAGGTGTTGGTGATGATGGACATCGCCACCGGGTTCAGCATCGACCCACCGACCGCCTGCAGCACCCGGAACGCGATCAGCAGGTCGATCGTCGGCGCGATCCCGCACAGCAGCGACCCGATCCCGAACAGCACCAGCCCGGTCTGGAAGTCGGATCGTAGCCATGTCGTTCTGTGAGCCAAGGAGTTGGTCTTGTGAGTTGTCTTCCTAAGACCGCTTGGCCTCCGACTTGTCCACTGCAGTTTGGCGACCGAGGCACCGAACTCGTGCCGGATCGCGGGCAGCGCGAGGTTCACGATCGTCGAGTCCAGCCCGACGATGAACAGACTGGAGCAGCAGATCGCGAGGACGAGCAGCCGCCGCCCGCGACTGGATTCGGTGGTCATCGATCTCGACGCTACATCGATGAACACCGAACCGGTCGCGGCCGGCGGACCCGTGAGATCAGCGCACGCCCAGCAACGAGTCGATCGTCTGGGAGATGGTGTTGCCGTTCAGGTCGGTTGCCTCGACATGCAGTGACACCGTGGTCGTACCACGTGGTGCCACCAGCAGCGCCTGGTAGCTACTGCGCAAGTTCACTCCAGCCACCGGCTTCCAGCTCTTGCCACCGTCGTAGCTAGCAGTCACCTTCACCGACCGGAATGACGCCGCGCTACCTGTCTTGGCAGTGCGCTCGTAGTAGGGCTTGAGCTGCAGCGGCACCACACCATGACGCACCTTGTTGGTGCCATCCGTCGGAGCCGAGTACCTGACGTACAGCAGCTGCTGCGGCGCACAGGTCAACGGAGCGGTCTTCTCGACCCATGCCTGATAACAGGTGGTGTTGCCAACATTCGCCGTACCAACATGGGCCGAACCGAACGTCCACTCGGTGTGCTGCTTCGCGCTGTACTTGTACAGATCGTAGCTCTTCTGCGGACCGGTGTTCAGATCCGAGTCCAGTACGAGGCGATAGCGCCCCGGCCCGGACGGCATCGTGAAGGACGGGAACCCGGAGTACATTGTCGCCGGAATCTCCTGCCCATCGCGGTACAACTTGGTCTGCGTACCGGTCACCAGCAATGAGGCGACAACCAACGGGTCCGGGTTCGCGTACTCAGGCATGACGACCAGCCGGTCGCCGTCACGGCACGCGAAGCAGAAGCCCATGTGCGTCAGGTTCGTCGCACTCGGCGGTACGTCGGACGGTCCGATACCACGTGGTGCACCCAGCCAGCGTTCATCGGGCATCCGGCCGGGGCGCAGTGTCGTACGCCGTTCCTCGGCCGACCGCAGCGCCGCATCGGTTCCGACGGTACGAATCCACTGCACCTCCGGGCCGACCGGTCCGTACAGCTCGTCCCGCGTTTGGGGGAACGACGTGAAGTAGTTCGGCCAGGTGAACAGCGTCCGCGACTCCACCGCCGCGTTGATCCGACTATCGACGCCCTCCTGCCCGGCGAACTGCTTCGGTTGCCACTCCGGCGTGTAGCTCGTCCGTACGCGTGCCAGGTCCTTGTCGCGCACCCGATAGGTAGCGGAGTCCGGGAACCGACCTGCCGACACCTGTGCCAAGTGGTAGACGACAGGGGCGTTCGGTGTACCAGTCAGCGACACCGTCACCGGTCCACGAGCCAGTACCTCCCGCAGCCGAACGCCTTCATCCGCATCGATCCCAGCGACCGGCAGGTCGACATTGCCTTCCACCCACTGCGGATACAGATCACAGTCGCCGGACTCCTGCAGTACGCCAACAGCACCGGCTGCCTTGAGCGCGGCAAGGTCGTCCACGTGCAGCGCGCACTCGTACCCACCGTGGCCCCAGGTGTATGACATCAGTACGAGCTTGCCGCGTACCTTCGCCAGCTCAGCCGGCTCGAGCGACCAGCCGACGTCCAGCACCGGCAGCTTCCGGTAGCGGCCGTCGAACCGCGGCGCGACTCCCGCGTAGTCCGAGTAGTTCGGGAACATCGACAGACCTCGGCCGTTGGCCGAGTCCACCGCCAGTTGCACCTGCGGAAGCGCCCGGGTCGCGTTGAACTTGAGCGAGAACGCCCCAGCAGTCACCGGCTTCGTCGGCGCCACGAAGAAGCCACCGTCGCCGTACTTGGTCAGCAGCTGGGTCACACCGAGTCCATCGGTCCCATCGGTGGTCGACCGGTACGCCATCATTCCCCCGGCGATGTTCTGCGTCGGGCCGTCGGTGACATTCCGGTACGGAACCGCGTCCTGGTCGTCGAACGACAGCGTGACCGGCCCCTGCACCGACAGCTCGGGCTCGGCGAACATCACGTACTCCAGCCGCTTACTGGCCGGCTCGCGGTCATGATTGACGACGATCGACCACCGGCCGGGCGGCAGGTCCAGCGAGAACGAGCCGCTCATCCCGTCCGGCGCGAGCTCCGCCCGCTGCAGCAGCACCATCTTGGCGGTGTGGTCGTCGAGGTTGATCGCGTTGATCATCGCGCCGAACATCGGCCGGGCGCTGAACTTCACGTTCACCTTGACCTGAAAGCTCTGCCGGGACCGGCGCAGGGCAAGTGCGGTACGGACCTGAACGCCGTCCGCCGAAGCCACCACAGCACCAGCAGAGAACCCGTCCTGCAACTGACCGGCATGGACGGTCACGTCGACGCTCGCAGTCGAATGCGCAGGTACGACAACCTGGCCCGGCACACTGACGGCCTGGCCAAGGTCGGTTCCGCTGGTCGACCGCAGCACGCTGCTGAGGTGCAGCGTCACGTCACCCGCACTGTCATTGCGATAGCTGATCTGCCGTACGACGTCGCCTGTCTCGGTCTCCAGGATCTTCCCGAAGTCCACGCCGGCGGTGACACCGGACACTTGCTGCGTCACGGCCCGCGCGACATCGACCCGACCAGCACCTTGCTCGTACGTGGAGTACCCGTCGTCCTTGCTGGTACTCATCAGCGCCGCCTTGAGCTGTGCGGCCTGCCAGTCCGGATGTTCTTGCGCAAGGATCGCAGCGGCTCCGGCGACGTGCGGTGTCGCCATCGACGTACCGGACAGCGACGTGTAGTTCGCGTCGACCGGGCTGCCGAGGGACGTACCCGCCGCACGCGCCGCGACGATGTCCGAGCCCGGTCCGGAGATGTCCGGCTTGCTCACTCGGTTCGGGTACAGCAGTGGTCCGCGGCTGGAGTAGTACGCGAGCTTGTCGCTCTTGTCGACGGAGGCGACGGTCAGGGCGGACTCAGCGACACCAGGGGTACTGACGGTCGATGCACCGGACAGACCGTTGTTCCCGGCGGCGACGACGAACAGCGCGCCGGTTGCCGCGGTGATGCGGTCGACCGCCAGCGCACCGACATCATCCGCTTCGTCGGCCGTGGGGGTGCCGCCGAGGCTCATGTTGATCACCTTGGCGCCCTGCGCCGCGGCCCACTCCATCCCGGCGATGATGTCGGAGTCCTCACCGAAGCCCTTGTTGTTGAGCACTTTGCCGACGAGCAGATCCACACCGGGCGCCACACCCTTGTACTTGCCCCCGGACGCGGCGCCCGACCCGGTGATGATCGACGCGACGTGCGTCCCATGGCCGTACCCGTCGGAGATGTCCGGGTCGCTGGTGAAGTTCTTCGACGCGGTCACCCTGCCTTTGAGGTCCGCATGGTTCGCGTCGATGCCGGTGTCCAGTACGGCGACCTTGACGCCCTTCCCGTCGTACCCGGCGGCCCAGGCCTGTGGTGCGCCGATCATCGGCACGCTCTGGTCCAGCGTGGCCTTCAGCTTCCGGTCCAGCCAGACGTGGGTCACGCTCCGGCCGAACGCCCGCGGTACGGGCCGCCCGGTCCGTGGCACGGCCGCGCCGGCGATGGACGACCAGAACGAACCAGCCTGGGACTTCGAGACATCGGCCGCGGTCGCGTGCACGCTGTTGAGTTGCACGGTCGGGCTCAGTCCGGGCAGTGCGTCAGCCTGGTTGCGCAGCTTGGCAGCCGGAACAGCCGACGACAGCTGGGTGATGACCGGGAGCTGGGTGGTCGCGTTGTCGGCGTACCCGTTGCTGACCAGGTAGCCGACGTCGAAGAGGGTGCGGTCGAGTACTCCGGCGGACAGGTATGGCAGGGCGTCGTCCGGTACCGCCAGCTGCTCCGCGTTGGTCTGCACCATCTGCATGCCCGGCGTGTAGCCGTTCGGGCGAGCCACTGGCTGCAGCTGAACCTGCATGGTCCCGTCTGGGTCCGGGGCGAGGGTGACCTTGTCACCGGTCACCAGGGTGACCGTCGTCGGCGTACTGACGTGCGGCAGGCCGACCGGCTTCGCTATCGGTAGCTGTGCGGTGGGCGGCGGTGCGGCGGCCACGGTGGCGGCGGGGCTGGTCAGGAGGCCGGCGAGCAGCGCCGTACCAACCAGGGCCACCACAGCGGGGCGCGGACGGGACAGGGCTGTGCGTGACAGGGCTGGGCGTGACATGGGGCGGCTCCCAGGAATCGATTTCCTGGAGCATCACCGGGCCACCCCGACCGTGTAAAGACATCCTGACGGCAGGTCTAGGCCATTGGCTGAGATCGGTCATACGCTGGTCCGCGTGCTGGAGCGCCTGGGGATCGACGGGGTACAAGAACAGGTCTACGAGCACGTCCTGACTCATCCAGGACGCAGCGCGGCGGAGCTCGCGCAGGACCTCCCCGGCGCCAGCCTGGATGCGCTGGTCAGCAAGCGGCTGCTGCGGGTGGAGGACGGCAAGTACAGCGCCGTACCGCCGGCCGTCGCACTACAGGGACTACTGGACGCCCGGCAGCTGGAGCTGGACCAGGTCGCCACCCGAGTGCAGGAGCTGGAACGACTCCATCGCGCCACGCCGTACCCGGTCCGCCAGTCACCGGTGGAGGTAGTGCCTGGCGACCAAGCGCATGCGTACCTGCTGGCGATCCACCGGGCGACCCGGTCGGAGGTACGCGCCTTCGAGACACCGCCGTACGTGAAGCGGATCTCACCGGAGGACGCACAGGTGTCCGCGGATGCGATCCAGCACGGAGTGGTACACCGGATCGTCTACAGCCGGGCTGCCGTGGACGAGCAGGGCCTGGACACACTGCTGGTGACCCTGTCGGTAGGAGAGCAGGCACGGGTCACTGGTGACGTACCGCTCCGGCTGGCGATCTACGACAACCAGGTCGCGACGCTCCCGATGGTGACCGGCACCCGGACCAGTGAAGGCCTGCTGGTGGTCCGGCCGAGCTCGTTGCTGGATGCGCTGATCGCACTGTTCGAGCGGGTCTGGACGGCGGCGCTGCCGCTGGCTCTGGGCAGCGAGGAGCCGGGCGAGGACGGCGACCACACGCTGATCGCGCTGCTGTCCGCCGGGATGACCGACCAGGCGATCGCCCGGCAGCTCGGGATCAGCCTCCGGACCGTCGGGCGGCGCATCCAGCGGGTGCAGAGCAGCCTGCACGCGGAGACCCGGTTCCAGGCCGGCGTCGCGGTCGGACTGGCCCGTTCGGCCGGCTGACCGGACCCCGTTCGCGGGTCTGACCAATCAGAGGCTGAAAAGGGTTTGACGGACTGTCGGCGGCGGCACCTACGCTTGATCCATTCGCCTGGTCAGGCTCTTTCCTTTCATCCCTCTATGCCTCTTTGTGAGACGTCATGTCGTTGCGCCTCATTCCGTTCGCCGATCCGGGTGTGCCCGACACCCGGTCCGGTCTCCGACTCATTCTCTGGCTGGAACACCAGCAGCTGCGCGGGCAGGCCCTCGCGGTGTTCTGGGGCCTGGTGTTCTTCGGCGGCATCGCCGCCACTCCGGTCGCCGTCGGGCTCGCCGTGCAGGCGGCCATCGACCTGTCCTGGTCCAAGCTGATCCTGGCCGGCGCGCTGCTGCTGGTGTTCGGCGCGGCGAAGGCCGGCGCCGACTCGTTCTTCCACCGCGCCGTGGTGACGAACTGGATCAGCACCGCGGCCCGCCTGCAGCAGCTGCTGATCCGCAAGGCGGCCGAGCTGGGCTCGCTGCTGACCCGCCGGATCGCGGCCGGCGAGGTGGTCGCCGTGAGCAGCGGCGACGTGGAGAAGATCGGCTGGTTCGTCGAGGTCGTCGGCCGGTTCGCGGCCGCGCTGCTGACCTGCTTCGCGGTCGTCGTCGGCCTGCTGCTGTACGAACCGCAGCTCGGCCTGGTCGTCGCGCTCGCGGTGCCGGTGCTGGCGTTCTCGATCGTGCCGCTGATGGGTCCGGCGGAGCGCCGCGCGGACGAGCAGCGGGCCAAGGGCGGCCGGGCGACCGAGCTGGCCGCCGACACCGTCGCCGGGCTGCGCGTGCTGCGTGGCATCGGTGGCGAGCAGCTGTTCCTGGAGCGCTACCGCGACGCCTCCCAGCAGTACCGGACCAGCGCTGTCCGCAGTGCCCGGATGTGGTCGCTGATCGCGGCCCTGCAGGTGCTGCTGTTCGGCCTGTTCCTGGTCCTGATCGTCTGGATGGGCGTACGGCTGGTGCTGTCCGGCCGGATCTCGGTCGGTGAGCTGGTCACCACCTACGGGTTCGTGACGTTCCTGCTGGTGCCGCTGCACACGTTCGAGGAGACCGCGAGCGCGTTCATCTTCTCGAAGGTGTCGGCGCGCCGGGCCGCGCGGGTGCTGTCGCTGCAGCGCACCGACGTGGCGATGGGGACCGCCGAGGCGCAGCAGCCGGAGGGCGACCTGCTCGACCCGGTCACCGGGCTGTACGTCCCGGCCGGGAGCTTCACCGCGGTCGTCTCCGGCAACCCGGACGCGGGCGGTCTGCTGGCCGACCGGCTGGGCGGTCACAGCCCGACCGCCGACGGCGAGCCGTCCGTACTGCTGGACGGGGTAGCGCTGGACGACCTGCCGCTGGAGTCCGCACGCACGGTCGTGCTGGTGCAGGACAAGGACCCGGTGCTGCTGTCCGGGACGGTGCGCGAGCTGTTCGACGTGCCGTCGAGTGGTTCGGTCACCCCGGAGACAGCACTGGACGCCGCGCAGTGCGCGGACATCCTCGACGTGCTGCGGCAGACGCTGCCGTCCGGTGAGTCCGACGCGATGAACGCCGTGCTGACCGAGCGCGGCCGCTCCCTGTCCGGTGGTCAGCGTCAGCGGGTGGCACTGGCCCGCTCGCTGTACGTCGACCCGCAGGTGCTGGTGCTGGACGAGCCGACCAGCGCGGTGGACGCCCACACCGAGGCCCGCATCGCAGACGGTCTGCGGCTGCTGCGTACCGGGCGTACGACGGTGGTGTTCACGTCCAGCCCGCTGATGCTGGACCGGTCGGAGCGCGTGGTGTTCGTACCGGACGGCCAGGTGGAAGCGACCGGGACGCACCACGAGCTGCTGCACACCAATGCGCGCTACCGCGCGGTCGTGACCCGTGAAGAAGAGCCAACTCTCGAGGAGCTGTCGTGAAGCGCCCTCTGTACGACCCGGCGGCCCCACAGGAAGTGGTGCGGCTCCCGGTAGCAGGTAGCGCGACGGTGCGTGCGTACCTGAAGACGCTGATCCGCCGGCACCGCCGTGCGTTCCTCTGGCTGACGCTGGTGAACGCAGTGGCGGCGCTGAGCGGCATGGTCGGTCCGTGGCTGCTCGGCAACGTGGTGCAGAAGCTGTCCGAGGGCAACACCGACGTGAAGCTGCCGTCCGTCGTGATCGGCTTCGTCATCGCTCTGGCGGTGCAGGCCGGCTTCACCCGGCTGACCCGGCTGCGCGGCGCGGTCCTCGGTGAGGAGATGCTCGCCGACCTGCGCGAGGACTTCCTGGTACGCGCGGTGGGCCTGCCGCCGGGCGTGCTGGAACGCGCCGGGACGGGTGACCTGCTGTCCCGGATCACCACCGACATCGACCGGCTCTCGCACGCCATGCGCGACGCCGTACCGCAGCTCACGATCGCGGTGATCTGGGGCAGCCTGCTGATCGGTGCGCTGATCGTCACCGCGCCGCCGTTGGCGGTGGCAGTGGTGATCGCGGCGCCGATCCTGATCATCGGCGGCCGGTGGTACTTCCGGCGCGCACCATCGGGGTACCGGTCGGAAGCAGCCGGGTACGCCGCGGTGGCGTCCGCGCTGGCGGAGACCGTCGACGCGGGGCGTACGGTCGAGTCGCACCGGCTCGGCGCGCGCCGGATCGGCCTCGGCGACACCCGGATCGGTCAGTGGGTCGCCTGGGAGCGGTACACGCTGTTCCTGCGGATGATCCTGTTCCCGGTGATCAACATGACCCACACGGTCGCGCTGGCGGCCGTGCTGGTCATCGGCGGCGGGTTCGCGATCAAGGGCTGGCTCACGGTCGGTGCACTGACGACCGGTGCGCTGTACATCCAGATGCTGGTTGAGCCGGTCAACATGATGATCCGCTGGTACGACGAGCTGCAGGTGGCGCAGGTGTCGCTGGCACGGCTGGTCGGTGTCCGTGAGGTCGAGGAGGCCGCGGCGGCGAGCGAGGACGAGCCGGAGGGCCGGACCGTACTCGCCGACGACGTGAGGTTCGGCTATCTGGAAGGCCGGGACGTGCTGCACGGTGTGACGCTGACGGTCGAGCCGGGTGCCCGCGTGGCGCTGGTCGGACCGTCCGGTGCGGGCAAGTCGACACTCGGCCGCTTGCTGGCCGGCATCTACTCGCCACGCGTCGGTGACATCACGCTGGGCGGCGCAGCCCTGGACCGGATGTCGGCAGAGCAGGTACGAAGCCATGTCGCACTGGTCAACCAGGAGCACCACGTGTTCGTGGGCAGCGTCCGCGACAACCTGCGGCTGGCCAGGCAGGACGCGTCCGACGCGGACCTGTGGGCAGCGCTGCGCTCGGTCGACGCCGACGGCTGGGTAGCGGGGTTCGACGACGGGCTGGACACCGAGGTGGGCTCCGGTGGGGTCTCGCTAACGCCTGCCCAGGCGCAGCAGGTCGCGCTGGCTCGCCTGGTGCTGGCTGACCCGCACACCCTGGTCCTGGACGAGGCGACCTCCTTGATGGATCCGCGGGCGGCCCGGCACCTGGAACGGTCGCTGGCGGGTGTGCTGGAGGGCCGGACCGTGGTCGCGATCGCGCACCGGCTGCACACCGCACACGATGCGGATGTGATCGCGGTCGTCGAGGACGGTCGCATCGTCGAGCTCGGCGGCCACGACGAGCTGGTCGGCGCCCAGGGACCGTACGCGGCCCTCTGGCAGTCCTGGCACGGCGAACGCTGACCAACAGGGGTGTCCGGCGTAACCAGCCGGGCACCCCTCTCGTGCCAGGATGAGGGGGTGCTGCTGACGACGCTCTTCTCGCTGCCCACCGCCATGGCTCTCGACGTCGCTGACGACGGCCGGCTGCTGGTGCTGTACGACGGCACCGGCACCCGTCAGATCAACGAGGTCGCACCGGACGGCACTTGGCGTGCGCTGACCGATCTAGGTGACACCTGCCGTGGCGCCCAGTTCGTCCCCGGCACCAGTCAGGTGATCGTCGAACATGATGCCGGTGGCAACGAGCGCGGTCAGCTGTCGCGGCTCGACCTGAAGGACGCCGGCCTGCCCGTACTGGCTCCGCTGGTGCATGATGCCGAGTACATCCACCACCTGGTCGCCGTACGCGCCGGACGCGTGCTGTACACGACGAACCGTCGCAACGGCGTCGACTTCGACCTGATCGCGCACGACCTGACCACTGGTAGCGAGAGTGTCCTGTACGACGCCGGTGGCTGGGTGATGGCCGTCGACCCGTCGCCGGACGACAAGTGGGTCGTACTGTCCAAGGCCAGCAGCCCGGCAAACTCGATGCAGCTGCTCCTGCTCGACACGTCCAGCCGGTCCGTCACCGAGCTCACCGCGGAAGACGCCCAAAACGACCAAAGTCCGCTGGCCTGGCTGCCCGACTCGTCCGCGTTCCTGGTCTCCAGTGATGCCGGCCGCGACCGCAAAGCACTCCGCCGGTACGACGTGGCCGACGGCACCTGGAGCGACTTCCTGGCCGATGACGCCCGCGACTTGGCCGGCTGGCCCTCGCCGGACGGTCAGCACCTGCTGGTTGCCGCACTGGACGACGGCGAGGTGTCGCTCGCGCTGCACCGGCTGGAGCACGGCACGCCGATTGCACCACTCGGTCTGCCCGCCGGTGGTTGTGCGGCGTTGATGATCGCGACGCCGAACCCGGTCTGGTCGCCGGACGGCTCGTTCGCCGCCATCACCTACAACTCCCCGGTCGCGCCGCCAACGGTGTTCCGTTTCGTACCAGGCGGTGAGCTGACCGCGATCCGGCCGCCGAACATGCCTGACGTACCGGCGGAGCTGCAGTACCCGGAGAGCCTGCGAGTGCCGTCGTTCGACGGGGAGCAGGTGCCGGTGTTCGTGTTCCGTCCGACCGGTACGGCGCTGGGCTCCACAGTGGTGCACGTACACGGCGGGCCGGAGGGTGCCGCGCTGCGGATGTGGAACCCGATCGTCGCCGCATTGGCAGGCGAAGGGCACACGGTCGTCGTACCGAACGTGCGCGGCTCAGCCGGGTACGGCAAGCGCTGGTACTCACTCGACGACCGCGAACTGCGCCTCGACTCGGTCAAGGACCTGGCCGCGATCAACGCCTGGCTGCCGACCATCGGCGCCGACTCGTCGCGCGCCGCGCTCTGGGGCGGCTCGTACGGCGGCTACATGGTCCTGGCCGGCGTGGCGTTCCAGCCCGACCTGTGGGCCGCCGGTGTCGACCTGGTCGGGATGGCGTCACTGGTGACGTTCCTGGAGAACACCTCGGACTACCGGCGTGCGATGCGCGAACGCGAGTACGGCTATCTGGCGACCGACCGGGAGTTCCTGGAGTCCGCCAGCCCGCTCAGTTGGGTCGACGACATCCGGGCGCCGCTGTTCGTCATCCACGGCGCCAACGACCCGCGCGTACCGCTGTCGGAGGCGGAGCAGATCACGGACGCGCTGACCAAGCGGGGCGTACCGTGCCGGCTGCTCGTCTACCCCGACGAGGGTCATGGTCTCGCCAAGCTCACCAACCGGCTGGATGCGTACCCGCAGGCGTTCAGCTTCCTGCGAGAGCACCTGGCGTAAGCGTCGCGGCGGTCGCATCGAGCCGTACCGGCAGTCCGAGCGGTACGGCCAGGTTCAACGCCTCATGCCCGACCGCCGCACCCTCCACCATCGGTACGCCCAGTGGCTCGAGCCGTTCGCGAATGACGTCACCAATACCCGCATCGGCCTCACTGAAGTCGCCGACAACCAGACCGGTCACCAGCTCGAACCACCCGGCCCGCAACAGCTGGGTGAGCAACCGGTCAGCCCGGTAGCCCTCCTCGTTCACATCCTCGAGTACGACCACACCGGCGGGCGGCGCGTACGTCGGCGTACCGATGCTCGATGCCAGCAGCGCCAGGTTGCCACCACGCAGCGGCCCCTCCGCGACCCCATCGACAACCGTACGAGCACCTACTGGCGCCAACAGGTCGGTGACTGTCTCCGGCTCGAACAGCAACGCCCGCAGCCGTTCCCGACCCACGTCGTTGCCCAACTGCTCCACCGCAGCAGCCATCGGCCCGTGCACAGTCACCAGACCACGTGCGTTCAACGGCTCGTGCAGCGCGGTGATGTCACTGAACCCGACGAACCACTTCGGTACGGCCACCAGCTCGTCCGGGTCGACGTACTCGAGCATCCGCTGCACGCCGTACCCACCGCGCGCGCAGAACACCGCAGCGAACCGCTGGTCGAGCCATGCGTTCCGCAGATCCTCCGCACGCGCTTTGTCGTCGGCAGCCAGGTAGCGGAACCGGTCGTGCCCCGCCAGCACCGACGGCATCACCTCGACCTCAAGGCCCCACCGTTTCAGGTGCTCGACCCCAACCGCGAGCCGGGCACCGTCCACTCGACCAGACGGTGCCACCACGGCAACCCGGTCTCCACTCCGCAGCCGCTGCGGCACAACCACGTCAGTCACCCCGCTGACGCTACCAATCGACCCGAAGCGTCGTGCTCTTGGTGACGCCATTGACCGTGACACCGAGCTGGGCGGTGCCAGGCCGGAGCGCGGTGAGCTGGCCGGTCGCCGGGTCGTACGAGGCGATTGCCCAGAACGGAGCGCTCTTCGCGGTACCGATGTGCAGGTTGGACGAACCGAACCAGTCAGCCGACACCGGGAAGGCCACCGGAACCCGGCGACTGTCCTGCACGACTGTGGCGGACGCGGGAGCGGTCTGACCACGGCGGAGCACCGCCGGAGCCGCCAGTTCGAGCGAGTCGACATGCGGTCGCAGCTCGACCTGGAACCAGGCACGTTCCGGCGCCGACCAGTTGCGCTCGCCGGCCGGGGCCGCGGTCGCCTTCGGGTCGATCCCGACCAGCGCCCAGCCGGTGAACCCACCAGCGTCCGGCGCGGCGGCCGGGCTCTTGCCCGAGTTGCCGGTCAAGGGCAGCAGCACACCGTCGGTACGAGTCGCGGCGAACGTACCGGCGTGACCGGCCATGTACGCTGCGCCCTTGCCGGTCGACGCCCGGAAGTCCGCCAGCCACTTCACGATCATCGCGGCTTCCTTGCGGTCACCGAGCTGCGAGTTCTGTGTCGGCGACGGGTCGTCGATCGGGTGATGCGCCATCACCACCACGTTGCGGATCGAGCGATCCTGAGCCGCGGAGTCGAGCTGCTTGCGCAGGTCGAGGATCTGGTCGAACCCACCGGCCCGCAGCGACCCGAGCGACGAGTCGCGCAGGATGAACCGGGTGCCCTTGTGGTCGAAGGTGCTGGTCGCGGCGCCGAAGACCTTCTTCCACTCGGACAGGTCACCCGGCCCGTACGTCTCGTGGTTGCCCGGCACGTAGTGCACCGGCACCTTGCCGGCGACCTCCTCGTCGATGATCTGCTTGGCCAGTGCGATGTCCGGCCCGAACGCCCGGTCGACGAAGTCGCCGTTGATCACCAGGAAGTCGGGCTTCTGCGCCAGCGCCTCGCGGATCGTCCGCCGGGCCTGCTTCACGTAGTCCGAGTTCGGGTCGTCGGCGGTGAACTGCGCGTCCGACATCACCGCGAACCGCCAGCGGCCACTGGTCTGCACGGTCCCGTCCGTGACCACCATCGGGTCGATCACCAAGGCCTGCGGGTCCATCGTCACGGGCGGCGCGCTGCGTACGGTCAAGTCGTCGACGACGATGCGGCCCGAGTACTGCCGGGTCGGCGAGGTCTCGACAACGTACAGCCGCCAGAACCGCAGCGGCATCGCCAGCCCGGGCGGGATGTCCGCCTCGACGTACTTCCAGCCGGTCCAGTCGATGGTCGCGGCCAGGTTCAGCGTCTGCGCCGTACCACCGGCCGCGTCGTACGCGTTCGCGCGCAGCCAGGCGCCCTTGCCGTCGCCGTAGATCCACGCACCGAGCTTCTGCGGCTGCCCCGGCAACGTCTGCTGCGGAGTCTGCGACAGGTACGCGGCCCGCGTCGCCGTACTGCCCGTGAGCGAGTAGTCGAGCGCGATCGCCTGCCCGCCGTCATGCCCTTCCGCGGCCGAGCGCGTCGCCGTCGCGGCCCCGGCCGGTACGGCGTTGGCGGCCCACTTCGTCACGTCATCGAGCTTGTCGACCACTGTGCTGGCCAGACCGGCGGTGACACTGAGCTGCGTGGACAGTCCACCGACCTTCGCGGTCACCACGGCCGACACCGCATCGTTGCTCAGGGCACTGACTTCGAACCCATTGCCCTTCGCAACGATCTTCACCTTGGTCGCGTCGTAGTCGAGTTTCACGTCGCGCGGCTCGATCCAGGTGGAGAAGCCGTCGGCGTCGTACCCGTCGATCTCGAAGAAGCCCTTGGCGTTGGCGTCGGCGAGCGAGACCTGGCGGGTCGACGGCGCGAGGCGGGCCGGCGTACCGAGCACTGTCATCGGGAACCTTCCGTTCGCCGTACCGCGGGTCGCGGTGACGACCACATCGCCCGCTCGCCGCCCGGTGACCACACCACGCCGATCGACGCGGACATTGCTACCCGCGTACCAGGACGGCGTACCGGTCGCCGGGGCGTACGTTTCGTCGAAGCCGGTCGCACTCAGTACGCGGCTGAGGCCCGTCAGGACGCGGGAGCTGCGTGAGATGTCGGCGTCCGGGCCTGCCTGCGACGTACCGACGGACTCGACCCGGAAGCCCTTCAGCTTGCCGGAGCCCTTGACCGGGAGCAGGCCGAGGCCGTTCGGCACCAGCCGCTCGCCGCCGTCGGACGGGTCGTTGACCACCTCCGGCGCGGCCTTGCCGGGGGTCCGCGAGAGCATCGTGGAGGAGCCGCCGCCGTCCAGGTTCAGCGCGTCGTCGGCGCCGAGGCTGATCATCAGCTGACCCATTTCCTTCAGGGTCAACCCGCGCGAACCGGTCGCCCGGCCGTCGACCGTCAGCAGGATCATCCGGCTGCCGTCCGCATCGAACCCGACCGCCGTGCGCGGCGCCAGATCCGCATCCGGCACATTGGCCGGTACCTGTCCGTCCTTCGCCAACTGGTAGTTGCCGCTGATCCCGACCGCGACATCGGCCGCGTCGGGGCGCAGACCGTACTGCACGTCGACCTTGTCGCCGACCGCGAGCGCCTTGAGTGCGTCGGCGCCGGCCTCGCGGCCGATCAGCGCCTGCTCGTTCGCGGCCAGTGGCGTGCTGGCCGGAGTGGTGGCAGAGCTGGCGACCACTCCGTCGCGAAGGATCACCTCGCGGACGTTCGCGAGGCCGTCGACGGTCCGGGTCCGGGCCGCGTCGCCCCACTCCGGGGTGTAGAGACCGATCCCGCCGGCGTTCACACCGGGCGAATTCAGGTTGGTGAGCTCGAGCTTGGTCGCGCCGTCGGTCGCCGTGCCCTGCAGGAACAGCTGGGCGATCTTGCCGAGGCCGTCCTTGCCGATCACCGCGGTGTCGTTGTGGCCGGCGGCCGGCGCGTTGATCAGCCGGCCGGTCCGCTCGACGCCGACACCGAGCGGCGCGGTGGTGTCGTTGATGTCGAAGAAGTCGCCGTTGACGCCGGCGATCGCACCCTTCCGGGCGAGCTGCTGACTGAGCGGCTGCCCGCCCGACACCTTGCCGGTGTTCACGTAGTCGACCGTGACCCCGTGCTTGTCGAGGTCGGTGTCCAGGATGTCGCCGCGCTGCCAGCCCTTCGGGTCGAGCCGCTCGAACGACGTGTAGTTCACGCCGGGCGCGACCGGGCTGTCGGTCCGGGACGTGAGCACCCCGTTCTCCGCGATGGCGGCGTCCGGGATGCCGGGCCGGGTGGGCTGGCCTACGGCCGGACTGACGAGGACGCCGGCGAGCAAGCCGCCGACGCCCAGCGCTGTGGTCAAGGGACGGATGAGCGACACGGAAGCCTCCCCAGCGTGGACGGACGCGGCCATCCGACGCCGTGCGCGCTACCGCTCCATGAGCCGCAGGTGTACGCCGGTCAACCGACCGGTGACAAAGTAACCCGCGCCGTCACTCTTTGGAAGGTTTTCTTCTCAATCCGTAGAGGATCGCGAGGGGCCCGTTCGCGCAGGGCGGCTCGCGAGGTCAGCTCGCGGAGGTCAGTCCGTGCTCATCGGGCGGCCGGACACTTCCCAGGCGTGCATGCCGCCATCCAGGTTGATCGCCTCCCGGCCGACCTGGTTCAGGAACTGGGTGGCCATCCCGGACCGGCCGCCGACCGCGCAGACGCAGAGCACCTTCTGGTCCACCGGCACCTCGCCGACCCGCTCCTGCAGCTGACCGAGCGGGATGTGGGTGGCGCCTTCGATGTGCCCGCGATCCCACTCGTCCGGCTCGCGCACGTCGAGTACGAACGCCTCCGCCAGCAGGCTGTCGTCGAGATCGGCCACCACGACCGAAGGGATCTCCTGGTTCCGGAACATGCGCCCAGCATGCCAGACCAGCCCTACCAGGCGGTGGCCGGAAGCGGTTACCGACCGGGATAAGCCGTTGACAGTTGGCGACAGATTTCGGACCGTGGCTCGGGAGGAGGCTGCGGTGGCACTGATTCAGGGCATCCCGGGGGAGTTCGAACCGCAACCCTGGGGCGAGGCGGTCGTGCGGTCGCGCGAGCTTCTGCTGCTCCGGATCGCGTGCCCACCGGCGGACCAGGAGGTCCGGCTGCCGGGGCTGGTCACCGCGCCGCTGCACGTCGTCGAGGACCACACCGGCCGCGCGCTGACCTGGCGCAAGGACGGTGACGACCTGGTCGTCCGGCTGCCCGAAGCCGGCGCAGTGCCGGTCGTCCGGGTCGCCCTGCAGGGCAAGCTCCGGATCGTCCCGGCGAACACGGTCACCGCGAACGCGGACGGTGTCTGGGACCTCACCCCGACCGGCCCGAAGGCGCATCTGCTGGCCCGGCGCGTGACCGATGTGGCCGTCCGCTTCGTCGGCATGGTGGAGCCGGACAGCCAGCACCACATCCGCCTCGCGGGGCGGCGGTACGCGGTCACGGGGCACCAGCTCACCAGGACCACGATCGGCCCGTTCCCGGTGCCGCCCCGGCGAGTCGTCCCGCTCGCGGTGCCCAGCGGCGTACGCCGGGTGCTGATCGCGCCGGTCGGCACGGTGCTTGCGTGGATCCATCCGGGCCGGGACGAAATCACCGTCGTGGTGACGAACTTCGGCCGTGCGCCCGCCCGCGGCGAAGTCGAGCTCGCACTGCCCCGCGGCTGGACCGCCGCCGCACAGGCGTGGGCGTTCGAAGGGCTCGAAGGCGGGAGGTCAGTCGGCTGGGCGACCCGGGTCGCGGGACCGCCCGGCGATCATGAACTCAGAGTGCGGCTCGAGGCCGGGCGGCGATCCGCGTCATCCCCGTACGTCGTCCACCGCTGACTCGGCCTGGCCGGCCGCGGTCTCCTTGCCGGCGGCGGACTCCTTGCCTGCAGCGGTTTTGGGCAGGCACTTGCCGAGGTTCACGAAGAAGAAGATCAGGCCGAGGGTGATGACGATGTGTCCCAGGCCGGAGATCCCGTCCAGCGCGGGCCCGGGCTGGTGACCCAGCACGGTCATCGTGCCGCGGGTCAGCATCATCCCGACGGTCAGCGCCAGACCGGCGTTGTAGACCCAGAAGAACCCGTTGAACAGCTTGCCGGAGGTCAGCGTGAAGAGCTTCTCCAGCGCCAGCACGATCAGGAAGAACAGCATCCCGAGCGCGAGGATGTGGGTGTGGACGACCCCGAGCTGGGAGTCGCCGGTGAAGTCCTTGGCCTTGGTGAGCTCGCGGTAGTACAGCCCGCTGATCAGACCCAGGATCATGTACACGTGGGCAGCCACGTAGATCTTCCGCATGAGCGGAACCTACTTCAGCAGCTTCGACATCCTCCGGTCGGCCAGCGGCTTGCCGCCGGTCTGGCAGGTCGCGCAGTACTGCAGGGAGGAGTCGGCGAAGCTGACCTCGCGGACGATGTCACCGCAGACCGGGCACTTCTGGCCCTTCCGGCCGTGCACCCGCAGGCCCGACTTCTTCTCTGACTTCAGGTCCTGGACGGCCAGCCCGGCGGAGCGGTCGACCGCGTCCTGGAGCGTTTCGCGCATCGCGTCGTACAGGGTCTGGAGCTCGTCGGTGGACAGGTTCGACGCGGGTTTGAACGGGCTCATCCTCGCCACGTGCAGGATCTCGTCGGAGTACGCGTTGCCGATCCCGGCGATCACCGACTGGTTCCGCAGCACGCCCTTCAGCTGCACCCGGCCGGCCTTCTTCAGGATGTCGCCGAAGTCCTCGATCGAGAGCGTGAACGGGTCCGGCCCGAGCCGGGCGATCCCCGGCACCTCGGCCACGTCGCGGACCACGTACACCGCGAGCTTCTTCTGGGTGCCGGCCTCGGTCAGGTCGAAACCCGCGCCGTCGTCCAGCACGGTCCGGAGCGCGATCGGCCCCTTCCCCGGCCGGATCAGCCCGGTCGACTGCTCTTCCTTCCACCGCAACCACCCGGCCCGGGCCAGGTGGATCACCAGGTGTACGCCCTGCGCCTGGATGTCCAGGAACTTCCCGTGCCGCTCGACGCCGTCGATCAGCAGCCCGGCCATCGCGGAGATCGGCGGATCGTACGTCTTCAGCGCGCTGATCGCGGTGATGTCCGCCCGGACGAAGGCATGCCCGACCGCTCGCTCACGCAGGAACGTGGCCAGCGACTCGACCTCCGGCAGCTCAGGCACCCTCCTAGTGTGCCCGACGCCAGGGACAGTTCCGGTACATCACCCATGGAGGCGGGTTGCCGGGGGCGGTAGTTTCGTCAGGAAGAGAGAGGGAGGCCCCGATGGGCGGTTTCGTGAAGACGTTGGTCAAGGGCGCTGTGGTCGCCAAGCTGGTCCAGGTCGCGCAGCGCGAGCTGAGCAAGCCGGAGAATCAGCAGAAGATCAAGCAGGCGTTCCAGAAGGTGCAGCAGCGCCGGGCCGGCTAGCCGGGCGCGGGGCACTGGCTCGGTTTGTGCGCCTGCAGGGTGTAGGTGGCGGCCAGGCGGTCCGGATTCTCCGTCAGGCGCCACTCACCGGCACCGTCCTCGGTCATCAGACCGGGGAGGGCGTTCCAGGGTGCGCTGTCGTGCTCGGTCAATGAGTCGAACACCAGTCCGGCCTGCTGGAGCGCGGTGATGATCTCACCGAGGCCGTGGTTCCACTCGTGCGTGACCGTGGAGTCGAAGTCGACATCGGTTTCGACGTACGTCCCACCCTCGTCGACGACGATCGCCGCGCCGGTCTCGAAGTACGGGTACCGCACCTCGGGGTGCTGCGCGCCCGCGTCCAGCGACCACAGCATCGGATGCCCTTCGCGGACGAAGAGCCGGCCGCCTGGCTTCAGCAGGCCGGCAACCACCCGCGCCCAGCGCTGGATGTCCGGCAGCCAGCACAGCGCCCCGATCCCGGTGTAGACAAAGTCGTACGAGTCCGCGCCAAGCACGTCCACCGCGTCGTACACGTCGGCCACGTGGAAGTCCATCGACAGCCCGAGCCGGTCCGCCAGCGACTGCCCGTGCTCCGCTGCGGGTGCCGAGAAGTCCAGGCCGCTCATCCGCGCGCCCAGCCGGGCGAGTGAGACCGTGTCGGTACCGATGTGGCACTGCAGGTGTACGCCACGCAAGCCGCTGATCGCGCCGAGCCTCGGTTGGTCGAAGCGCACCACGCCGCTCAGGTACGACGGATCGGTGATGAACTGCTGCACGTGGTAGCTCGGCGAGGCCACGTGCGCAGGCACCCGCTCGTCCCAGTTGGCCCGATTGACGTCCCGGTAGTCGTTCACGCTCCGACTCTGGCACACGCACCCGGGCGGCGCCTCCGCATTTGGTAGAGGAAACTCCACCCTCGAAGAGGATGCAGCGCGACTGTGTACGGCGGGCCGGCCTGATGTGCTGGACGGCATGAGCCAGGTACGGACTCGCATTCAGGACGTCGACGCGCTGCGCGGGTTCGCCTTGCTGGGCATCCTGATCGTCAACATCACGTTCGCCGCCTCCGGCTTCCCGATTCATCTCGCGAAGGACCCGGCGTACGACTCCTGGCTCGACCATTCGGTGCACTGGCTGTCGTCTGCCTTCGTGGACATGAAGTTCTATCTGCTGTTTTCGTTCCTGTTCGGCTACAGCTTCCAATTGCAACTGGAGGCGGCGCAGCGGGCGGGCGCCGCGTTCAGGCCGCGCATGCTGCGCCGGCTCGGCGGTCTGTTCGTACTGGGCGCGCTGCACGGTGTCTTCCTGATCACCGGCGACATCCTCAGTGTGTACGCGATCATCGGCCTGGTCTTGCTGGGCATGCGCCGCGTGAAGGACCGTACGGCGCTGATCGTCGCCGGCGCGATCTACGCGTACCTGTTCGTCACGCTGGCGGCCGCGACGTTCTTCACGTCCCAGTTGGTCGATCCCACGACAGCGGTAGCGGCCGCACAGCAGACCACGGCGAACCTGGCCGGCTCGTTCAGCGACATCATCGGCGAGCACATCCGCGCGCTGCCGACGTACGGACTGTCGCTGCTGACTGTCCAGGGCCCAACCACACTGGCCGCCTTCCTGATCGGCATGGTGGTTGGCCGGCGCCGGTTGCTCCAGAACGTCACGGGCAACGAGGCGGTACTGCGGCTGATCCAGCTGATCGGATTCACCGTTGGCATCACCGGTGGGGTGTTCTACGCGTCGGACGGCGGCAACGGTACGACAGGCGCCGTACTGACGAGCGTGCTCACCGCACCGTTCCTCACGGCCGCGTACGTCGCGACGCTGTTGCGAGTCATGCATACCGATCGCGGCGAGGACATCCGTCGTCTACTCGCTCCAGCCGGCCGGATGGCGCTGTCGAACTACCTTGGCCAGTCGGTGGCGACCGTACTCATCTTCACTGGTGTCGGTTTCGGACTGGTCGGTCAGGTGTCTCCACTGGAGACAGTCGGCCTCGCGGCCGGCATCTTCTTGCTGCAGATCATCGCCAGCCACATCTGGCTGAGCACCTTCCGGTACGGCCCGGTGGAAGGCGCACTGCGAGCGGTCACGAACGCGACCGCCCCCAGCTGGCGACAGGTCGGTCAGGCCGCGTGACGGCCGTCGTCGGCGAACAACTGGGCGCTGCGAATCGCGTGCACCGACCCAGTGGTCGAAGCGGGCTTGTGGTTGAAGGGCACGGCCGACCCGCCGAGGGCGAGCAGGTCGAGCTTGGTCCGGGCCACGTCGCGGTCGTCGGAGCTCCAGGAGCCGCGCGGACCAGCCTGCGGACCGGTCGAGTTGCGCCGGTGACTGAGCTCCAGCGCCGCGATCACGGCCAGCACGAGGACTACGAGTACGAAGTATCCGGTCATGGCAGTAATGATTCTCCCAACCAGATCCTGCCACCAGTGGCACTATTGACATAGTCCGGCAAAATCCGGCCATACTGGCGGAATGCTGCAGAAGATCGCGGTCGTGCTGATGGAGGACGTCGCGCTGTTCGAGTTCGGCGTCCTCGCCGAGGTGTTCGGGCTGGACCGGACCGACGACGGCGTACCCCCGTTCGACTTCAAGGTCTGCTCCACCCGGCCGGGCGAGCCGCTGCAGACGAGCACCCACTCCCAGGTGATTGCGCCGTACGGGCTGGCGGAGCTCGAGGACGCCGACCTGATCGGCATCCCGGCCACCACCTGGCGGCACGAGTACGACGAGCGCATCCTGGACGCGCTCCGGCGGGCGGAGGCGCGCGGCGCGATCCTGCTCACGGTCTGCTCCGGCGCGTTCGTGCTGGCCACCGCGGGGCTGCTCGACGGTCGCGCCTGCACCACGCACTGGCGGTACATCGACAAGTTCATGGCGCAGTTCCCGAGCGCGAAGATCGACCCGGACGTGCTGTTCGTCGACGACGGCAACATCATCACCAGCGCCGGTACGGCGGCCGGGATCGACGCCTGCCTGCATCTGGTCCGGCGCGAGCTCGGCAGCGCGGTCGCGACCCGGATCGCCCGCCGGATGGTCGTTCCGCCCCAGCGCGACGGCGGCCAGCGGCAGTACGTGGACGTGCCCGTACCGGAGTCGTCCGGCGAGAGCCTGCAGCCGGTGCTGGACTGGATGGTCGACAACCTCACCATCGAACACACCGTGCCGGCGCTCGCCCGCCGCGCGCAGATGTCCGAGCGCACCTTCGCCCGCCGCTTCGTCGCCGAGACCGGCACCACCCCGCTCAAATGGGTCACCACCCAGCGCGTGCTGCGCGCCCGCACGCTGCTCGAGCTGACCCGGATGGGCATCGAGCAGATCGCCTCCGAGTCCGGCTTCGGCACCGCCGCGCTGCTCCGCCACCACTTCCGCCGCATCGTCGGCGTACCGCCGCAGGACTACCGCCGCACGTTCCAGACCACCGGCTGACCCGAACGTGACGCCACGCACACGAATTGGCGTACGCCCGCATCGGGCCCCTAGGATCGACGGAAGTGTCACAGGGGGGTAACGGCCGAAGAGATCGGCGAGCGATGCGTAATTGGAGTGACTGTGACAACGCCGGACCGTCCCCGGGTCAGGAACGGCCGCAGGCTGAGCTGGGACGTCGTGCGCGTTCTGGCGGTGCTCGCGGTCATGTTCACGCACACGACGTACCAAGGCCCCTTCCTGCACCCTGAGCTCGGCGCGCCCCTCGGGCGGTACCCGTTTCAGGTCGGCGCCAGCGTGCTGCTGGTGATCAGTGCGTACTTCGTCTGCGTGACGATCCGAAAGGGCTCCACGTCCCGCTGGCTGTGGCGCCGCGTCTGCCGGGTGCTCCCGCCGTACCTGGCGGCCGTCCTGTTCACGTACACCCTGCTGGTGTTCTTCGGGCCCTCGAACTGGATCCTCCCGACCCGGCACGACCTCTGGGGCAACCTCACCCTGGCCGCGTCGTTCGATCCGACCGTGCAGCTGATCGACGGCTCGTACTGGACGCTGCCGCTCCAGCTGATGGCCTTCGCCGTAGCCGCCCTGCTTTGGCCGCGCGGACTGGGCAACCGGATCACCACGCTGCTCTGGATCATGATCCTGGCCCCGGTGGCGCTGCAGTGGAACGGCCGGATCGACCACAGCCCGATCTGGGTGATCCAGCTCTGGAACGGGCTCGGACTGCACCGGATGCAGCTCTTCGCGATCGGTATCGCCATCTGGCTCTGGTCGAAGAACCGGATCAGCGCGCCGCACCTGGGCGCCCTGCTGGTCGCCACCGTGTTCGCCCAGCACGCGCATACCGCCGACTGGCCGTCCTCGCTCGGCATCGGTGTACTCCTGCTGCTCGTCGCACTCGCCGCTCGCGGACCGGACTGGACGGTGTTCGCCAGGTTCCGGCGGCCGATCGAGTTCCTGGCCCGGATCTCCTTCGCCTTGTACCTGCTCAACCAGGAAGTCGGCTACCTGATCGCGTACCGGCTGATGGAGGTGGGCGCCGGCCGGCTGGCCCAGATCATCGGTGCGGTCGTCGGCGTGATCGGACTGGCCTGGCTGCTGACCAAGTACATCGAGGAGCCGGTGTTCCGGGCGTTCTCCGGGCTGCGGGTCCGCGGGCTCCGGGCGCGGGCGTTCGCCTGGCTGACTACTTGACATCGGATACCCGCAGACTAATACTTGATTTCGAGTAATCGAGATCGAGGAGTGGTGATGGCCAAACGGCGCAAGGTCGGCAACCCGCTGGCGTTCGCTGTGCTCGGCACCCTGTTCGAGCGGCCGATGCACCCGTACGAGATCTCCACGACGCTCCGCGAGCGCGGCAAGGACCAGAGCATCAAGGTCAACTACGGCTCGCTCTACTCGGTCGTCGCGGCGCTGGAGAAGCACGGCTTCGTCGAAGCGCAGGAGAAGATCCGGGAGGGCAACCGGCCGGAGCGGACGGTGTACCGGATCACCGGCGCGGGACAGGCCGAGTTCGAAGACTGGCTGACCGAGCTGCTCGGTACGCCGTTCCGTGAGTTCCACCCGCTGGAGGCCGGGCTCGCGTACCTCCCCGGCCTGTCGCCGGACCGGGTCGTCGAGCTGCTGGAGCAGCGGCAGGTGCTGATCGGTACCGAGATCCGCGACATGACCGCCATGCACAAGCTGATGGACTCGCAGGACCTGCCGCGGATCTTCTGGGTCGAGTCCGAGTTCCGGCTGGCGTTGCTGCGCGCCGAGTCGCAGTACGTACACCAGCTCGCGGAGGAGATCCGTACCGACGCGCTCGGCGGCTCGGCCTTCTGGCGCAAGGCCTGGAAGGTCTACCTGGAGGAAGGCATCGCGCCGGCCGACCAGCTGAAGGACCCGGTCAAGTACTTCGGTCAGGACTTCGCCTGGATGCGGGAGGTTCGACCGGAAGCCGAATAAGCGCGGCCCTCGACCCACGGTGCGGCAACACCAGGGGTCAAGGGCCGCAAGTTCCTCGAGTCGGTCCGAAGACCTGGCACCCAAGGCGCAACCATCAGGATAGCCAGCCCGACGACCGGCTCCCCAATCACAAGGGAGTCAACAGATGGCCACGCATGCCGTCGAAGCAGTCGACCTGGTCAAGACGTACCCGGCCGGGCGGAAGAAACCACCGCTGCGCGCCCTCGACGGGCTGACCGTCAGCGTCCCGGAGGGCATCGTCCTCGGCCTGCTCGGGCCGAACGGCGCCGGCAAGTCCACCACGGTCAAGATCCTCACCACGCTGTCGCGGGCCGATTCCGGCAGCGCGCGGGTCGCCGGGTACGACGTGGGGCGGGAGCAGGACAAAGTACGGCACGCGATCGGGTACGTACCGCAGAAGTCCAGCTCGGACCCGATGGCGACCGGCTTCGAGAACCTGGTGCTGAGCGGCCGGATCTTCGGTCTGTCCCGGCCGGACGCGACCCGGCGGGCGAACGAGTTGCTGGAGCGGTTCGGTCTGACCGAACACGGCAGCCGCCCGGTACGGACGTACTCCGGCGGGATGCAGCGCAAACTGGACGTCGCGCTCGGCCTGGTGCACCGGCCGAAAGTGCTGTTCCTGGACGAGCCGACGACCGGGCTGGACCCGGAAGCCCGCGCCGACCTGTGGAACGAGGTGCTCCGGATGTCCGGCCAGGAAGGGCTGACCGTCCTGCTCACCACGCACTACCTGGAAGAGGCCGATCGGCTCGCCGGGCAGCTGGCGATCGTGGACCACGGCAAGATCGTTGCCGAAGGCACCCCGGAGACGTTGAAGGCCGGGCTGCGCGGCGATTCGGTCCAGGTCGAGCTGGTCGAACCGGACACCGACGGCAACGTGCGTACGCTGCTGCGGCAACTGTCCGGGGTCGGTGAGATCGTTGTCGAGGGCAACACTTTGCGAGCACGCGTCGATCATGGCGCGACCGCCGTACCAGCCGTGCTGGGAGCCCTTGAGGACAAGGCGATTCCGGTCGTCGCCGTGACGGTCTCGCGGCCGTCGCTGGACGATGTGTACCTGCAGCACACCGGTCGTTCGTTCCGGATCGCCGAGGAGGCTGCGTGATGTCCGCGACGATTTCACACACTGGCTTGGTACTCGGCCGGTGGACGCGCGCTTCGTACCGGCAGCCGGCTTTGATCGCATTCACGTTGGTCCAGCCGGCGATCTGGTTGCTGTTGTTCGGGCAGTTGTTCCAGGGTGTCGTACACATCCCGGGGTTCGGCAACTCGTCGTACATCGCGTTCCTGACGCCGGGGATCGTGATGATGACCGCGCTGATGACGAGCGGCTGGAGCGGTACGTCGTTCATCCAGGACATGGAGCGCGGCGTGATGGACCGGATGCTCGCGTCGCCGGTCAGCCGCGGCGGCCTGATGGCGGGGCAGTTGCTCAGCAGCGCGTCGACCACGCTGATCCAGACGATCCTGGTGTTCGCGATCGGGATCGCCGCCGGCGCCCGGTACCACGGCGGGATCGGCGGCTACCTGGTCACGATCCTCGCGTCGGTGCTGGTCGGGCTGTCGTTCGGCTCGCTGTCGAACGCGGTCGCGCTGCTCACCCGGCAGCAGACGGCACTGATCGGGATCTCCCAGTTCGTGTCGCTGCCGCTGACGTTCATGTCGTCGATCATGATCGATCCGTCGGTGGCGCCGCACTGGGTGAACGTCGCGGCCCGCTTCAATCCGGTCGACTGGGCAACGATCGCCGCCCGTCAGTCGCTGGCAGCCGATCCGGATTGGTCATCGGTGTGGCGGCACGTCGGGTACTTGGTCGCCTTCACCTTGGTCGTCGGCTGGTTGTCCACAAGAGCCTTCAGGACGTACCAACGCTCAGTGTGACGCGTACCAAGGCTTGATCACTTCGTCTATCAGCTTCAGTCTTTCGTCGAACGGGATGAACGCCGACTTCATCGCGTTGATCGCGAACCAGCGGAGATCGTCCAGCCCGTAGTCGAACGCCTCGGCAAGCAGGGCGAGCTCACGGCTCATCGACGTACCGCTCATCAACCGGTTGTCGGTGTTGACGGTCACCCGGAACCGGAGCTTCGCGAGCAGGCCGATCGGGTGCTCGGCGATCGACGCGGCGGCACCGGTCTGCAGGTTCGAGCTCGGGCACATCTCCAGCGGAATCCGGCGATCCCGGACGTACGCCGCGAGCCGCCCGAGCTCGGCCTGCTCACCGTCGTACGTGATGTCGTCGA
This sequence comes from Kribbella hippodromi, assembly GCF_039531045.1. Lineage (NCBI taxonomy): Bacteria > Bacillati > Actinomycetota > Actinomycetes > Propionibacteriales > Kribbellaceae > Kribbella > Kribbella hippodromi. Next base: position 228,564 of record NZ_BAAAPH010000007.1, on the reverse strand, counting down.
TGATGCGTACGCCGTGACCGAGCCGGTCCGCACCGCACCACTGGATCGCCTGCCAGATCGACGGCAACCCGAACGCCTCACCCGCATGAATGGTGAAATGCGCGTTCTCCCGCTGCAGGTACTCGAACGCGTCCAGGTGCCGGGTGGGCGGATAACCCGCCTCGGCGCCGGCGATGTCGAACCCGACCACACCCCCGTCGCGGTACCCGACCGCGAGCTCGGCGATCTCCATCGACCGCGCCTGGTGCCGCATCGCGGTCAGCAACTGCCGCGCCACGATCGGCCGCTCCGCCACCGCCATCCCGTGCTCGAACCCCTCGCGCACCGCCTCCACCACCTGCTCGAGCGTCAGCCCTTTCACCAGGTGCTGCTCCGGCGCATAACGCACTTCCGCGTACACGACCCCGTCCGCGGCCAGATCCTGCACACACTCACTCGCCACCCGGGTGATCGCCTCAGCCGTCTGCATCACCCCGACGGTGTGATCGAACGTCTCCAGATACCGCTCCAACGACCCGGAATCGGCCGACTCGACGAACCACGCCCCCAACTCACCGGCATCCGTCCGCGGCAGCGCATGCCCAACCTCCCCCGCCAACTCCACCACAGTCCCCGGCCGCAACCCACCATCCAGGTGATCATGCAGCAACACCTTGGGCGCCGCCCCCAAATCCTCCACCGAAATCATCCCCCCATCCTCCCAGCCCACCCGCCCGAACCTGCCCCGGGATGCCCGCAAATGGCCGTCGTGTCACGGGCGCCGAACACGAAAACCTGATCTGCATGAACGACTTGACGCCGCGCTTCGAGAGCGCCCCCGCCCGATCGTCCCTACCCAGCTGGTACCCGGAACTACTCGACAAGGTCTCCGAACACGTCGCCGTCGGCCACCGACGTGCGGTGACCGCTGCGAACCAGGAGATGTTGCGCAGCTACTGGTCGATCGGCCAGGAGATTCTCGTCCGGCAGGACGCGGAGGGGTGGGGCGCGAAGGTGATCGACCGGCTGTCGACCGACTTGAAGAAACGCTTCCCGGGGATGACCGGGTACTCGCCGCGCAACCTCAAGTACATGCGGGCGTTCGCAGCCGCCTGGCCCGATCCGGCAATTGTGCAACGCGGCGTTGCACAATTGCCCTGGCGCCACCACATCGCGCTGCTCGACAAGCTGGACACCGCAGAGCTCCGGCTCTGGTACGCCGCCGCTGCCGTCGACCGGGGGTGGAGCCGGGACGTGCTGGTGCTGCATATCGAAGGGCGGTTCCACGAGCGGTCGGGGAAGGCAGTGACCAACTTCGCGACCGCGATGCCGCCGGAGGAGTCCGATCTGGCGCAGCAGGCGACCCGCGATCCGTACCTGTTCGACTTTCTCGGCAGCACCGACGGATGGCGCGAGCGGGAGGTCGAGCAGAAGCTGGTCGAGCACGTCGGGAGGTTCCTGCTCGAGCTCGGCCAAGGGTTCGCGTTCATCGGCGAACAGGTCCGGCTCGAGCTGGACGGTGAGGAGTTCTACTGCGACCTGCTCTTTTACCACCTGGAGCTGCGGTGCTACGTGGTGATCGAGTTGAAGGCGGTGAAGTTCAACGCGGCGTTCCTCGGGCACCTTGCACAAAACGGATCAGTGGATCTTGAAGACGGGGACGCCGGGGGCGATGTGGTGGAGGACCTCGTCGGGGGAGTCCTTGGTGACGTCGCCGCTGAAGAAGGTGCCGACTTCCCAGGCCCACTTCTTCAGGTAGAGGCGGAGGGCGGGGACTTTGTCGGCGTCGGCGAGTTCCTCGGCGCGGAAGGTCTCGGTGCTGCGGCCGAGCTGGAGGCGGGCGACGCCGCTGGCGCGCAGGTTCTTCACCCACTGGGTGTGGCCGCGCGGGGCGACCAGGTAACGCTGGCCGTCGATGACCAGCAGGTTCACCGGCGTACTCCGCCACTCGCCGGACTTGCGACCCTGGACCGACAGCACCCGGCTGCCCATCAGGCTCACACCGAGCTTCGTCAGCCGGGCGACGATCCGGTTGAAGACCCGCATGCTGCCCTCGGACGCGGTGATGACGCGCTTGCTGTCGTAGGTCTGCTTGTACTCGGTCATGGCGGCGATCTCTCTGATTCGCGAGAGCGGTGCTCTCTGTTGTGATCAGTGAACACCAGATCGCCGCTCACTGTCAAGAGCACTGCTCTCGGTTTTGTGGCAGACTGACCGCATGAACGCCGGACGTACCGCCCGTGAACGTGCCCGGGCCGAGCTGACCGAGGAGATCAAGAGCACCGCGCGCGAGCAGCTGGCGACGGTCGGCGCGGAGGCGTTGTCGCTGCGGGCGATCTCCCGCGAGCTGGGAATGGTGTCGTCGGCGCTCTACCGGTACTTCGCCAGCCGCGACGAGTTGCTGACCGCGTTGATCATCGACGCGTACAACGCCCTCGGCTCGGCAGCCGAGGCAGCCTCGGGCTCGGCAGCAGAGGCTGCTTCAGGCTCCGCCTCGGCGGACGGGGATCCGCTCGACGAGTGGCTGGCGGTCTACACGGCGGTCCGGGGTTGGGCGCGGACTTATCCACAGGAGTACGCGTTGATTTACGGCTCCCCGATCAGCGGATACGAGGCACCGCAGACGACCGTCGAGCCCGCGGCCCGCGTCCCGCTCGTACTGCTCGGCCTGCTCCAACGAGCACAAACCGCCGGCCGCCTCGAAACACCCGTCGACGCCCCTGAGCCGACCGGCGCGCTCGCAAAGCAGACCGACGTACTGGTCGCACTGGCACCGGACGTGCCACCAGCGGTGCTCGTACGGACAGTGATCGTGTGGACGCAGCTGTTCGGGATGATCAGCTTCGAGCTGTTCGGTCAGCTGGTCGGTTCGATGGACCCGGCAGACGAGTTCTTCGAGTCGGCCGCGCGGCAGATGGCGGCGTTCGTAGGGCTCAGGTGAAGGCCTTCGGCAACGGTACGTCGGCCGCCCGGGCGAGTCGGCGTACGTAGGTCTCGCGCGGAATCGACACCGCGCCGAGGGTGGCCAGATGATCGGTGACCCACTGGATGTCGAACACGCGATCGGCCGCGTACTCGTCGTCGAGCAGCTCGATCGTCCCGGCGACAGCCGCCTTCGAACCATCGGTCTTGTGATGGAACATCGACTCACCGGCGAACAGTCCGCCGATCGCGACCCCGTACAAACCGCCGGCGAGTTCGTCACCGTCCCACGCCTCGACGGAATGCACCCAGCCCATCCGGTGCAGCTCCGTGTACGCGGCGATGATGTCGCGATCGATCCAGGCCCCCGGCCGGCGCGGATCGGCACAAGCGCGGATCACCTGGTCGAACGCCGTGTTGACCCGGATCTCGAACTTCGCCCGCGCGCGCCGCAACGTACGCGACGGCTGATGCCCGGCGATCTCGATCACGCCACGATCGACCGGCGACCACCACAGCACCGAACCGCGGTGGTCCGGCATCGGGAACAGCCCACGGCGGTACGCGGCCAGCACCGTCCCGGGCGCCAGATCCGCACCACCCGCGACGACATCACTCGCCCCGGCCACCCCGACCGGCGGGAACTCCCAGACAGACGCGTCAGGCTCAACAGGCACAGCACCATCCTGAACCCCGGATCGCCAGGCCATCACAATGCCCCCGACTCACGGCGAGTCACGCTCAGGTCCTGGGCGGGGCGTGATTGTGATGGCCTGGAGATCCGGGGGACACCCTCGGGGTTGTCCCGGGTGGCGGGGGCCGGGGAGCCACGTACAGTTGAAGCACGTCCAGGCTCCGACTCGGCCGGGCGGGAAGGAGCACCGTGGCCGGAGTAACCAGGTTCGTCGCCAGCAGCCTCGCGCCCGCCGCGCAGCGCTTCGCCCCGACTGCCGCGGCGGGTGCGCTCCGACAGGTCCTCGAGATCGCGATCGACGGGTACCAGCGCTTCCCCGGCGCCGAGCGGATCGCCGACAACAAGCTGGCCCGGTGCGGCGGCGACGCCCAGCTCGCCGTCGAGGCAGTCATCGACCAGCACATTCGGCTGGCCGGCGTGCAAGGGTTCGTCACGAGCATCGGCGGGCTGGTCACGCTGCCGGTCGCGTTGCCGGCCAACCTGACCGGTCTCGCCGTGGTGCAGGCGCGGATGGTGGCGGCGATCGCACATCTGCGCGGGTACGACTTGGACGATCCTCGGGTACGGACCGCCGTGATCACGTGCTTGCTCGGCGAGGACGGAGTCGCGGACCGGCTGCGAAAGTCGAGTTTGGTGACGTCACCGTTGGCGATCGCCACCGCACCGGTGTTCGATCCGGCGCTGGATCGTCAGGTCGCCGGCGAGGTGGTCGCGGAGCTGATCGCACGAATCAGCGGCAAGCGGATGGCGCTGACCGTCACCCGACGGATACCGCTGCTCGGCGGCGCGGTCGGTGCTGGCGTTGACGGCTGGTCCACGTATCGCGTCGGCCAGTACGCCGACCAAAGCCTCGTACGCCGAATCCCCCGCCCGATCGAACCCTGACGCCGCCCGGCCACGCCCCGCACCTACCCGGCGAGGGCTTGTACTACGCGGCTTGCGGATGGTTTGCCTAGCTGGGTTGCCATCCAGGCGCTGGTGGCGACCAGCTTTTCCAGGTCGACGCCGGTCTCGATGCCGAGGCCGTCCAGCTGCCAGAGCAGGTCCTCGGTGGCGAGGTTGCCGGTCGCGCTCTCCGCGTACGGACACCCACCCAATCCGCCGGCCGAGCTGTCCACCGTAGTGACACCCTCGCGCAGTGCGGTCAGCGTGTTCGCCAGCGCCTGCCCGTATGTGTCGTGGAAATGCACCGCCAGCTTCTCCACCCCGACCCCAGCCGCCCCGAACGCGGCGATCAACGCGCGCACCTGCCCTGGCGTCGCGACCCCGATCGTGTCGCCCAGCGAGAGCTCATGACACCCGAGCTCAACCAGCCGCGCACCGACCTTGACCACTTGATCGATCGGTACGTCGCCCTCCCACGGGTCGCCGTAACACATGGAGACGTACCCGCGCACCGCCAGACCTTCGCCGAGCGCCCGCTGCACCGTCGGCGTGAACATCGCGAACTGATCGTCGAGCGTGGAGTTGAGGTTCTTCGCCGCAAAGGTTTCGGTCGCGCTGGCGAAGATCGCGATCTCCCGCACGCCGGCTTCGAGAGCGCGGTCGAGGCCCCGCTCGTTCGGTACCAGGACGGGGGCACGTACGCCGGCGGGCAGGTCCAGGCCGGCCAGCAGTTCGGCGGCGTCGGCGAGCTGCGGAACCCACTTCGGGTGGACGAAACTCGTCGTCTCGACGGTGGTCAGCCCGGCGTCGATCAAGCGCCGGATGAACTCTGCTTTCACCGCCAGGTCGACGATCGCCGACTCGTTCTGCAAGCCGTCCCGCGGCCCGACCTCGTAGATCGTGACGCGCTCGGGCAAACCCTCACCCTGCACCAGCTGCGGTTTCCGCATCACTCGCCTCCGCCTACTGCTCGCTTGAGATCGGTCCGGCTGACGGGATCATCGCACGGCCGGTTCAATCCTAGGCAGACACTCAGCTGCCACCGCGGGCCTTGGGACAGGTCGGCATTTGGGGTCAGGCCAGGTCGTGGGTGAAGTCGGCGGTGTTCCAGTGGGTCGGTTTCATGGTGTAGACGAGGTCGGTTTCGGCCGCGCCGGCTTCGGTCCAGCCCTTTGTGTACGCGGCGCCGGGGTCTTCGCCCAGGTAGCGGATCGCCAGTGGTAGTACATCGGTGGGGCCGTCGGCGGGACGGATGCCTACAACGGGGCCTTCGACTGCGACATAGCGGTACGGGACCGATTCGGACTGGACTACCAGGCTGAAGCGCCTGGCGGTTTCGATGGCAACGCCCTTGCGGGACTTGCCGTTCATGATCACGGTTACGCCGGCTTCGGGGCTGTAGGTGTACCAGACCGGCGCGCTGACCGGTGCGCGATCGGGATCGTTCGAGGCGACGGAGAGTACGCCGACGCGGACGTCCGACAGGAAGGCGTCCCGCTCGGACCGGCTCAGACGGGTTGGCATCAGGAGATCCTTTCGTTTAGGTCAGTGACCCATAATAGGTCATCGACCTAAAGCGCGTATATTGAAGGTCATGAGCAGCTCGCTGAGTACGCGCGGCCAGGCGCGGCGGGGGGTCGTACTGGCGGCGGCGCGCGAACTGCTGGTCGAGGAGGGGTTCGACCGGTTCGTACTGCGGCGGGTCGCGGCGAAGACTGGGATGACGCTGGGGAATCTGCAGTACTACTTCGCGACCCGCGACGATCTGCTCGAGGCAGTGATCCAGGCCGAGTTCGAGCACGATCTGGCTGCGGTCCGGCGAGCTGCGACGATCGACGGCTTGAAGGACGCCGCGGGCGCACTGGTCGGAAACTGGACCAGTGGAGCCGGCAGCGTCTTCGGCACGATGTCGCTGCTCGCGTATCACCATGAACGGTTCCGGCGGCTGAATCACGAGATCTACACGACGTTCTACGGGGAGCTCGGGGTACTGATCCGGCGGGTCGCGGGCGGACTGGGCGACGATGAGGTTGCGATGCGGGCGCGGCTGATCACGTCGGTACTGGATGGCGTCGCGCTGCAGATCCACGCCGGCACCAACCTGGACGACCGCACCGCGCTGACCACCTGCGCCGCCGACCTCGTCATCACCATCGCCACCGGCAACCACCAGGTCGTGGTGAGCTGCAACCCAGGTGAGCCGCAGACCGAGCTCGCCGCCCGCTGGTTGGGCCGGTCGGGCGGGGTGCAGGTTGGACCGAAGGACGGGTAGTGGTGGGGTGATTTGTGGTCGGGTGGCTCTGGCCCCGCTTGGGGTGGGCGTCGGACCGGTACCACTACCCGTCCTTCGGTACCTGTGGGTGAGAACGAGACGCCGGATCTCGACGAACCTGGGGCGGAACGGCGTGTGCCCTACAAGAACTACCTGCGCCGGACCAAATAGACGCTCAACCGTGGCTGAGCCGATCCGCGGCTTCTGGTCGTAAGGACAGGACGTGTCGGTCAGGTACTAGTGCACCTGAGCGTGGGTTTGGCTTTGTGTACACCGTCTCGGTGGTGCACTACCTGTCGTAATGCGGGCCGCCGGCTGCTTGATCAGGTGGTTGAGGCGGCGCGACGGGTGGGTCCGTGAGAATGGGTGGGTGACGACTCTTGGGGACATCTTTGGTGCGGTTGAGCATGGGGTTTTTCCGGTTGTGGATCTTGGGGTCAGCGTGGTGCCGGCGCCTTCTGAGCGGGAGTCGGCGGTGGTGGCGTTCACCGGGCACATCGTGGTGGCGGCTGACGTGACGCCGGAGTGGGTGGCCGCGCGGGTGCCTGTGGATGATCTGGCCGCGCCGACCAACCCGCCGTTCCTGAGTGCGCTCGCCGAGGCGACCGGGAAACGGGTGAGCTCGAACGACGCGATGCTGCTGGCGCCGGCGGTCACCGACCCGGACGAACGCGCGGGCGCGGTGGAGGGGCTGACTCGGCTGACGGATCTCGATCATCCGCGGGTGCGGCGGGCGCTCGACTATCGCGATGACGTGCAGGCGTACGGCGACGTACACGGCGGGGTTGTGGTCACCGGACGTGGAGTCGCCGGGCGGCTGGAGTGCGCGATCGAGTTGCCGGACGAGGTGTGGGGTCGCGGGCACGGACGGCGGTTGGCCCGCGCGGCGCGTGCGTTGATCCCAGCGGGGGCGTCGGTCTGGGCGCAGATCACGCCGGGGAATGCGGCGTCGCTGCGGACGTTCCTCGCCGCCGGGTACCAGCCGGTCGGGTCCGAGGCGCTCCTGGTCAAGTGACTGGGAGGCGGCTGGTCAGGGGGCTGGGAGTTGAACAGGTGTTGGATAGTTGCTGACAGCCCCCAATTCACAGCTGTGGATAAACCTGGGGACAGTGGATGGTTTCAGCTTGGAATGGTTGGGGTGCGGCGGCCGTGGTAGGCGCGGGGGATGCCGGTGTAGAGGTTCGTCCGGTACAGGCCGTGGATGAGCTCCGACTCGTATCCGTCGCACTCCGGCATCGCTAGTTCGCGCGCGACGGCCAGTTCGGCGTGCGCGTCGTACGGCACCCGGACGAACTGGATCGAGAAGGGCGCCGGCTCCGTCGAGTCCATCACGCCTTCGAGGATCACGTACACGGGAGTCGGATCGCCCAGGCTGTTGCCGACTGAGCCGGTGTTGAACAGGGTTCGGCCGCGGTCGGACTCGTAGAACGGGTCGTGGGTGTCGGCGTACCCGACGACTGTGGGTACGGGGCCGTCGCCGGTCGCGGGGGTGTTGTCGAAGAAGCTCGAGAACTCGGCTTCGTCGTGGTCGTAGAGGATGCGGCGATGGACGTCCGTCGACGAGGCGTGGAACAGGCGTACGTTGTGGCCGCTCATCCGGAAATCGTGTGCGAAGGGGAGGGCGCGCAGCCAGGTCCACTGCTCCTCGCGCAGCTCGTTCTTCCACCAGCGCAGGGCCTCGCGGTCGTCGGTGCGGTTCGGGTCGGGCAGGGAGTCGTCCCAGTTGCCTAGGAGGTTTACTTCGCAGACCTCGCGGCACTTATCCACAACCGCCCGGCCGCGCGGGCCTTTGCCGACGTAGTCGCCGAGGTTGAAGATCCGCTGGATTCCCCGGGCGGCGATGTCGTCCAGCACCGCCTCCAGCGCGGTCAGGTTCCCGTGCACGTCGGAGATGAGCGCGATCCGATCCATGCGCCCAGCCTTTCATCCGGTTGGGTTGGCTCTTCAGGTGTGGGGTTGCCCCCTGAGAATCTGAGGGGGCAACCCCACCGTTCGGGGGTCAACCCCCGCGGACCTGTGAGGCTGAGTCGACCGAAGCCGGCGGGCGAGCGGGTTCGGCCGGGCGGGTTGGCCGGGCGGGTGTGGAGGGGCGGGTTTGGAGGTGGGCTGACGGTTGTGGGAGAGGCCGGTCGTTGACGGTGGGGTGGTGGGGTCACCAGTTGCCGGAGGGGCCGGTGGGGGTGTGGGGGCGGGGGCGGTGGGACATGGGGCCGGCGGTGGGTGGGGTGGTGGCGCCGCCGGATGGTTCGCCGGCTGAGTGGGCGGCTGCGCCGGCTAGGCCGCCGGCGGTTTTGCGGGTGGCGGCTAGGCCCAGGGCGGCGGCGCTGGAGGCGGCGCCCGATGCGCCGCCACCGCCTGCTGAACCGCCGAAGCCTGAACCGGAGTGAGCTGAACCAGTCGAACCCGAGCCGGCCGAGCCAGCTGAACCTGCGCCAGAGGTGGGTGGTCCGGTTGAAGCGGAGCCGGTTGAAGCGGAGCTGGAGTTGGGTGGGCCGGTTGAGGGTGAGGCCGAGGTGGTGGGGCCGGTGTGGGTGGGGCCGGTGGAGCCTGCGGCGGAGGGTGGGGCGGTGGAGGCGCCGGTGGAGTGGGAGGGGGTGCCTAGGGAGGCGCCGGAGGGGCCGGTGGAGTGGGGTGAGGCTAGGGGTGAGCTGGCTCGGGAGGTGGCGCCTAGGCGGGAGGTGGCGATGTTTAGGGCGCCGGTGGCTAGGCCGCCGGGGTCGGCGGCGGCGGTGCCCATGGCTGAGTTGCCGCCTGCCGCGGCGGCGGTTAAGGGGACCATGAAGCGGAGCAGGGCGGGGAGGGCGAAGATCGAGAGTAAGAGCATCATCATGCCGGTCATCGCCTGCATGACGGCGTCGGTGCTGCCGGGGGCGCTCTTGGACATCATGATCGCGGCTGCGTAGACGAGGGCGGCGGCGGGCTTGTACGCGATGAAGGCCAACGACCAGCCGCAGAACTTCTTCAGCCAGTTTCGGCCGATTTCGGTGTTGGTTGCGGCGGCGGCGAGGGGGAAGGCGCCGGCGAGGAGTACGAGCATCGCGGAGCGGATCAGCATCAGGACCAGCTGGACCAGGGACGCGATGATGACGGAGACGCCGATCGCCATCGCGAGCAGGTTCGGCATGGTGTCCGCGACCAGGTCCGTGACTTTGCCGTCGGCCGAGACCGGACCACCGAAAGCGGCGGCCAGCGAGAGATCCTTGGCGGCTTTGTGGATGATCGAGACCGCGAACTGGTCCGACCACTCCGCCAGCAACTGCATCGTCGCTGTTCCGGCCCCGGCGACCACGACGAAGGTGAGCATCGCCTTCAGCAGTTCTTGGGCCGGTTGCGCGCGTTGCTCCCAGGCGATCCGGATGCCGGCGATGATCACCGCGACCGTGAACACCCCGGCCGTCACCGGCAGCAGACCGCTGTGCATGAACTCGATCGCCGGGTTGTTGGTCCAGGTGTTGCCGTGCTCCTCGGCCAGGCGGGTGGTGTCGGGGCGAATCCAGAAGCTGGCTGACTGCAGCGTGTTCAGCGCGGCGTGGGTGGTTTCCTGCCGGAGCTGGTCCAGTACGTTCACCGCGACCGCCTGGAAACCCTCCTTGACCTGGCAACTGACCTCGAGTGGGCCGCACATCAGACACCGCTCCAGGTGACGAAGCCGGACAGGTCACGGTGCTGGGCGTACGGGGCGCCGACCGGCTCGTCGCCCGATGGTGGTTGGAGGCGCCAATCATTGTCGTGCCAGACGAGCGTGAAGTTCAGGCTCATGTACGCGGACTCGACCGGCATCGCGAGCATCAGAGTGACGCGATCCGGGCCGGCGTCGATGATGCGGTAGCCGCCGAGTTGCGGAGTCGTGTACCCGCTGGTGGACGACTGCGCTTGTACTTTGCGGATCAGGGCATCGGTGGCCGGCCCGGGGAGCATGAGTTTGCGGGCGGTGCTGACGATGACGGATTGGTCGGCGATCGCGGCGTACGCGCTGTAGGCGGCGTACACGGCGCCGGTCGGGGAGTGGGCGAAGCACCTGCGGAAGCCGTCCGAGTCGGTGCCGGCCGGGCCGTAGGTGGTGGAGCGGGGGACGACGATTCGCCGGCTCACCTCCCAGCTGTCCGGGATCGGGGCCTTGGAAGGGATCGATTGATCGCCGCCCGGGAGGTGGCAGCCAGCAGACGGTTGACGGGACTGCGCGGAACCGGTGGACGCCGCGGGGTCCACAGGCGTCGCGGGGTCCACGGGCGTCGCGGCGGCCACGGGCGTCACAGGGTCTGCAGGCGTCACAGGGTCTGCAGGCGTCGCTGGGGTGGTTTCCACGGCGGTTGGTTCGGCGGAGGTCAGGTTGGCTATCAGCAGAGTCGCGGCGCACAGGATGACGGCACCGACGACGATGCAGGCCGCGAGGAAACCGCGGCCGAACGGTGACTGCTGCTCGTTGGTGCCGCTCATCTGAACTCCCCGATCCAAGGCGGAAAACCGTGTGGATCAAGGGTGGCAAAAATCGCCGGACCGCCGCGGAAGTTATCCACAGGCCCGGAGCGGGGCGCCACGGTTCAGGCGCGGGAGCAGGAGGCTGAGCGCTAGCTTCCTGGGCTCGCGTATCTCGGCATCATCTTGGTGAAGAAGGTGTAGCCGAGCAGGAGGATCAGGATGCCGGCGAGGGGCGAGGCGGCGATAAGCCAGCTGGGGAGCGGGACGTCGGAGGTGCGGTTCAGCAGGACGGTTGCCGGGAGAAAGGAGATGAACGCCATCGGAAACACATTGCAGAACCCGTAGAACACCCCGCGCCCGAACATCGTCAGCGGGTACCCGGAGAACTGCGTGATCGAGTTGTCCGCGAAGATCCGCAGCGAGAACGTCGACGCGGCAACGAACGACAGCCCGCAGAAGAACGTCTGAATCCCGGTCTCGACCAGCCCACCACCGATCACCGCGAGCACCAGATACCCGACCTTCGCCAGGCTCCAGTCAACCGGCGCCTGCATCCCGAACACGATCAGCGCCCCGAACCCCAGCAACGCATCGCCGATCGACATCAACGGAAACTGCCGTGTGATCAGCTGCAAGAACGGATTCACCGGCCGCAGCAGTACGCGGTCGAAGTCACCGTCCCGCACGATCAGATCCGTCAACCGCAAGGACCCGAACGGTACGACGTACAGCGCGTGCGACGCGAGCCGCATCGCGAACACGAATGCGACCTCGCGAAACCCCCACCCGGCGATCAGACCGAACTTCCCGAGCAGCACGCCCAGGAAGAGCAGTTGCGTCCCCTGGTACGCGACGCCGCCCATCAGCGTGGTCCAGAAGTTCACCCGGTACTGCAGCTGGGCTCGCAATGCAGCGCGTTGGAGGACCACGTACTGGCGCATCAGCTCAGCCACCTTGCACCACCACCTTGTGACGAGCGCGGCGCCAGATCAGCTCGAGCAGCAGCGTCAGCACGACCACCCATGCCAGCTGGACGCACACCAGCGCCAGCGCTTCACCACCACGTGTCTGACCGAGGTAGATCGACACCGGCGTGTACACCTGCGCCTGGAACGGCAGCCATTCAACAGACGACCGCAGCCACCCCGGCATGAACCACAGCGGGATCAGCGACCCGGACAAGAACGCGCTGCCGAACCGGTACACGATCAGCGGACCGCTGACCTCGAACGTCCAGAACGTCACCATCGACACGATCAGGTTGCACAGCATCGCCACCGCCACACCGCCCACGGTCGCCACTGCAGTCAGCACCAATGCACCAAGGCCTGGTGGTCCGGTCAGCGCTCCCAGCAAGGCCGCAGCCACCAGCCCGACCACACCAAGCGGCAACCGCCCGACCAGGACACCGAGGTTCTGCCCGAGCACCTGCCACATCAGACCGAGCGGCCTGGTCAGGTCAGTCGCGATCTGACCGTTCCGGATCCGCTCCGGCAACGACGAGAACTGCCAGGGCAGCAGCACCGCCTGCAAGCACGCCGCGATCGCCGCGTACGACACCGCCGTGGTGCCGTCCACCCCGTTCACCGGAGCACGTCCCGCGTACACAATGCGCCAGACCGCGATCGCCAGCACGACCTGGATGATCAGCGTGATCGCACCAGTGACCAGATCACCGCGATAGATCAGTACGGACCGCGTACCCGCGCGCGTCATGCCCCGGAAGGCACGCACTGCACTCATGTGAGTACGCCGTCGTACAGCTGCGCGATCACATCGGTCAGCCGCGGGTCCACTATCGACAGCTCGTCAACCTGGTACACCTGCGACGCCTGCGCGATCAACGCCGGGGTAGCGATCTCCCGCGGGTCGAAACGCAGTACGACAGTACGGTCCGGGTACGCCACCATCGCACCGGCCTCCGCCGCATCAACCTCGGTGGCGAACGGGATCTCCACAAGCTGAGGAACACTTCGCTCAGCAAGAGTGAGGACAAGGAACCGGTACGGCATGAAACGTTCTTTGAGTTTCGCCAGGTCACCGTCGTACAGCACCGTGCCGGAGTCGATCACGATGATCCGCTGGCACAACCGCTCGACGTCCTCCATGTCGTGCGTGGTCAGGACGACCGTGGTCCCCGACGTACGGTTCGTTTCGGCGATGAACTCGGTCAGCCGGGCCTTCGCGACCACGTCCAGACCAACGGTCGGCTCATCCAGGAACAGGATCGACGGCGCATGCAGCATCGCCGCGACCAGATCGCCCCGCATCCGCTGGCCAAGTGACAACGAGCGGACCGGTGTGTCGAGAAAGTCCGACAGGTCGAGCAGCTCGGTGAACAGACCGACGCGGTCGCGGTACGTCGTCCGGTCGAGGTTGTAGAGATCTCCGAGCACCTCGAACGAATCACGCAGCGGCAGGTCGTACCAGAGCTGGGTGCGCTGGCCGAAGACCACGCCGATGTTGCGGGCGTTCCGCGCCCGGTCCCGGGACGGCTCCAGCCCGGCCACCCGGCACACCCCGGACGTCGGCGTGAGGATGCCGGTCAGCATCTTGATCGTGGTCGATTTCCCCGCGCCGTTCGGCCCGAGGTACCCGACCAGCTCGCCCGGCTCGACCTGGAAGTTCACGCCGCTGACCGCGCGGGTGATGTCGCGTTTGGTGCTGAACAGGCCGCGGAGCCGCGGCAACCGCCCGGGGAGCACCGCCGGCCGGCTGAACTCCTTGACCAGATCGGCCGCCTCGATCACCGCCATGCGTACCCTCCCCAGCGAGCGCGAACAGTCATCGTGCCACCGTTCCGGCCGGCCCGCAGGTCAAATTCTGACCGTACTAGACCGGATCGCCCGGACCGGGTCCGCTAGGCTCAGACTTCCTTGCGGTTCTGGGTCGATCTGTAGCCGAAAGGTCACCCCGTGTAGCGAAGTGACCTAGTCAGCTAATAGAGTCCGCGCATGACCATCGCGCCTTCGCTTTGCTCGCCCCTAGCGCTCGCCGATGCAGAACCCACTCGCGCCGCCGAACCCTGGGAAAGCGACGTGCTGACGGCCTACGGCCTGCTGCGAGAAGCAGCAGCCGAGCTGGATCACCTGATGCGCCATTCTCTGAAGCGCAGTGGACTGCAAATGGCAATGTTCGAACTGTTGCTGCGGCTTGCCCGCAGCCACGGGGAGAAGCAGCGTCTCACCTCGCTCGCCCGGGAGCTGACCGTCACCACTGGCGGCATCACCCGGCTGGTCGACCGCGCCGAGAACCTCGGCCTGGTTCGCCGGGAGCCCTGCCCTGACGATGCCCGCGGCTCGTTCGCCGTCCTGACCGAGGAGGGAAAGCGCCGGCTCCGCGAAGCGTTGCCGGACCACCTGCTCGAGATCGACAGCCTCTGGATGTCCCAGTTGGCGGACGACCGCGACGCCGTCCTCGGCAGGCTCCGACGGGTCCGGGACAACGCCCGCCGCTGGCCGAACGGCCGGCCGGGATTGGGGCCGATCACGCCCGACCGGATCTGACCGACGAGCCCGACAACCATCTCGCATTACCCGTGACTAACGGATGGGGCGCCCGGCTGGTGCTGGGCGCCCTGTCGCGCAATTGTTGAGAAGTGAAGCAACAAGCCGATCCGAAGGCCCCTGGTGGAACCAAGTGGCGCGGCGCCGTCGGCGGTGTCCTCGCGGCGCTGGCCGGGCTCGCGGTCGGCAGTGTCGTGGCCGGATTCCTGGGTACGACGCAGACGCCGGTGGTGGCGATCGGCTCGGCCTTCATCGACCGGGTGCCGCCGTGGCTGAAGGACCTGGCGATTTCCTGGTTCGGTACGCACGACAAGACCGCGCTCCGGGCCGGCATCCTGCTCGTTGTCGGCGTCCTCGCGGCAGTCGGCGGCATCCTGGCCGTACGGCGGTACTGGGCCGGTGCTCTGATCACGGTCGCCCTCACCGCTGTGGCCGTCGCCGCGGCAATCACCCGTGCGGACTCCGGGCAGACCGGATTCCTGCCGTCCTTGCTCGCCGGGGCGACCGCGCTACTCGTGCTGCGCCTGTTCAGTCGTCGGCTGGAGCCGCTGGTCGATACCCCGGACGACGGTGTCAGTCGCCGTGGGTTCCTGCAGCTCTCGGCCGGGGTCGCGCTCGGCAGCGCCGCGGTCGGTCTGCTCGGCCGGGTCGCGAACGGGAGCCGCGCCGCGGTCGCCGACGCGCGGGCAGCCCTCCGGCTGCCGCAACCGCCGAGCCTCGCCCCGCCGGCCGGTGTGCAGGCCGACGGTGCGGTCCCGTGGGCGACGGCGAACGCGGACTTCTACCGGATCGACACCGCGCTCACGGTGCCACAGATCGTGCCGTCGGACTGGAAGCTGCGCATCCACGGGATGGTCGATCGCGAGCTCGAGCTGACCTTCGACGATCTGCTCAAACGCCAAGTTGTCCACAAGTGGGTGACGCTCACTTGTGTCAGCAATGAGGTCGGCGGCAATCTGATCGGCAACGCGTTGTGGTCCGGCGTACTCCTGAAGGACCTGCTCCAGGAGGTCGGTCCGTCGAAGAACGCGGACGCGATCCAGTCGACCTCGAAGGACGGTTTCACCGCGGGTACGCCGCTGCCGACGCTGCTCGACGATCGGCAGGCGATGCTCGCGTACGCGATGAACGGGCAGCCGCTGCCGGTGGAGCACGGCTTCCCGGTACGGATCGTCGTACCCGGCTTGTATGGGTACGTGTCCGCGACGAAGTGGCTGGTGGACATCGAGGTGACACGGTTCGACCAGTTCCAGGGGTACTGGACGCCGCGCGGCTGGTCGGAGCTCGGTCCGATCAAGCTGTCGTCGCGGATCGACGTACCGGGAGGCAAGAAGGTCGCCCCGGGCCCGGTGACGGTCGCCGGCGTGTCCTGGGACCAGAACGTCGGCGTGTCCAAGGTCGAGGTACGCGTTGATGGTGGCCCTTGGCAACAGGCGACGCTCGCGGCGGATGCGTCGATAGAAACCTGGCGGCAGTGGCATTGGACCTGGCAGGCGTCGCAGGGTACGCATGTACTGCAGGTGCGCGCGTTCGACGACAAGGGCAATGCACAGGTGGAGTCGTCGGCGCCGCCCGCCCCCAACGGCGCGACCGGCCTGCACACCGTCAGCGTGAAGGTCGGCTGACCGCTTCCAGCACCATCGGCAGGAACGTGTGCTCCAGCGAGCCGGCCGGAACCTCGCCCGGCTCGAGCAGGCTCTGCGACCGGGCTCCTTCGTGGACGGCGATCACCATCCGGACGAACTGCTCCGCCGGAACGGTCAGCGTGGTCCCGCTGGTCTCGGTGATCTGCTCGACCAATCTGGTCAGACTCTCGCGGAACATCGTGCGCTGCTTGTTCAGCGCCTCGGCCGCGTCCGGGTCGCGGAGCGCGTGCAGGGTGAACTCGGCGGAGATCAGGTGCCACTGCCGCTGGTCCGGCGCGGTCTCGTCGAGCAGGCTCAGGACGGCGTCGAGCAGCGTGCCGGGCTGGCTGGCCAGGTCTGGGAGCAGCGCCTCGATCTGCTCCAGCAAGCGGTCCGTGGTGGCCTGGAAGAGCGCCAGGACCAGCTCGTCCTTGGAGCCGAAGTTCGAGTAGAAGGCGCCGCGGGTGAATCCGGCCCGCTCGCAGATGTCCTCCACCGACGCGCCGTGGAACCCACGCTCGGCGAACACCTCGAGGGCCCCCGCGAGCAGCCGGGCCCGCGTGTTCGAGCGGCGGCGCTTGGCCGGTTCGAGCCGCCTGGTCGGTTCCATAGGAGTAGGATACAGTTCTGTATTAAATACACAACCGTATTGAACGGGGACGCAGGATGGAGCTCAGGGCCGTCAGGATCAGTGTGCGCGGGCCGCACGCACCGATGCTGCATGCCACGTCTTTGCTGGTCGCGGACCATCAGTTGGTGCTGCTGACCGGCTATCCGGGCGCTGGGCACGTTGCGGCCTCGCTCGCGCTGTCCGGGCGGCTCAAGCCCGACACCGGGTCGGTCCGGATCGACGGACTGGATGATCTGGCCGCGCTGCGCCGCCGGGTCGCAGTGGTCGACGCACCCGGTATCACCGAGCCGGACGATGCGCTGCCGGTGCAAACCGTGGTGGGTGAAGAGCTGGCGATCGCCGGTCGTAAGGCGGGTCGCAAGGCCGTGCTGGAGTGGCTGGACGAACATGACGCGGCTGAGCATGCCGACAAACGGTTCGAGCACCTGCCGGTTGCCGTACGCACCAGGCTGCTCACTGAGTTGACGGTGGCGCGCCCTGACGTACAGGTGGTCATTCTGACCATGCCGGATCGACATGGTGGCGATCCGCACGGTTGGTACGAGCTGGGGCGTTCGCTGGCGGCAGACGGGTACGGCGTGATCATCACCTGTGCTGATGCATCGGCACGGTTGCTCGACCTCAAAGCGGCTCAGCTGGGCTCAACAGATCAGCCGGATCCAATCCAGGTCGAGCCAGTGGCTCCGGTTGAGCCTGTCACCCCTATTGACGAAGAAGACGAAGTGGAGAAAGAGGCGTGACCGCGCTGCGGATGGCCTTGAGTGAGTTGCGGCGCCTCACGGCTGGGCGGCTGCCCAAACTGGCCGTGGTGGCCCTATTGCTGGTCCCGGTGTTGTACGGCGGCCTGTACTTGTACGCGAACCACGACCCGTACGGCCGACTGAACAAGATCCCCACCGCGGTTGTCGTAGAGGATGCGGGTACGACGCTGGCGACCGGCGAGAAGCTCAATGTCGGACCGCAGGTCGCTGATGAACTGGTGAAGTCGAAGAGCTTCGACTGGCATCAGGTGAACCGTGCGGATGCGACGTCGGGGGTGTCGGACGGGACGTACGAGTTCGCACTGGTCTTGCCGAAGACGTTCTCCTCGGACCTGGCGTCCAGTGCGGACTTCAAACCGCGCCAGGCGGAGCTGGAACTGCTGACCAACGACGCCAACAACTACATCGCGCACACCATCGCCAACCAGGTGGTGGCGCAGGTGACGAAGACGGTGGCGTCGCAGGTCAGTGAAACGGCCGCCTCACAGCTACTGGCCGGCTACAACACCATCCACAAGCAGGTGAGCTCTGCAGCGGCTGGTGCGGCTCAGCTGCAGACCGGCCTGACATCAGCCGCTACCGGCGTGACGAAGCTGCAGACTGGCGCGACGCAGCTCAACACTGCACAGAAGCAGCTGTCCGCCGGTGCGACCCAGCTGGCGTCCGGAGCTGGGCAGGCCTCTCAAGGTGCCTCGTCTCTTGCGGCTGGTGCGTCCCAGCTGGACAGTGGGCTGGCCACGCTGAAGGACAAGACGGCGACACTGCCGCGGCAGACGAAGCAGTTGGCCAACGGCGCTGACCAGGTGGCTGACGGCAACGAGAAGATCGCCGGCGTCGGTCGACAGGTCGCTACGGCCTCCGGCACGTTGGTTTCTGATCTGAGCACGTTCGACAAGCAACTCGCGGCTCGGCTGAAGGCGGAGGGGCTGAGTCAGCACCAGATCCACGTCGTACTGACCGAGACGGCGAAGTTGCGCGCGCCTGTCGTACGCGCGAACACCAAGATCCAGTCGACGTCCAAGCAGCTCAACCAGCTGGCCACCGGTGCGCGGAAGGTGTCGGACGGCGCGTCCGCACTCGCCAAGGCGACGCCGGCATTGACGAACGGGATCAGTTCGGCGTCCAGCGGTGCACATCAGCTGAACACGGGTGCGGCGAAGCTGAAGACCGGTCTGGGTACGCTGAACACCGGTGCGACGCAGCTGGCTGCCGGCGAGAAGCAGGCGGTCACCGGGCAGGGTCAGCTCCTGACTGGCGTGAACAGTCTTTCCACCGGAGTCACCCAGCTGAAGAACGGTGCGACCCAGTTGAACACCGGTCTGGCCAACGGGGTGAAGCAGATCCCGAACCCGACCGCTGACCAGCGCAAGGCAGTCGCGGAGACGCTGGGTGCGCCGGTGACATTGCAGAACGTCTCGCAGGCTACTGCCGACAGCTACGGCGCCGGTCTGGCTCCGTTCTTCCTAAGCCTTGCCTGTTGGATCGGTGCTTACGTGCTGTTCTTGCTGGTTCGTCCGCTGTCACCCCGTGCACTGGCCGCGCTGCAGTCGCCGTTCCGGGTGGCGCTGGGCGGCTGGTTGACTCCGGCCCTCTTCGGTGCGGTGCAGGCCACGCTGGTATTCGTCGCGGTTGTCCTCGGGCTGGGCATCAACGCGGCGCATCCGTGGCTGACAGTTGGGTTCCTGATCCTGACTTCGTTCACGTTTGTCGCGATCCTGCATGCGCTGTCGGCGTGGTTCGGTGCCGTGGGCAAGTTCCTCGGCCTGGTGCTGATGGTGGTGCAGCTGGTCAGCGCGGGCGGTACGTTCCCGTGGCAGACGATCCCGGCACCGTTGTACTTCTTCCATCACGCACTCCCGATGAGTTACGCAATCGACGGCGTACGCCACCTGATGTACGGCGGGCCCGGCGCATCACTGGGCAAGGACCTGCTCGCGCTGGGTGCCTGGTTCGTCGTCGCCATCGCCGCCTCGACGCTCGCGGCCCGCAAGCAACGCGTCTGGCCGGCCAAGAAGCTCGCGCCGGAGCTGGCTCTGTAGCCGGAAGCCGGGGGTGTCCAGAAGGCTGATCAAGTGGGGGTAGGTGTCAGCGGTTTGGACGTCGACTCCCGGTGGGTTCGTTCGATGGATTGGCCCCAGGTGGTTCCGGCCAGCATGAGTACGGCGCCGATCGCCGCCGGTACCGTCAGGTGCTCGTTGCCAAGACCGATGCCGATGGCAACGGCCCAGACCGGTTCGGTGCCGAGGAGCAGGCTGGCGCGGCTGGCCGACGTACGCTGCACGGCCCAGGTCTGCGCCAAGAACGCGAACACGCTGCAGAACAAGGCGAGGTAGGTCACCTGGAGCCACGTGGTTGTGGCGTGCAAGCTGGGCAGGTGGGTGATCGCGGGCGCGGCGAAGAGGGCCGTACCCACGAGGGTCTGGACTGCAGTCAGCGGTGTCGGCCGGAGACCGGTCGCGAGCCGGCCGACGAGCGCGACGTGACCCGCGCGGACGACGGCCGCCGCGAGCATCAACAGATCGCCGAGGCCGGGGCGGTGCAGGCCGTTGCCGGCCATCAGCAGGCCGACAGCGAGTACGCAGGTCGCGGCGGCGAGATAGAAGCGCGGTGGCAGCGTACGGCGGTCGAGGAGTGGGGTGAGGACGAGTGTCAGGCTGATGATCAGACCGGCGTTCGCGGCGCTGGTGTGGGTGACGCCGTACGTTTCGATCACCAGGACCGTGGCTTGGGTCAGGCCGAGTACGATCCCGAACCGGAGTTCGGCGCGGGTGATGCGGCGGACCGCGAACAGCAGCGCGATCGCTGAGATGGCGTAGCGGAGGAACAGGACCGTCAGTACCGGCAGGGTGGCGGTCGCGGTTTTCGCTGCCAGGTAGCTCGATCCCCAGACGATGGCGACCATCAGCAGGACAAGGTCGATACGACGGGAAACGGGCACGGGTCCAACGGTGACCGATCACGACGTTGTAGCCAAGAACGAGGTTCTTCAATGAGGTTGTAGTACGCCTACAGTGTGCTTCATGGACGAACGGCAGCTTCGGGTCCTGCGGGAAGTCGGCGAGCTGGGCAGCGTGACGGCGGCGGCCGATGCACTTTTCGTCACTCCGTCGGCGATCTCGCAACAGTTGCGGCTGTTGCAGCGGTCGATCCCGGTGCCGCTGACCGAACGCGACGGGCGGCGGGTCGTACTCACCGCTGCCGGTCAGGCGCTGGCTGGTGCCGCGGCGGACGTGGAGCTGGCGCTCGCGCGGGCGCGGCATGCGGTCGACGAATTCATTGACCAGCCCAACGGTTCGGTGTCGATCGCGGCCTTTCACAGTGCGGCAGCGGCCTTCTTTCCGCTACTGCTCAAGGCAGGGTCGGCGGACGTGTGTCCTCAAGTCCGGTTGGCCGGCGAAAAGGCGGGGCCTCGGCTGCGGTTGCATGACGAGGATGTGCCGCAGGACGAGTTCCCGGCGCTCACCCGCGAGTACGACATCGTGCTCGCGCACCGCCTTGATCATGCCGTCGGTTGGCCGCGTACGGTCGCCGTCGCCCCGCTGCTGCGCGAACCGCTCGACGTCGCTGTCCCTGTCGGCCATCCGTTGGCCTCGAAGCGGATGCTGACGCCGCGGGATGTTGCCCGTGAACCGTGGATCACCGTGCACGACGGGTTCCCGCTGATGGCGACGATCGAGGCGATCGGCGCGGCCGCGAACCACCGCCTGGACCTGGTCCACCGCGTCAACGAATTCACCGTCGTCACCGAACTCGTCGCCGCTGGCGCCGGGCTCGCCCTCATCCCCCGCTGGACCGCCCGCCGCCACCCCCGCGTCGCGCTCCGCCCCCTCCGCGGCGTCCACACCCGCCGCCACATCGACGCCCTGTACCGCCCCGAACACACCCCCCGCCGCGCCGTCCAAACCACCCTCACCCACCTCCACCAAGCCGCCACCACCATCCGCACCACCGCCCCCTGAGCACGCCCTTCTCGCCGACCGGTGCCGGGCGGCGACCGGTAGCGCCCCGCGCGGAATCGGCCCGCGGCTGGACGATGCCATCTCAGGGGCTGGCCCCTGAGATGGTGGGTTGCCCCCTGGAATTTCGAGGGGGCAACCCTCCCCCTGAGGGGTCAGCCCCCGTGCTGTCGGTTAGGTGGCGCGGTTAGCGCCCCGCGCGGGATCGGCCCGCGGCCGGGCGGTGCCATCTCAGGGGCTGGCCCCTGAGATGGTGGGTTGCCCCCTGGAATTTCGAGGGGGCAACCCACCATCTGAGGGGTCAGCCCCCGTGCTGTCGGTTTGGTGGTGGTTAGGAGGGGCGCGGGGTGAGGGTGGCGGTTAGGTGGTTCAGGTGGGTGAGCTTGGTGGGGAGGGTTCGCAGGCTGGTGGTGATGGTGGTTTCGATCGTTTCCGGCGTACCCATCCAGCGCGCGGCCGGTGACTCGTCCAGTGCGACGCGAACGTGCTCGCTGAGTACCTGGATGTGGTTCCGGATCACGCTCAAGAAGAGATCCGGTCCGGCCCAGGTCAGTTCGCCGCCGGCTGTTGCGTACGCGTCGAGGATGCGCTTGATTCGATCCGGTTCGCCGGCTCCGAAGATGTACGCGACCCGGCCGGCTTCGAGGGCTGCGCTGTCAGTACGCACGGTGTCCCAGTCGACCAGGACGGGACCGGTGGGCGACCTGACGATGTTGTGGGTTTTGAAGTCGCCGTGCGTTGTGACCACGTCCGGGGCGAGGTCGATGAGCTGCGAGATGCGTTCGGTGGCGGCGAGGAGGTGCGGGATCATGTCGTGACCCAGCTGCGCCCAAGGTGCGTCGCGCTGGCGGGCTTTGGCGAACCAGGCTTCCCACGTCGCCGGCGAATGGATCGCATGCCGCCACCAGCTCGGCAGCCCAACACCGTCGAGCGGCTGCAGCTGATGGATTCGCAGCATCGTCTGACCGAGCCAGGTCGCGACATCTTCGTCGGCCTGCGGCGATTGGTGCTCGATCCATCCGTGGACGCGAAACAGCCGATCCTTGATGCGGGTCACCCAGCCCAGCAGCGGGTTCACCGGCCTGACCGGGCGCGGCATGTCGATCCCCGCGTCGAGCGCCTTCCGCTCGAACTCCATCGCGACCGCCAGCTGATCAATCAGCCGCTCACCCTGAAACTGACCGCCGGTTGTCGGAAAGTACCCCTTCACGAAGTACCTACCATTCGCCGCGTCGACCCGCCAGGTGTCGGTATCACCACGCCTGACATGCACAAGCTCACCACTAGGCACACCCAGCCCAAACGCATCCGCGACTTCATCCGCAGCCGGCGTGTACAAGCTTCCCTCCAGACCAGCCGTCGACGCACTCACCCACGAAGGTAACGCGCAATGCCACCGTGCATAAGAACGGGTAGTGGTGCTCCCACAAAGTGCAAGATCTGCCGCCTGGAGTTCAGTTTGCGCGTAGTAGGCGATTCGTCGAAGATCACGAGATGACACCGCCCGCTGGACCAGGGCAACACAACGTCCTGAAGGTTCACTACGAGCGCGCCGGCACCGAACCGGTCGCATATCTCGACGAGACGTACCACGTCGAGAACGACGGCCGTCGGCGCTTCTATGTGATGGCGGCGGTCGTCGTTCTTGAACAGGACAGAGACCCACTCCGCAACGAACTGGACTCAATCGTTCCATCTGGCTGGTGGCACACGACCAATCAGTTGAGGACCAGGGAAGGCCGCGAGCAGGCACGCGAGCTGCTTCAGGCCTTTCGTGTGCCGGACGAGACCTGCGTCATCGTCGACAAGGTCTCCATCGAGCCGACGGAAACTGATGGAACCCAAGCCCGTGGAGCGGTTCTCGGACGACTCCTCGTTGCCCTGCACAACGCCGAACATGGCGGTCACCCGCCCGTCGGACTGACCGTTGTCGAGGAACACCGGACGGCGCGGATCAACAACTACGATCGCTCCGTCCGTACGCAACTCATCCGGTCCGGGGCGATCACCGAGACGGCGCCCTTCCTTGCTGTCTCCCCGGGTACGGAGCACTTGCTGTGGCTGCCCGATTTGGTCTGCAGCGCCTACCGGCAGAAGTCGGTGTTCCGGCGCGGTGAGATGTTCGAGACCATCGAGAACTGCACTCATGTCGTACAGCTGCCCTAGAAACAGCAAACCCCCGGCTGCCGTAGCTACACCGAGGGCCAACCTGGCTCACGAACCGCGAAGGCAAGAAGCCGAAGTCTTTGCTGTCTTAAACAGTACTAGGACGTTCAAATGATGTCCACCAAGTGCTGCTCTTCACACATGACCGGGTAGCTGTCGCCGTGATCTCAGGTCTGACTGAGGCTCGGAGTACGCGGGGGTGGGTCAGGTGTTCATGAAGTCGGCGGCTTCTTTGATTAGTTGGTTTGTGGTGGGTTGGTCGAAGAAGGTTATTAGGGCTTCGTAGGTGCCGGCTTCGGCTGCTGAGGGGTCTACTACGTAGCCGTAGTAGCCGTCGGTGTAGCCGATGACTCGGGTGATGGGGTGGGTGCTGTCGGACTGGAGGCAGGCGCCGTGGACGGCGAAGAGTTCTACCGGGAGGTTGATCCAGCAGACCTCGCCGAAGGTGACTGTGCTGACCGACAGGTCCAGCGCCGGGGGGAGGTTGGCGGCGGCCATCAGGGCCTGGCCGCGGGCTCCGTCGAGGCGGGTTTGGGTGATGCGGCTGGAGGGGTCGTCGGTGGCGTTGACGCGGGTTTCGACCGCGCTGACGAGTTTCTCCGATTCGTCGGCCGGTGGGATGCTGCGGACCGGCAAGGTGAGGGTCGTACGGCGGATGGCCGGCGCTGATTGTAGGAGCTCGAGGCCCGGTTGGGCGAGCGCCTCGCGGACCCGGCCGGCGAGCAGCGAACCGAGCCGCGTGACCTCGGCCGCCCCACGGCCCTGGCGGGTGAACCGCGGACTGACGTCACCCGCGGCGCCCTGAAGGAAGCCGACGACGGCAGGCGCGAGCGCGGCGCGGGCGGCGCCGGGCCAGTCGGCCGAGTACTGCATGTTCTCCGGACCGTACGTGGTCGGATGACAAGCGAAGTCCAGCAGTACGGCCTCGAGCGAACCGGAGGGTGAATGCAGCGCGAGGATGCCGGCCGTGTTGTCGTGCGGGCCGTTCTTCCGGTGCCGGTTGGTACCCACGCCGATGACCTCGATCGAACGCCACGACGCAGTGACCGGCCGGCGCTCCAACCGGGCCGCGCGGACCGCGCCGATCAACGAGTCGACCAGGTCGGACTCGCGCTCGGCCGGGATCACCGGATGGATTTCGCCGGTCCAGCCGGACGGGCCGGAGTGGGTGTGTGAGGCGGAGACGACGACGTGGGAGGGCGGGATGCCGGCCGCGGCACCGGCGGCCTCGGCCAGCTCGGTGCACAGTTGATGGCCGGCGGCGATCGCGTCGAGGGTGAGCCACAGTACGCCCGGATCGTCGGCGGTCGACAGCCAGATCAGGGTGGCGTTGAGCGGGTCGGCGGTGCCGGTGGACAGGCCGGCGCGGGCGGCGTACCCGTCGAGCCGGTGGCCGGGCGGTGGGGTCACGTCGAGGGCGGTCGCGGCCAGGAGGAGTTCAGTCATTTGAGGGCTCCCGCGGTCATGCCGGCGCTGATCTGGCGATGGAATCCAAGATATACGGCCAGGACCGGAATTATCGAGATGGTGAGTCCGGCGAACAGCCCGGAGAAGTCGCTGTGGTAGCCCTGAGTGACCGCGATGTTGGCCAGGCCCTGGGTGACCAGGTACCGCTTCTCGTCGGTGTTGAGCACCAGCGGCAGCAGGTATTCGTTCCACATGCCGAGGAACTGGAAGATGCCGATGCTGACCAGACCGGGCCTGGCGAGCGGCAGCATGATGCGAAAGAGCACACCCCAATGAGAACACCCGTCCACAAGTCCCGCCTCAGCCAGTTCCTTGGACTGGGTCCGGAAGAAGGCGGTCAGGAAGAACACCGAGAACGACATCCCGTGCGCCGCGTACACCAGGATCAGCCCGAGGTACGTGTTCAGCAGCCCGAGGTTCTGGACCACGAAGAACAGCGGCACCAAGGCCAGGAACCCGGGAAACACCATCCCCGCGACGAACACGTAGTACAGCGCCCGCGACCCCGGGAACTCGAACCGCGCCAGCACGTACGCGACCGCCGACGACAGCAGCAGCGTCAGTACGACACCACCGAGGACGACGACCACGCTGTTGAAGAAGTACGTGCCGATGTGCGACTCGTTCCACGCCCGCGAGAAGTTGTCCCACCGCCAGCGCGTCGGCAGGCTCCACGGGCTGGTGAAGATGTCCTGATCGGACTTGAACGAGCTGAGCACCGCCCACAACAACGGGAACACCACCATCGCGCCCCACACCAGCAGGAACCCCTGCGACACGCCACCCAGCACCCGGCCGCGAACCATCCAGCGCTCCTCAGTACTCGACCCGCTCGCGCCGGGTCAGCCGGAACGTGAGCAGGGTCAGGATCATGTTGATCAGGAACAACGTGACACCGATCGCGGACGCATACCCGAATTTCCCGTACGTGAACGCGTTCGTGTACATGTACAGCGAGATCACCTGGGTCGCATCGTCCGGACCGCCCGGGCCGACCGACAGGATCTTCACCAAGGCGAACAGGTCCAGCGCGCCGATCACCTGGAACGCGAGCGCGGTCTGCACCGTGTTCCAGATCAGCGGCAGCGTCACCCGCCGGAACGACTGCACCGCGCCGGCTCCGTCGAGCGTCGCCGCCTCGTACAACTCGCGCGGGATCGCCGACATCGCGGCCGTGAACAGCACGACGTAGAACCCGACACCGCCCCACACCACCACGGCCATGATCGACCCGAGCGCGGTCTTGCCGTCGCCGAGCCACAACCGCGCCAGCCCGTCCAGGCCGATCGCCCGCAGGAACCCGTTCAGCAACCCGTTCCGCGGCTCGAAGACGAACTGCCACAGCACACCGATGATCGCGATCGACAGCACGCCCGGGAAGAAGTACACGACCTTGTAGATCCGCGACCCCGGTACGCCGCCCTGGTAGTTGAGCGCCGCGGAGAAGAACAGCGACAGGGTGACGATGATGACCGGCAGCGACACCAGCAGGAACAGGTTGTGCCGCAGCGCCACCCAGAACACCGAGTCGTGGAACAGCGTGACGAAGTTCCCGAACCCGATGTACTGGTAGCTCGCCGAAAGTCCTTCCCAGTTCGTGAACGCGATCGGGAACGCCTGCACGTACGGCGACACCACGAACACCGCGTACACGGCCAGCGGAACCGCCAGCAGACTGATGATGAACCGGTACTTCCCGTGGTGCATCAGGCGTGGAACTTCTTGATCGACGGGTCCTTGGCGGTCTCGTCGGCGTACTTCTGCATCTGCTTGCTCCACTCGTCCGGCGTGACCTCGCGGTTCATCAGCGCGGCCATCGCCTTGTCCGAGTTGTCCAGCAGCTTCTTGTACCAGATCCGGAACTGCCAGTCAGCGAACATGTTCGTCCCGGCTGCCTCGATCACCGCCTGCATGGACTTGTTCGCCGACGACAGCTCGACCCCGTCGCTGGCGCCCTTGACCACGGTCAGTGACTTGGTCACCTGGGTGAAGTTCCGCATGCATTGCTTGGACAGGATGATCCGCAGCAGCTCCATCCCGCCTTGCGGGTTCTTCGCCTTCGCCGGCACGATCAGCGCGCCGCCGGGTCCGCCGGTGACGGTTTCGAAGGGCGCCTTGTCCGCCGCCGACATGCCCGGTACGGGGACCATCGTCATGCCGAGGTCCTTCGGTGCGATCGCGCCGAGCTCGTTCTCCAGCCAGCCGCCGCACGGGATGAAGACCGCCTTGCCCTGCGCCCAGTACGTCTGCGACTGCGTGTGTGAGAGCGCTTGCGAGCCCTCCAGCAGGTAGCCCTTCGCGGCCAGTTCCTGGTAGCCCTCGGCGGCCGCGATCAGCGCCGGATCGCGCCACGCGTTCGGCTCCAGGTTGTCGACCTTCTTCTTCAGGTCCGGCCCGGCGGCCTTGTACGCGGTCATCAGCATCGGGTTGGTCAGGTACCCGGGGAACTTGCCCTGGTACGTCCACGGCGCGATGTCCGTCGTCTTCTTGATCTCCGCACAGAGCGCGAGCATTTCGTCCCAGTGCTTCGGGTACGCCCAACCGTGCTTGTCCATCATCGGCTTGCTGTACCAGATCCCGCCGACGCCGAACACGTACGGCATCTCGTACTTCACGCCGTCGTACCGCCCCGCTTCGGCGACGCCGGGGAGCAGCGTGTCACGGACCTTCTTGCCGGGCTCGTCGTACGCGTCCAGGTCCAGCAGCGGGCCGATGTCCATGACCTGCTTCTGCGCGGCCAGGGTGGCACCGTCGAGGCCGACGTTCTCGATCAGGTCGGGCGGGTTGCCCTGGATGAAACGCGGCTGCAGCTGCTGCTGGAGCTGCTGCCCGCTGGTCAGCTTCACGTCCGCCTTCGGGAACTCCTTGCGGTAGAGATCCAGCGGCATCGTGGTCCATTCCTTGCCGTAGCCGCCGTCGAAGTTGAAGAACTCCAGCGGCTTGCTGCCGTCCACCGAGGTCCCGGTGCCGGCGGCCGCGGTCTTGTCCTGGACCGGCTTCGCGCAGGCGGCGAGGGTGGCGACGGCGGAGCCGGCCAGCGCGGCGCGGAGCAGGGTACGACGGTCGACCTCGATCATGGTGCGTCCTCTCGCCGTTGGGGCACGGGCTGGGACATGGATACGCCCGGCGGCCGTCCGGGCGGAAGGGGATTCGACCTCGATCGACAAGATGGACTAGACCACTGATCTGCTCTACGGCAGCGGAATCGCACCGACCAGCCGCGCGGTCAGGTCCATCGGGTTGGTGATCGCGTGCCCGACCACCACCGCGTACGCGCCCGCATCGCACACCCTGCGGACGTCGTCGGGGGTCCGAATCCTGCCTTCGGCAACGATCGGGCAGTCCAGCTTCGCCGCGAGCCGCCGGACCAGTTCGACATCAGGTCCGGCCGGCGGACGGCCATTGGTATAGCCCGACAGCGTCGTCGCGACCACGTCGGCGCCCGCGTCCCGGGCCGCCAGACCGGCGTCCAGGGTGTCCACGTCGGCCATCACCGGTACGCCGAGCTCGGCGTGGATGCGGTCGATCTGATCGGCCAGCGGGCGGCCGTCCGGGCGGGGTCGTAGCGTCCCGTCCAGCGCGACGAGGTCGGCTCCGGCGGCAACGATGCCGGCGGCAGCCTGGTACGTCGGGGTGATGAATACCCCGCTCGGATCGCCGAGTTTGTGGATGCCGATGATCGGCAGCTCGGTGACCGCCCGGATCGCGACGATGTCGTCCGGTCCGTTCGCGCGGATCGCGCCGGCTCCGCCCGCCTCGGCGGCCTGGGCCATCAGCGCCATCCCGGCCGGACCGTACAGCGGGTTCTCGGGACCTGCCTGACAGGACACCACCAGGGTGCCGGGTGCAAGCGCTCTCATCGACGGTAGGTCACGATCAGGTCCGCGTACGTCCCGGTCGGACCGGTCGCGAGCCGTTCGGCGCCGTCGAGCGAGTTGCCGGCGGCTGGGATGAGCCGAGCGCGGGCGGGCAGGGCCGCGCGGACCGGGGTCAGTAGTTGCTCACCGGCGCCCGCGAACAGCCCGCCGACGCAGGCGACCGGCACCGGTCCTTCGCCCGCAAGCTGCGCGACTGCCGCGCCGATCGTCTCAGCGATATCACCAGCGGCGTGTACGAGCACCTCGTGCGCAACCGGATCACCTTCCGCGGCACAACGAAGTACTTCCGGGGCGAAGCGGGCCACGTCGTCGACCAATGTCGACGATCGGTACAGCGTCACCGGGTCGATCGCGGTGTCGGCCAGCTTCGTCACCGGTCCGCGTCCGTCCCGCGCCCGCTGTACGGCGACCAATCCCGCGCGGCCGATCGCGAACGCACTCCCCGCATCACCGAACAGGTACCCGTGACCGTCCAGCTTCCGCCACGTCCCGTCCCGGTCGACCGCGAGACACACCAACCCGGTGCCTGCGGCAACCACCACGCCGTACCCGTCGGGCAACGCCCCGGCGTGCGCGGTCACCATGTCCTGGGTCAACCGCACCTCGTCCGCATCCAGCAGTTCACCAACCTGCCCGGCGAACCGCTCCGCGACCCCCGGAGCCTGTGGATAACCGGTGAGCCCCAGCGCGACCACCTCAACCGGCCCACGCAACTCAACCTCAGCCGCCGCGGCCCGAATCGCGTCGAGCATCCTCACCAGCGCATCCGGCCCATGCGTGTATCCAGGCCCCACGCCGGTCCGCCCCGAAGGCAACACCCGAAGCCGAAGAGCAGACTGACCACCATCAATAGCAATGCGATTCATTGAGGTAGTGGTCGCAGGGACTCCTGGTCAGCTGACCGGCGCCGCGACCGCCTCCCTTCCGAGCTCAAGAAATGTCCATGCTGACTGATTGAGTAGATGCTGTGTCCAGGTTCCGGCTGTATCCGAGTCCGCGGCAGGAGCAGATGCTGCGAGAGCACTGCCGGCATGCCCGCTACGTGTGGAACCTGGCACTCGAGCAGTGGTTGACGTGGACCAAGGGACGGAGGTCGACACCGTCGTACTTCGCGCAGGACCGGCAACTGACCGAGGCTCGAGCCGAGTTCAGTTGGCTCCGCGCCGGGTCCCGGATCGTCCAACAGCAGGCGTTGCGAGACTTCGATCAAGCCGTCCAGTCCTTCTACCGCGGTACTCATCGACGCCCCACCTGGCGGACTGCCGGCGTCCACGAAGGCTTCCGGATCGTCGCACATCAAGCCTCGCGACTGATCAGCAAGAATCGACGATGGGCTGTCG
This sequence comes from Kribbella hippodromi, assembly GCF_039531045.1. NCBI lineage: Bacteria > Bacillati > Actinomycetota > Actinomycetes > Propionibacteriales > Kribbellaceae > Kribbella > Kribbella hippodromi. The sequence goes on along the minus strand of NZ_BAAAPH010000007.1, from coordinate 198,063 downwards.
TGCAGGTGCCGAAGATCGGTTGGATACGCCTGCGGGTTTCGCGCCCTGTGCCGGCCAGTAGGTCGTACCGCATCGTCCAGGACCGCGCCGGCCGCTGGTACATCGCCTTTGCCGCCATTCCACCGGAGATTCCCGCTCCTGGCAACGGTGGGGTCATCGGAGTGGACCTCGGCGTCGTCGTCTCGGCGACGTTGTCGACCGGGGAGCAACTGAGCTGTCCTGGGCTGTCGGCAACCGAAGAGGTACGACTGAAACACCTGCAGCGACGGCTCTCCCGTTCCTGCCCGGGTTCCAGGCGACGGCGACGGGTAAAGGCGGCAATCGCCAAGATGTTCGCCCGGGCCACAGATCGCCGGAAGGACTGGGTGGAGAAGACCAGCACCGACCTGGCTCGGCGGTTCGATATCATCCGGGTAGAGGATCTTCGCATCAAGCAACTCGTCCGAAAGCCGAAAGCAAAGCTCGATCCGGCGAGACCCGGCAGGTACCTCCCGAACCGGCGCGATGCCAAGGCTGCGCTCAATCGCGGCATTCTGGCCGGCGGCTGGGGTGCCTTGATCGTTCGTTTGGAGGACAAGGCACCTGGACGCCTGGAGAAAGTCAGCCCCGCTTTCACATCGCAGACTTGCAGTGTCTGTGGGCACTGCGCACCGGAGAATCGCGAGAGCCAAGCGCTCTTCCGGTGCGTCGCCTGCGGGCACCGAGCCAACGCAGACGTGAACGCAGCAGTCAATATCGCGGCCGGGCGGGCCGTCAGAGCACGCCGAGAAACGCCAGCAGTGGTTTCGTCGAAGCGTGAACCTCAACGCACTACCTCCGCGTAGTAGTTGGAATCCCTGTCGGTCATGATGGGGAGGACGTCAACCAGTGCGAGTAGTCCTGCCAGGGGAGGTGCCAGCGGTTCACCTTGCGGGTACGGCGGTCTTGGCCGGCGGTGTCGTTCGCGGTGAGGCGGACGGTGCCGAGGTTCTCGTCGTACATCACGGCGGGTGAACCGGTGAAGTGCAGCGTACCCACAGGTTCCCATGGGGTGTGGCCGCCGCGGACGTCGATCATGGAGCAGTGGTGGATTCGGCGGTCGGCGGCCAGTACGTAGACCTCGATGGCGTCGGCGCCCGGGTTGAAGGCGACCACTGGGTCGTCGGCGAGTTCGAGGTCGCCGAGTTGCTGCCAGCGGCCTTGGCCGGCGCGGTCGTCGAGGTAGGTGTGGTGCAGGTGGTTGTCGGTGCCGCGGACGTAGATCTCGTAGGAGTTCCACGGGTCGTTGCGGGCCCAGGCTGGTTCGCCGGCTGCCTCTAGGTCCCCGAGGATTGCCTGGACGCCTCCTTGACGGCGGATGATCCGGCCGTCGGCGCGGAGGTGGAAGGTGGGCTCGGCTGGTTCCCCGGCGAGGATCGAGTCGAACTCGGAGCGCACCGAAGCAACGACCTCATTCCTTCCGGCGGTTTCAACCTCTGGGAAGAAGGGTTTGCCCTGGAGGTACTGCATGGCGGCGATCAAGGTCGGCGCGACTGACCAGCCGGTTTCGACGCAGTACGGGCCCCAGCCGATGTCGGCGTTCGAGCCGAAGTACTCCCAGGCCTCGAAGTCGAACGCGCGCTGCCACGTACCGTGCAACTGCTCGTCGTCCGGATCGTCGATCTGAATCCGGCTCAGATAATCAAGCACCCCCTCGGCGAGCTCCGCGAAGACCGGCTCGCCGGTGATCTGGTGGACGATCGGCAGCGCCCAGGCCGCGAACGGCGAGCCGTACAGCTGGTCCGTGACCGGATCGCCGTTCGCCTGGAAGATCGAGGCCTCGTCCACCCCGTACGCCTCGTTGCTCGGCGGGCACTTGCCGTCCCACTCGGCGAATCCACCGTCCGGACCTTGGCGGCTCTTCAAGTACGCGGCCAAATCGAGCAAGGTCTCCAGGTACAAGGGCTTGCGGGTGTAGAAGTACCCGCCGGCCAGCGGCAGCAGGAACCGCCCTGCCTCACAGGTCCGGCTGGTCTCCAACCGCGCGCGCGGATGATGCGACGCCATGTGGTCGAGCCCGCGCTCGGCGATCTCCAGGTACGACGGTTCGCCGGTGATCCCGTACGCGTAGAGGTACGCGCACAACGCCGAGCTCTGCCAATGCGACGTCAGATCCAGACCGTCCTCGATCGGGCTCCGGCCGAACTCGTCCCAGCCCTTCACCATCAGCGTGGACGGCGTACGCCACGGGTCGACCTGCAGCCCGAGCTCGGTGTTCGCGGTCCGGATCAGCGACTCGACCCCGCGCAGCCCGGCTTCGAGGTGACCGGAGATCAACGCGAACAACGAGATCCAGCCGCCGTCGTCGGCGAACAGATTGTTGGTCCGGGTCAGGTCGGTCCGCGAGCCGCGCGGTTCGAACGCGCCGTACAACGGGTTGCGATCGGTGAGCTGCTCTTCGTCCACAACCTGCCGCATCAAGTTCGCCGCGATCGCATGACCGCGCGGGAAGTCGGCGAGGTCGGCGTACAGCCGGAACGCGTGCGCGGTCTGGGTGTAGCAATCGCCCCGCGGCACCGGCCGGAACGGCAGCTTCCCGTCGAACCCGATCTCGTTCGAGAACCCTTCCGCGACGCCGCGCGACCCGTCCGGCGCGTCGTAGAACATCCCGGCCCGGTCGAACCAGGCGATTCCCCGATCGACCATCCGCCGATACCGCTCGGCCCGCGAGCCGACCGTCACCGTCGCGCTCTGCTCGCCGACAACGAACGTGTGCTCACCATCGGGAAGCACCGTCGGCTCCGACTCGTACCTGCCCGGTGAGACCTCAGTCAGCTCGACATCCGCGACCGGTGGCTTGGCCCCAGACCGCACCACCACCTTGACCGGTTCGCCGGATGCGACCCAGACGCGGGGTTCGGTGAAGACTTCCACGTCGGTGGGCGCTTCGGTGCCCGTGAGTTCGGCGACGATGAGTTGGAGCAGTCGCGTCCACCGGCGTACGGGTTTGTAGCGGCCGCGGACGTGATGGCTCAGCGCGGTCGTCGCGTACAGCAACCGCCCTTCGCCGACCGGGATGTCGAGCAGAGCCGGGAACGTGTGCTCGGGCGGACCGAACACCGCCTTGTGCGTACCGGCGACCGAGCCGTACGTCAGCAACTCGACCAAACCTTCCGGCGCAATCACCTCCTGCGCCCGGGACAGCTGCTCGTCGAGGATGCTCAGCGGCTCGATCCCGGCCAGCGCTTCCCGCGTGAAGATCCGTTCGATATGCGCGTCCCGTACCGGACCGGCCGGCAGGAACCCGTCGTCGAGCGTGTACTCGACATAGACCGACCCGCCCGCGCGCACGTACTCCGCCAATCGCGAACTGTCGATCCGCCCCGGCTCCGGATACGTGCCCGCGAGCACAACCACCGCCCGGTATCGGGCCAGCTCCACGGGCAGTTCATCGTACGTTTCGTACGCGAGACCGGCCTGGTCGAGGGCAGCGGTGAAGGCGGCCGCCGGGCCGGGTGGTCCGATCAACGCAACAGACGATGCAGGCACCGATTCACTGTCGCGGACGAACCCGACCCGGTAAAGCACTCCGGCTAGACCACTTCGAACCGGACCGAACGACGCCGGCTAGTGGATTGCGAGCTGGCGGCTGCCCGCGAGGACGGTGGCCAGCGGGGCGCCGGTGAGGTGGATGCTCGGGCTGGTCCAGTCGTTCAGGATGGGGGCTTCGGTGGCGAGGTGATCGGCCAGCTCGGACTGGCTGAGTTCGAAGATGTGGGCGGCGTTGCCGGTGAGGTCGACGACGGTTTGCATCAGGCGCGTGACCTGGTCCTCCCAGCGTGCGTCCTCGAACTCGTGCTGGTCCGGCCGGATCAAAAGCAGGTCGACATCGCTGTCCAGATCGCCGTCGGCGCGGGCGATCGCGCCGTACACGCCGGCGTGGACGGGCGGGATAAGCCAGCGGCTGAATTCGTCGGTGAGGCGGGCGACGAGCGTACTGCGGAGGTCCGCGAGTTGCTCGACGATCGGCGCGACGAGATGTTTGCGGTTGAGCCGGTAGAGCAGTGAGTTGCCGAGGTCGTCGACGTGGACGAGACCGGTCGCGGCCAGCCGCTGCAGCACCAGGCGTACGCCCGCGACGCTGCCCGAACCGGCGAGCTTGTGGATCTGCCGGCCGGACAGGCCCTCGTCGGCGCGGGCCAGCACCTGCAGCACCGGGCCGTCCAGCGACGGAACTGCGGTACTGATCGGATTCCCGAGATCCATCTGGTCAACCTAGTAACCAACCGGCCACGTCAGGTAATCACCTTGACGCCTCAATCATCGCGTCCAGGTTCAGCGTCCCCTCAGGCGGCGCTGCGTACGTTCGCCGTCATGGCTGTGGAACGACGAACCGTACTGAGGTCTGCCCTGCTGGCGATAGGTACGGGAACGGTGGCTGCCTGCTCGAGCGACAACCAGGCGAAGAACGCCCCGCCGGACACGGCCTCCCAGCCGGCGTCCGCGCCGTCCTCAACGCACCCGGCCGCGAAGAGACCGGCCGGTCCACGACCTGCCCCGCCAAGCGAAGCCACCGAGATCGGTCACGGCCCGAGGATGGTTCCAAAGGTCGCGCTGACCTTTCACGGCAATGGCGATCCGGCCCTCGGGACCGAAATACTCGATCTGGTCGAGAAGGCCGGCGCCAAGGTCAGCGTTCTCGCGGTCGGCACCTGGCTGGTCGCTCATCCCGAGATGGCCACCCGGGTCCTGAAAGGTGGCCATGACCTCGGCAACCACACCATGCACCACAAGCCGATGCGCAAACTCGGCGCCGCCGACGCACGGCGCGAGATCGGCGACTGCGCAGCGGTTCTGCGCCGCGCCACGAACAGCCAAGGGCGCTGGTTCCGCGCCTCGGGTACGCAGCAGACGACACCACTGATTCGCTCGTCGGCCGCCGCCGCGGGTTACGCTGCGTGTGTGTCCTATGACGTCGACGGTCTCGACTGGCAGGACCCACCTGCCGCGACCGTGGTGAAGGCGGTCCTGGACGGAGTTCGTCCGGGTTCGATCGTCAGCCTGCATCTCGGCCATCCGGTCACGGTCAAGGCACTCCCGCAGATCCTGTCCGGTCTGTCGGCCAAACACCTCGCCCCCGTCACCTTGAGCGAATTGCTGCAATGAAACGACTGGTCGCTCTGAGCGTGCTCGTGGCACTGACCGCGAGCGCGTGCTCCGGCAGCGGCCACCCCGCCGCCTCTTCCGCTTCCTCCGCCCCGACCTCGACGACCGCCCCACGCGAAGAGACCAAACCAGCGGCCGAACAGGCGCCTACCTTCCTTCCCGGCATGCCGCGGCCGCTCTCGCCGACTGACGTGTGGGCCGCGGACCGGCCGGGACAGTTCGCCAAGGCCGTACGCGGAGTGCCGCTGCGTATTTACGTACCGAACAGCGGCAGCAACACAGTGACCGAGATCGATCCGCGGACGTACAAGGTGATCCGCACGTTCCGTACCGGGCGGGAACCGCAGCACGTCGTACCGTCCTGGGATCTGAAGACGTTGTGGGTGAACAACGACCTCGGCAACAGTCTGACGCCGATCAACCCGGTCACCGGTCTGCCCGGCAAGCCGGTCGCGGTCCACGATCCGTACAACCTGTACTTCACGCCGGACGGCAAGCACGCGGTCGTGATGGCGTCGAACGACAAGCAGCTGGTCTTCCGCGATCCGCACACGATGGCCGTACAGAAGACCGTGCCGGTGCCGTGTGCCGGGGTGAACCACGCAGACTTCGCGGCCGACGGCAAGACGTTCCTGGTGTCGTGTGAGTTCTCCGGGCAGCTGCTGCTCGTCGACACGGCCGCGGAGAAAGTACTGCAGGTGCTGAAGCTGCCCAGTATGGCCGGGATGGCCGGGATGCACGCGCCGATGCCGCAGGATGTGAAGCTGTCGCCGGACGGGCGGTTCTACTACGTCGCGGACATGATGAGCAACGGGATGTGGGTGGTCTCGACGCATCCGCCGGTCGCGATCCAGGGCTTCATCCCGACCGGCAAGGGCGCGCACGGGCTGTACGTCACGCGCAACTCGCGCGACCTGATCATCACCAACCGGGGCGAGGGCTCGATTTCGCTGTTCGACTTCGTCACCCGGAAGGTGGTGAAGAAGATCAAGATCCCCGGCGGCGGCAGTCCCGACATGGGCGGGGTGTCGCCGGACGGCAATGTGCTGTGGGTGTCCGGCCGGTACAACTCGGTCGTGTATGCGATCCGGTTGAGTACCGGCAAGCTCTTGGCCCGCATCCCGGTCGGCAAAGGGCCGCACGGCTTGGCCGTCTTCCCCCAGCCCGGCCGGTACTCGCTCGGCCACACCGGGATCTTCCGTTAGGACCTACAGCCCTTTGGCGTTCGCGCGTGGGCTGGGAGTGGTCGTCCGTAGCTCGGTGGTGAAGGCGTAGCGGTCACCGCGATAGACGGCCGACGTGTACTCGAAGACGCGATCGCGACTGTCGAAGCTGATGCCGTGGACGGCGAGACAGGGTTGCGTGGTGGGGATGTCCAGCCAGCCGGCTGTCTTCGCGTCGGGCATCACCGGTTCGAGGCGCGAGGTGCCGCTCACGACATCGATCCCGTACCGGCTGGTGAGCAGGTCGTACAGCGAGCCGTTCAGATCATCGGCCTGCAGACCGGGCACATACGCGGCCGGCAGTGTCGTACGCTCCACCACCATCGGATGGTTGTCGGCGAGCCGCAGCCGGGTGAACCCGATGATCGCGTCGCCGACCGGGATCCGCAGCCGCCGTGCCGCCGCGCGCTCGGCCTTCTGGTGCCGGAACTCGAGCATCGTGCTGCCCGGCCGCATCCCGCGGCGGCGGATGTCCTCGGAGAACCCGATCATGCCCAGCCAGCGCGCCACCTTCGGGCGGGTCGTGTACGTCCCGCTGCCGTGCCGGCGGACCAGCAGTTCCTCGATCACCAGCTCGTCCACCGCGCGGCGCAGCGTCATCCGCGCGACGTTCCAGCGCGCGGCCAGCTCGCGCTCGGGTGGCAGCGCGGCGCCCTCCGGCAGCGTGTCGATCAGACTCAGCAGCAGCGCCCGGATCTCGGCGGCCTTCCCCGGCAGCGAACCATGCATTGGTCCTGAGTAACACCAAGTGGACTACTCCGAAACCCTTTCCATCACAATCGTCGCCAGCTCGACAGGACGTGTCGAGACCTGCCTAGTGCACTTGAGCGTGAGGTGGCCGGTGCGTACGGCGTATCGCGGGTGTACTACCTGTCGAGCTGCCGATCATCTCCCAAAACAAGCACGGTTGATTCTTTTTGTCAGCAGTGGGACGCTCGGGGAACCGAACCCCTGCTGAGGGAGTGTGGCGTGCGGCTGGATGACGTGCTGGCGGATCTGTGGGCCGAGAGTGCCGAGCTGGACCGGCTGGTCGGTGGGCTGGCGGCCGATGAATGGGCGACGCCGACGCCGGCCGAGGGGTGGACGATCGCGCATCAGATCGCGCACCTGGCCTGGACCGACGAGGCGGCGCGGTTGTCGGCGACCGATCCGGACGGGTTCAAGGAGTCGTTGCGGGTGGCGGCCGCGAATCCGTCCACGTACGTCGACGACGGTGCGGCCGAGACTGCCGCGCTGCCGCCCGATCAGCTGCTCACGTACTGGCGGGAGGCCCGGACCGAGGTCGCGGAGGCGCTGAAGAAGGTGCCGGCCGGGGAGAAGATGCACTGGTACGGGCCGCCGATGAGCCCGACGTCGATGGCTACCGCGCGGCTGATGGAGACGTGGGCGCACGGGCAAGACGTATTCGATGCGCTAGGGGTCCGGCGGGAGCCGAGCAGCCGGTTGCGGCACGTGGCGCATCTTGCGGTGCGTACGCGGGACTTCGCGTACGTACTCAACAACCGCACTCCGCCAGGCGACGAGTTCTTCGTGGAGCTCAGCGGGCCTGATGGGGACGTGTGGACGTGGGGGCCGGAGGATGCCGCGCAACGGGTGAGTGGGACGGCGGTGGACTTTTGTTTGCTGGCGACGCAGCGGCGGCATCGGGATGACGTGGCGGTGCGGGCGGAAGGTGCCGAGGCGGAGGAGTGGCTGGGGATCATCCAGGCCTTCGCGGGGCTCCCGGGCAAGGGCCGCCGCCCAGGACAGTTCGCATGACCGGGACGGCCGATGGGGTAGCTGGCTCCGGGGCGGTGGTTCGGATCGGGAATGCGTCCGGGTTCTACGGGGATCGGTTCAGTGCTGTCCAGGAGATGCTGACCGGTGGGCCACTGGATGTGTTGACCGGCGACTACCTGGCCGAGTTGACCATGCTCATCCTCGGCCGCGACCGCCTCAAGGACCCGTCCCTCGGCTACGCGCGCACCTTCCTCAAACAGCTCGAAGCCAACCTCGGCGAAGCCCTGGACCGCGGCGTCAAGATCGTGAGCAACGCCGGCGGCCTCAACCCCGCCGGCCTGGCCCAAGCCATCCACGACCTGGCTGACAACCTCGGCCTGCACCCCAAGATCGCGTACGTCGAAGGCGACGACCTCCTCGCCCGCAGCGACGAACTGAACCTCGGCAAACCCCTGACAGCCAACGCGTACCTCGGCGCCTGGGGTATCGCCGAAGCCCTCCGCGCCGGCGCGGACGTGGTCGTGACCGGCCGCGTCACCGACGCCTCGGTCATCGTCGGACCGGCCGCCGCCCACCACGGCTGGAAGCGGACCCAGTACGACGAACTTGCCGGCGCCGTCGTCGCCGGGCACGTGATCGAATGCGGCTGCCAGGCCACCGGCGGCAACTACGCGTTCTTCACCGAGCTCCACGACTTCGGCCGCCCCGGGTTCCCGATCGCGGAGATCCACGCGGACGGCAGCAGCGTGATCACCAAGCACGACCACACCGGCGGCGCGGTCACCATCGACACCGTCAAGGCTCAGCTCCTGTACGAGATCACCGGCGCCCGGTACGCGGGTCCGGACGTCACCACCCGCCTGGACACGATCGAACTGGTTGCTGATGGCACCGATCGGGTCTGGATCTCCGGTGTTCGCGGCGAGGCACCACCGCCGACGTACAAGGTCTCGCTGAACAGCGTCGGCGGCTTCCGCAACGAGGTCGACTTCGTGCTGACCGGGCTGCAATTGGAACAGAAGGCCGAGCTGGTCCAGCGCCAGCTGGAGCAGGCGCTGCCGAAGCGTCCCGCCGAGCTGAAGTGGACGCTGGCCTGGACCGAGAAGCCGAACGCCGAGTCCGAGCAGGAGGCCAGCGTCTTCCTCCGCTGCGCGGTGAAGGACCCGGACCCGAAGGTGGTCGGCCGCGCGTTCAGCAGCGCCGCGGTCGAGTTGGCGCTGGCGAGCTACCCCGGGTTCCATGTCACCGCGCCGCCCGGCGACGGCTCACCGTACGGCGTGTTCCGCGCTGGGTACGTCGACATCCACGAGGTGGAGCACGTGGTCGTACTCCCGGACGGATCGCGCCAGGTGATCGAACCAGCGGCCGAGACGAGGTCGCTCGAACCGGTCGAGGACATCCAGCCACCGATGCCGTTGCCACAACTGGCATCGAGCGGACGGATGCGTACTCGCGAGGTCCCGCTCGGGCGGATCGCCGGTGCGCGCTCGGGCGACAAGGGCGGCGACGCGAACGTCGGCGTGTGGGTCCGCGACGAGAAGACCTGGCGCTGGCTCGCACACTCCCTCACCACCGAGCTCTTCAAGACGCTCCTCCCCGAAACCCGTCCGCTGACCGTTCACCGCTATCTGCTGCCGAATCTCTGGGCCGTCAACTTCGTGGTCGAGGGCCTCCTCGGCGAAGGCGTTGCCGCGCAGGCACGCTTTGACCCACAGGCGAAGGCGCTCGGGGAGTGGCTGCGGTCGCGGTACGTCGACGTGCCGGAAGTGCTGCTATGACAGCCGAGCGGGACGCGCTACGCGACACGGTCCGGCGGTTCATGGCGGCCGAGGTCCTGCCGTCGCTGGACGACTGGGAACGAGCCGGTGAACTACCGCGTGACCTGCACAAGAAGGCCGGCCAGCTCGGCCTGCTGGGCGTCGGCTTTCCGGAGGCGGTTGGAGGTGGCGGTGGGTCACTGCTCGACTCGATCGCGGTGGTCAAGGAGATGCACTACGCCGGCGGGTCGGGCGGCCTGGTCGCCTCGTTGCTGACCTGCGGCATCGCCCTGCCGCACATCATTGCTGCTGGCAATGAACAACAGATCGACCGGTGGGTACGACCAACGTTGGACGGCGAGCTGATCGGTGCGCTGGCGATCACTGAACCCGATGGTGGCTCGGATGTCGCCTCGGTGCGTACGACGGCCCGACGCGTTGGTGATGTCTTCGTCGTCAACGGTGCGAAGACGTACATCACCTCCGGCTGCCGGGCGGACTTCGTGACGACAGCTGTGCGTACGGGTGGACCTGGTGCGCACGGGATCAGCTTGCTGGTGATCGAGCGAGACACGCCGGGCTTCGTGGTGTCGCGCAAGCTGGAGAAGCTGGGTTGGCTCTGCTCGGACACCGCCGAGTTGTCGTTCACGGATGTACGCGTCCCGGTCGCGAATCTGGTCGGCGTACAGGACTCAGGCTTCGTACAGCTGGCGGTGAACTTCGTCGCGGAACGGTTGACGCTGGCGGTGCAGGCGTACGCGGGGGCGCAGCGTGCTCTGGAGCTGACTGTTGCCTGGTGCAAGCAACGGGAGACGTTCGGGCGGCCGTTGATTTCCCGGCAGGTGGTGCAGCACACACTGACGGAGATGGCACGGCGGATCGATGTCGCGCGGGTGTACGTGCACGCGGTGGCCGAGCGCGCCGTACGCGGCGAGGACGTGATCGCCGAGACCTGCTTCGCGAAGAACACGGCGGTGGAAGCCGGGCAGTGGGTCTGCGACCAGGCGGTGCAGCTGCACGGCGGTCTCGGGTACATGCGAGAGGCCGAAGTGGAACGTCAGTACCGCGACCAGAAGATCCTCGCCATCGGCGGCGGGACCACCGAGATCCTGACCGGCCTGGCCTCCAAACGACTGGGGTTCACTGGATGAGCAATCGCGAACTGATGCTGGAGAAGCTCGCCGCGCTGGACGAGGAGCATGCGAAGGCGCTCGCCGGCGGCGGTGAGAAGTATGTCGCCAGGCATCACCAGCGCGGCAAGCTGCTGGCGCGGGAGCGGATCGAGCTGCTGCTCGACCCCGACTCGTACTTCCTCGAGCTGTCGCCGCTGGCCGGCTGGGGCTCGGACTTCACCGTCGGCGCCAGCCTGGTGACCGGAATCGGCGTGGTCGAAGGGGTCGAGTGCCTGATCACCGCGAACGATCCGACCGTCAAGGGCGGCGCCAGCAACCCGTGGACGTTGCGCAAGGCGTTGCGCGCCGACGAGATCGCGCGGGCGAACCGGCTGCCGGTGATCAGTCTGGTCGAGTCCGGCGGCGCGGATCTGCCGACGCAGAAGGAGATCTTCATTCCGGGCGGCGCGATGTTCCGGGATCTGACCCGGCTGTCGGCCGAAGGGATACCGACGATCGCGCTGGTGTTCGGCAACTCGACCGCGGGCGGCGCGTACATCCCAGGGATGAGCGACTACGTGGTGATGGTCGACGGCGGCGCGAAGGTGTTCCTGGCCGGGCCGCCGCTGGTGAAGATGGCGACCGGCGAGGACGCCGACGACGAGTCGCTCGGCGGCGCGGCGATGCACGCGCGGCAGTCCGGGCTGGCCGACTACTTCGCGGTCGACGAACCGGACGCGATCCGGCTCGGGCGGCAGATCGTCTCCCGGCTGAACTGGCGCAAGCGCGGTCCGGCGCCGGCACCCGCGTACGCCGAACCGCTGCTCGCCGCGGATGACCTGCTCGACATCGTGCCGGGTGACCTACGCATCCCGTTCGATCCGCGGGACGTGATCGCCCGGGTGGTGGACGGCTCGGTGTTCGACGAGTTCAAGCCGCTGTACGGGTCGTCGCTCGCGACCGGTTGGGCGTCGGTGCACGGGTACCCGGTGGGCATCCTGGCGAATGCGCGCGGCGTGCTGTTCAGCGAGGAGTCGCAGAAGGCGGCGCAGTTCATCCAGCTGGCGAACCGGTCGGACACGCCGTTGATCTTCCTGCACAACACCACCGGCTACATGGTCGGGCAGGAGTACGAGCAGGGCGGGATCATCAAGCACGGCGCGCAGATGATCAACGCGGTGTCCAACTCGAAGGTGCCGCACCTCTCGATCCTGATGGGTGCTTCGTACGGCGCCGGGCACTACGGGATGTGTGGTCGCGCGTTCGATCCGCGCTTCCTGTTCGCGTGGCCGTCCGCGAAGTCCGCGGTGATGGGGCCGCAGCAGTTGGCCGGCGTGCTGTCGATCGTGGCGCGGGCGGCGGCCGAGGCGAAAGGGCAGCCGTACGACGAGGCGGCCGACAAGCAGTTGCGCGCGTACGTCGAGGGGCAGATCGAGGCGGAGTCGCTGCCGATGTTCCTGTCCGGACGGTTGTACGACGACGGGGTGATCGATCCGCGGGACACCCGGACCGTACTGGCCATCTGCCTGTCCGCCATCCACTCCGCCCCAGTCGAAGGCACCACCTCCTTCGGCGTCTTCAGGATGTGATCGACGATGCCCACCGCGCCACCCGCTTTTCCCTTCACCGCGCCGAGGAGGCTCGCGTGATCACCTCGGTACTGGTCGCCAATCGCGGCGAGATCGCGCGGCGGATCTTCCGGACCGCCCGCACCCTCGGGCTCTCCACGGTCGCCGTCCACTCCACCGCGGACGCATCCATGCCGTTTGTGAAGGAAGCAGACGCGGCCGTACACCTCCCGGGCAACACACCCGCCGACACCTACCTACGCGCCGACCTGATCATCGAGGCAGCCAAGCGAGCGGGCGCCGACGCGATCCACCCTGGCTACGGCTTCCTGTCCGAAAACGCCGCCTTCGCCCAGGCAGTCATCGACGCCGGCCTGACCTGGATCGGCCCACCAGTCGACGCAATCTCGTCCATGGGCTCGAAAATCGAAGCCAAAAAGCTGATGGCCGCCGCCGGCGTCCCAGTCCTCACCGAGCTGACACCCGCCGAAGTATCCGCAGCAAACCTCCCCGTCCTGGTGAAAGCATCAGCAGGCGGCGGCGGACGCGGCATGCGGGTCGTAACGCGCCTCGAAGACCTGGCAACCGAGATCGAGGCAGCATCAGCCGAGGCGTTGTCGGCCTTCGGCGACGGCACCGTCTTCTGCGAGCGCTACCTGGCGAGCGGGCGGCACATCGAAGTTCAGATCATGGCCGACCAGCACGGCACGAGCTGGGCCGTCGGTGAGCGCGAGTGCTCGATCCAGCGCCGCCACCAGAAGGTCGTCGAAGAGGCCCCGTCGCCGCTGGTCGAACGCATCCCATCCATGCGCCCGCGCCTCTTCGACGCGGCCCGCACCGCGGCTGCCGCGATCGGCTACATCGGCGCGGGCACCGTCGAATTCCTCGCCGACGAGGCCGGAGAGTTCTACTTCCTGGAGATGAACACCCGCCTTCAGGTGGAGCACCCGGTCACGGAGGAGACGACCGGACTCGACCTGGTCGAACTACAGTTCGCGATCGCGGGCGGTGCGCACCTCGTACCGGAACCACCGCCGACCGTTGGTCACGCCATCGAGGTACGCCTGTACGCCGAGGACCCGCTCCGCGACTGGCAACCACAGACCGGCGTACTGCACCGCTTCGACCTGTCGCCGGACGTACGAGTGGACTCCGGCGTAGAAGGCGGCTCGGAGGTTTCGCCGTACTACGACGCGATGCTGGCGAAGGTGATCGCCTCCGGGCCGGACCGTACGGCGGTGGCGCGGCGGCTTGCCGGCGTACTGGACCGAGCGGCGATCCACGGTGTAGGAACGAATCGCGAACTGCTGGCGTGGATCTTGCGGCATCCGGCCTTTCTTGCGGGCGATACCGACACGGCGTTCTTCGACCAGCACGGCGTGGGTGTGGCGCCGGACGAAGCGGTACTACGGCTGTCCGCCTTGGCCGCGGCGTTGGCGGACGCGGCGGGGCGGCAGGCGCGTACGCCGGTGCGCGTCGTGAGCGGCTGGCGCAATGTGCCGTCGCAACCGCAGCGGAAGAGCTACCAGGTAGGCGATGCCGTCCACGAGGTCGCGTATCGGTTGACCCGCGACGGATTGGTTGCGGATGGCAACGTACGGCTCATCGAGTCGGCGCCGGAGCAGGTGGTGCTGGAAGTCGATGGTGTCCGCAGGTCCTTCGCGGTCGCGGCGTACGACGGGCTGGTGTGCGTGGACTCGGCGCTCGGCAGCGTCAGCCTGACCTCGGTTCCGCGGTTCGTCGATCCGGCCGGGCAGGTCGCGGCCGGGTCGTTGGTGGCGCCAATGCCCGGGACGGTGGTACGCGTCGGCGTGCGGGTCGGCGACAAGGTGACGCATGGGCAACCGCTGCTCTGGCTGGAGGCGATGAAGATGGAACACACGATCGCCGCCCCGGCCGACGGCGTGGTGAACGAGTTGCCGGTGGACGCTGGACAACAGGTAGAGGTCGGTGCGGTACTTGCCGTGGTTGGGGAGGCAACGTGAATTTCGTGGAGTCCGAGGAACGGCGGGAGTTGCGGAAGGTCGTCGGGGAGCTCGGGGCGAAGTACGGCTACGAGTGGTTCAACCGGCAGGCGCGGTCCGGTGGGTCGACCGCCGAGCTGTGGCGCGAAGCCGGCAAGCTCGGCTTCCTCGGCGTCAACCTCCCCGAGCAGTACGGCGGTGGCGGCGGCGGGATGGCCGACCTCTCGATCGTCCTCGAGGAACTCGGCGCGGCCGGCTGCCCATTGCTGATGATGGTCGTGTCGCCGTCGATCTGCGGCACCGTGATCTCGCGCTTCGGCACCGGCGACCAGAAGCAGCGCTGGCTGCCCGGTCTCGCGGACGGCAGCACGATCATGGCGTTCGCGATCACCGAACCGGACGCCGGCTCGAACTCACACCAGATCACCACCACCGCGCGCCGCACCGGCGACGGCTGGTCGCTGACCGGGCGCAAGGTCTTCATCTCCGGTCTCGACGTCGCGAAGGCGGTTCTGGTCGTCGGCCGGACCGAGGACGCCCGCACCGGCAAGCTCAAGCCCGCGTTGTTCATCGTCCCGATAGACGCGCCGGGCGTCGAGTTCCGGCAGATCGAGATGGACCTGATCAGCCCGGACAAGCAGTACGCGCTGTTCCTGGACGACGTACAACTCCCGCCCGATGCACTCGTCGGATCCGAGGACGCAGCCCTGATGCAGTTGTTCGCGGGGCTCAACCCCGAGCGCATCATGGCGTCGGCGTTCGCGATCGGCATCGCGCGGCACGCGCTCGGCAAGGCGACCACGTACGTGAAGGAACGCACGGTGTGGAAGGCCCCGATCGGCGCGCACCAGGGCCTCGCGCACCCGCTGGCCCAGATCAAGATCGAGCTGGAGCTGGCGCGGCTGATGATGCAGAAGGCCGCGGCCCTGTACGACGCGGGCGATGACCTGGCCGCGGGCGAGGCCGCGAACATGGCCAAGTACGCCGCCGGTGAGGTCGCTGTTCGCGCCACCGATCAGGCGGTGCAGTCACTCGGCGGGAACGGGATGACGGTCGAGTACGGCGTCGCGGCCCTGGTCGCGGTCGCCCGCGCCACCCGGATCGCCCCGGTCAGCCGGGAGATGATCCTGAACTTCGTCGCCCAGCACAGTCTCGGATTGCCCAAGTCCTACTGAGAGGCCTCGGCATGATCATCACCAGCGAGTTTCCACCCGTCGAGGTGCTCGACCTCCCGATCCACGACGCCGTCCTCGGCCGGGCGCAGGAGTACGGCGACCGGCCCGCGATGGTCGACGGTGTCACCGGCCAGGAGCTCAGTTACGCGCAACTGGACCACATGACCCGGCGAATCGCTGCGGGCCTGGCCGAGCTCGGCATCCGGCACGGTGATGTGATCGCGCTGCACAGCCCGAACACGATCCTGTACCCGGCCGTGTTCTACGGCGCCACCCGCGCCGGCGCGACCGTGACCACGGTGAACGCGCTCTACACCGCCGACGAGCTGCACAAGCAACTGGTCGACTCGAAGGCGAAGTTGCTGGTGACGATTTCGCTGTTCCTGCCGATCGCGTCCGCGGCGGTCGAGGGTACTGGCGTCGAGCAGATCTTCGTCTGCGACCAGGCCGAGGGGTACCGGTCGGTGCAGGAACTGCTCGCGTCCACCGCGCCGGAGCCGTCGGTGACGATCGATCCAGCGTCCGATGTGGCAGTGCTGCCGTACTCCAGCGGGACCACCGGTGCGGCGAAGGGCGTGATGCTGACCCACCGGAACATCGCGACCAACATCTCCCAGGCCGAGGTGATGATCCGGATCGCTCCGGGCGAACGGGTGATCGCGATCCTGCCGTTCTTCCACATCTACGGGCTGTCGGTGCTGATGAACCTGCCGCTCCGGCTCGGCATCACCGTCGTCGTGCTGCCCAAGTTCGACCTGGAGCAGTTCCTGACCACGCTCGATCAGCAGCGGATCACGCGCGCATTCGTGGCGCCGCCGGTGGTGCTCGCGCTGGCAAAGCACCCTGCCGTCGACGGGTACGACCTGTCCCGGTTGAAGTACGTGACGTCGGCCGCGGCGCCGCTCGACGGCGAGCTGGCGCAGGCGTGCGCGAAGCGGCTCGGGTTGCACGCGGTCCTGCAGGCGTACGGGATGACCGAACTGTCGCCGGGCACGCACGCCGTACCGCAGGACGACCCGGAACCGCCGCCGGGCGCGGTCGGGAAGCTCTTCCCATCCACCGAGATGCGGCTGGTCGGTGCTGATGGCAACGACACCGACGAGGGGGAGATCTGGATTCGCGGGCCGCAGGTGATGAAGGGATACCTCGGGCGGCCGGCCGACACCGACGCCACCGTCGATCGGGACGGCTGGCTGCACACCGGCGACATTGGGCGGATGGACGAGCGCGGTTATCTGTACGTCGTGGATCGGGTGAAGGAGCTGATCAAGTACCACGGGTACCAGGTGCCGCCCGCGGAGCTGGAGGCTGTCCTGCTCACGGACGAGCGGATCGCGGACGCGGCGGTGATCGGGGTCGATGCTGACGGCAACGAAATCCCGAAGGCGTTCGTGGTACCGATGCCCGGGGTGCCGCTGACCGAGGAGGACGTGATCGAGTACGTGGCGGCGCGGGTGGCGCCGTACAAGAAGATCCGGCAGGTGGAGTTCATCGACGCGGTACCGAAGGCCGCGTCCGGAAAGATCCTGCGACGGGAACTGCGGGCGCGCGAGGCGGGCCGTGAATGAGGTCCCGTGAGTGAGGTGCTGCGGGCGCCGCAGCAGGACCGGTCGCGGGCGACGCGGCAGCGGTTGCTGGCGGCGGCCGTGGAGTCACTCGCGGAGGTCGGGTACGCGGCGACGACGGTGAGTGTGGTGGCGACCCGGGCCGGCGTATCGCGTGGGGCGGCGCAGCATCACTTCCCGACCAGGGCGGACCTCTTCGCGGCAGCGGTCGAGTACATGACCGAGGTGCGGCTCGCGGAGATCCGCGCGCAGGCGTCCGGTCTGCCGAGCGGCGCGGGGCGTACTGAGGCGATCGTGGGGATGCTGGCGGATGTGTACACCGGGCCGCTGTTCCGCGCCGCGCTGCACTTGTGGGTGGCTGCGTCGACTGAAGAGGCACTCCGGCAACAGATAGTGCGGCTGGAAGCACATGTAGGTCGCCAGGCGCACCGGGCGTTGCTGGAAGTACTAGAGGTGAGTGAACGGACTGCAGGCGTACGGGAGACGGTGCAGGGCGTACTGGACATGGCGCGCGGACTTGGGCTTGCTGCTCTGTTGACCGATGACAGTGCGCGACGGCGCGGGATCGTACGCCAGTGGAGCCGCATCCTGGATCAGGCTCTGCGGGAGCCCGGTGTGTGACCGAACGCGCGGCGGAAGGTGTCGATGAACGCACTGGTCGACGCCCAGCCGCAGGCATGAGCCACGCGGGTCACTGACTCTCCTTCCGCCAGCAGCCGGAGTCCTTCGTGCAGTCTGAGCTGCGTGCGCCACTGCGGGAAGGTCATGCCGAGGTCGGTCTTGCACAGGCGGCTCAGGGTGCGTTCGCTCGCACCTACTACTGCACCAAGCTGGGTCAGTGTCCTGCCGTCGGCCGGGTTATCCACAAGCAATGCACAGGCTGCTGCGAGCCGCGGGTCACGGGCGGTGGGTAGATAGGTGGGGCGCTGCGGGGAGCGTCGCAGCTGGTCCAGCAGCACAGCACGCAGCCGCGCCCGCTCGGCCGGCTCGGTCTGATCCGCTTCGGTTGAGGTGTAGGTGAGGATCAGCTCGCGGAGCAGCGGGCTGACTACCAGTGCCGAGGGGACGTCCAGGCTCAGCGGGTTGTCCTCGAGGCCGATCGTGTGCAGCGCGGTTTCACCGTACGCGCGGTGCTGATGAACCGTGCCGGCCGGAATCCAGATCGCCCGGGTCCCAGGCGCCACCCAACTGCCCGCATCGGTCGTCACGGACAGCACGCCGCGGCCCGCGTACACGATCTGGTGCCGGTCATGCCAGTGCGCCTCGATCCCGCCACCGGCCTGGATCGGGCGGTGACCGGTGTTTGCGGGCCGTTGGCTGGTTTCCGGCATCAATTGGCATTTTATCGGAAGCCGGACAAGGGTCGTGGCGACGACGATCGTCAGGTGCGGAAACTTCGACCGATCGGATTGATGGCGACGGGCCACGCCTGCGTGGACGTGTACCAGGGCTGCGTACCCGCGTTGGTGCCGTTCCTGGTCGCGGAGCGCGGGCTCGGGTACGTGGCGGTGTCCGGGATCACCTTGGCCGCCACGTTGCTGTCATCGGTGGTGCAGCCGCTGTTCGGCGTACTGACCGATCGGCGGCCGCTGACCTGGCTGATCCCGATCGCGATGACCACGGCCGGGCTCGGGATCGCGCTGATCGGCGTCGGCGACGGCTACCTACTCAGCTGGCTCGCCGCGGCGCTGTCCGGGCTCGGCGTGGCCGCGTACCACCCGGAGGCGGCGCGGATGGCGCGGGTGGTGAGCGGTGGCAGCCATGTCGGGATGAGCTGGTTCTCGGTCGGCGGGAACGTCGGCTTCGCGCTGGCGCCGGTCCTGGTCACGCCGATCATCGCCGCGGGCGGTCTCGCGCTGACGCCAGTGCTCGTCGTCCCGGCGATCTTCGGTGCGGCGATCACTTCGTGGGCGGTCCGCTCCCGGGTCACGGGCGCGGCCGCTCGTACCCAGGTGGAGGGACCGGACGATTGGTCGTCGTTCCTGCGGTTGTCGGTGATCATGGTCTGCCGGTCGATCGTGTTCGTCGGCCTCGGGACGTTCATCGCGCTGTACGCGGGACAGCGGGTCGGCGGCGGGACGGCCACCGGCGGGGTCGCGTTGTTCGTCCTGTTCGCGGCCGGTGCGCTCGGTACGTTGCTCGGCGGGCGGTTCGCGACCCGGTACGGGCGGGTTCGTACGCTGCGCGTCTCGTACGCGAGCGCGGTGCCGGCGCTCGCGGGCCTGGTGTTCGTACCCGGCCCGGCGTTCTTCGGGTTCCTCGCGCTGACCGCGATCGCGCTGTCGATCCCGTTCTCGCTGCATGTCACGCTCGGTCAGGACTTCCTGCCCGGCCGCGTCGGCACCGCCGGCGGCATGACGCTCGGCCTCGCGGTCAGCATCGGCGGCGTCGCGACCCCGGTCCTCGGCACGATCGCCGAGCACACCTCGCTGCGAGTCGCGCTGTCGACGCTGATCGCGCTCGCGCTGTGCGGCAGCCTGCTCGGGTACGCGCTCACCGAACCGGCCTGAGCGGCTCTCTCCGGCGCTAACCGGCCCTGTCCGGCAGGCGATAACCCGGTGGGGAATTGTTGCCGCCTCACATACATTGACCAGTAATATGACTACTACGCGAATCGACCGGACCGGAGTGGGACTCCGGTCCGAGCGGGGGCCGATTCTGCTGGCCGTGATGCTGAGTGTCGGGCTGGTCGCGATCGATGCGACGATCCTGGCGACGGCCGTCCCGTCGGTGGTCGCCGACCTCGGCGGCTTCACCCAGTTCCCGTGGCTGTTCTCGATCTACCTGCTGGCGCAGGCGGTGTCGGTGCCGATCTATGGCAAGCTCGCCGACCAGCGCGGGCGGAAGCCGCTGATGCTGCTCGGCGTCGGGCTGTTCGTGCTCGGGTCGGTGCTCTGTGGGTTCGCCTGGAGCATGCCGGCGCTGATCGCGTTCCGGCTGATCCAAGGGCTCGGCGCGGGGGCGATCCAGCCGATCGGCATGACCATCGTCGGTGACATCTACACGCTGGCCGAGCGGGCCAAGGTGCAGGGCTACCTCGCCAGCGTCTGGGGCATCTCGTCGTTCGTCGGGCCGACGCTCGGCGGCGTGTTCTCGGACTACATCTCCTGGCGGTGGATCTTCTTCGTGAACATCCCGCTCGGCGTCGCGGCCGCGTGGGTGCTGGTGCGCAAGTTCGACGAGAAGATCGGCGACAAGACCCGGCACCAGATCGACTACGCCGGCGCCATCCTGCTCGCGGTCGGCGGCTCGCTGTTGCTGCTCGGCCTGCTCGAGGGCGGCGTGATGTGGGACTGGAGCTCGACGACGAGCATCGTCATCCTGGCCGCGGCGGTCGTGCTGCTGGTGGCGTTCGTACTGGTCGAGCGTCGCGCCGCGGAGCCGATCCTGCCGTTGTGGGTGCTCGGGCAGCGCGTACTGAACTCGGCCAACTCGGCGGCGGTGCTGATCGGGTTGTTGATGATCGGACTGTCGACGTACGTGCCGCTGTATGCGCAGAGCGTGCTGGGTACGTCAGCGCTGGTCGCCGGCTTCGCGTTGGCGGCGATGACATTGGGCTGGCCGATCGCGGCGTCGCTCGCGGGGCGTATCTATCTGCGCGTCGGCTTCCGGACCACGATGACGCTCGGCGCGGTGATCGTCGTACTCGGGTCTGGGCTGTTGTTGATGGTTGGGCCGGACAGCTCCGTACTGCACCTGGCTGCCGCGTGCTTTGTGATCGGTATCGGGCTCGGGTTCTCCGCGTCGCCGTCGGTTGTGGCGGCGCAGTCGTCCGTGGACTGGCAGACGCGAGGCGTGGTGACCGGGGCGAACATGTTCTCGCGGTCCGTCGGCAGTGCGGTCGGGGTTGCACTGTTCGGGGCGGTGGCGAACGCGGTGGTCGCATCTCGGCTTGGCGACAAGCACGCTGACCTGGAGAAGGTCCCGGCCGGCGTACTCGCTCCCGCCGTGCATGACGTGTACTACGGCGCGGCCGCGGCTGCCGTACTGCTGGTGGTGGCCGTGCTGTTCATGCCGAACCGCATCACCGAACGGCCGCTGCGCTAGTACTACTAGGTTGATGCGCATGCGTGCTGTCGACTGTGTTGGTGCATTGATCCGGGACGAGCGGCAGCGCGTGTACCTGCACCGGCGCACGCCCGACCGGCGGCTGCTGCCTGGGATCTGGGACATCGTCGGTGGTCATCTGGAGCCGGGGGAGACGCCGGAGCAGGCGCTCGTCCGCGAGGTCGAGGAGGAGACCGGCTGGATGGTCCGCGACATCGTCTGGACGGTCGCGGACTGGGAATGGGAGTGGCAGGGGCGGGTACGCCGCGAGCTCGACTTCCTGATCACGGTCGACGGCGACCTCAGCCGGCCGGTGCTGGAGGCCGGGAAGCACGACGCATCTGCTTGGGCTGGACCGGATGACCTCGAACTGTTGATGGTCAATCGCACCGATGGCGATCGGCGGCTGCGGGACCTGGTCGCGCACACCGTGCGCACCAGGTTCACCGAACACCTCCGGCTTGAACCGATCACCGGACCGAACGGGGTCCTCCCCGGACATGCACCGGACCTGGAGCGCATCTTCGCCGACCCGTGGGTGGCGCGGTGGTACGACGGGTCGCTCACCGCGGACCAGGCAGCCGAACAGGCTCTCAAGCACCAGTCGGACTGGGAACGCGACGGGGCCGGCAAATGGGTCGCGTATGAGCGCACCAGCGGAGCCGTGGCGCGGGGCGAGGGCGAGGTCGCGGCCGGACGCGGCGGGCTCTCCCGCCTTCCCGCGAGTTCGCCGACCACCGAGGCGATCACCGCGCTCGCCGGACCTGATTGGGCCAGTGACCGGCTGGAGCTCGGCTGGGCGCTGGTTGAGTCAGCTCGCGGTCGTGGGTTGGCGACCGAGCTTGGGCGAGCCGGGTTGGACTACGCCTTCAACACCCTCGGCGCTCGCTCGGTGGTCGCCTTCACCGAACGGGTCAACACCGCGTCGCAGGCGGTGATGCGGCGGCTGGGCATGCGCTACCTCGGCGAGATCCACGCAGAGGGCTGGTCCACCGACGCCACTCAGATCCTGCCGGACGCCCCCTTCGCTGTGTACTTCGCGAAGAGCGGACCTGGAGCGGACATCTAGCGGTCCAGGGTGGTCACGAAGCGGGTCAGGAGGGTGGCGAAGGTGGTTCGTTCGCCGGGGGTCCAGTCGGCCATCGCGGCGGCGAAGCGGGACTGACGGTAGGCGTGGACGGTTGCCAGCTGGTCGTGGCCGGCTGACGTGAGGACCAGGTTCGTACGGCGGCCGTCCGCCTGGTCCGCCTCGCGCCGGAGCAGCCCACCCGCGACCGCGGCGGCAACCAGCTTGCTGGCCCGCGGCTGATCAACCCCAAGCGCAACCGCGACACCATTCACCCCGATCGCCTCATCCCCCGCCCCCTCAACCGCATCCAACACCTCCTGAACCGGATCCGGTCCGCCCGCCTGCACCGCGAACGTACGCCGGGTCTGCCGCCGCCGGATCGCAACCATCGCCGCCTCAACCGCCGCAACCGGGTCAGGCCGATCGGTATTGTCCATGTCCACTTCCAACTATATGCTTGTTGACATGTATATGTCGGGTGACAATAAGCCTATCGGGTGGTGGCTGAAGGAGGTGGACCGGCGGCTGGAGGCGGCGTTCGAGCGGGTGCTCGCGGCGGACGGGCTGACCCGCCGGCAGTGGCAGGCGCTGAACGCGGCCGCGGATGGGCAGCCGATCGCGGTGGCGCTGGCGCCGTTCCTGGACGACGACCCGGCCGGGCTCGCCGCGGTGACGAATCCGCTGGTCGAGCGCGAGTGGCTGACCGGCGACGAGCTGACGGCGGCCGGGTCGCGTGCCCTGGCGGACCTGACGGTCAAGGTCCAGGCGCACCGCCGCGAGGTCACGGCGGGCATTTCCGGTCAGGAGTACCTGACCACCGTCGGCGTACTGCGCCGGATGGCCGGCAACCTGAAGTGAAGGCTCCGAGTGTGACCGCCCAGGCGCGGCGGTCACACTCGGAGCCCAGCCACCTCAAGGGGGAGGTTCCCGGTGAGGTGTCGGGAGCCTCCGGTGTCCTACCGCCCAGGACACTCGGCCCTGCCTGGCCCGAGGTGTCGGCCAGGAGGTGGTTGGAACGGCTGGGCGGCGGCGATACAGGGAACTCAGCCGCCAAGCCCAGCCGGGCCGGTGGGCGGCGCGGTCCGGGGCTGAGGAGTGCCCCGGACCGCACCTGTGTGGTGTCCGGGACTGAGGAGTGCCCCGAACCTTCCGAACTGCCCCTGAACGTGAGGAGACTCCAGGGTGCAGCAACCGGGTCTGAGGAGGACCCGGACGCAGATGGGTGCTAAAGGTGTTCCGGTGGATGGTTCAGTCGGTGGAGTCGAGCGGTCCGAGCAGGTCGTTGGTGACCTTCAGACCGGCGAAACGGCGCCGCATCGCCTGCTCGTAGCGGGCGGCCAGTGGCGCTTCCGCGACGTACTGTGCGATCACGTGCTCGCCGAACCAGACCCGGACTCTGCGCCGGTGCTGTCTCGACGTCATTTCCGCGATGCTCACTACCTCTCACCCCGTAACTCTCAGGCCTTGCAACCAGTTGGACTTACTGGTTGTCATGGCAGTAATGGTGCACGAGCCCAACGTGACCGCTCTAGGACCTGGACCGGACCTTTGCCGGACCTCTTCCGGTCCTCTCGCGGACATCTGGGGGACAGCACCTTGTCGTGGGGCATGAGTCGAGACAACGTCTTAGCTGACGTGAACGGGAGGAACGATGGCGAGTAGGTACGCGCCAAAGACGGTCCTGGCGCACCTGATCCAGCGCCGGAACCAGACCTACTCCGAGATCGTCGCCGAGTTCGTCGAGCTGGGTGGAACCATCACCGAGCGGCACCTGCGGCGGCTCGCATCGGGCGAGCGCGCAGGGACCACTCCTCAGACCCGGCGCACCCTGCAACGCATGTTCGGCAAGCCGGTCGAGGAACTCCTCGCGCCGTACCAGGCCGAACCGGCTGCCCAGGTGGTGCCGGCACCTGCCGCGAGTGGACGGATCACGACAGGTAATGAGATGGAGGTTCTCGACATGGCTGCCAGCCGAGCGAGGGCGTTTGCCCTCGCGGCCCAGTCCGGTCTCGGAAGCGAGGCCATGGAACAGGTGTATGACGACGTACGCCACGCCGCCCAGGCGTACCCGCAGCGCCCCCTGCCCGAAATCCTCGGCCAGCTGGTCGAGACGCAGGACCTGGTCTTCGGTCTGCTGGAGAGCCGCCAGCGCCCGGACCACCACCGCCAGCTGTACTTCCTGGCCGGGGTGACCGGCGGTCTGCTGGCCAAGGCCTCGCACGACCTCGGCAACCCGCACGCCGCCCTGACCCAGGCGCGGACCGCGTTCCTCTGCGCCGACAACGCCGACCACCACGGTCTCCGGGCCTGGGTCCGCGGCCTGCAGTCCCTGGTCTCGTACTGGGCCGGCAACCCGCACGACTCGGTCCGCTACGCGCAGCTCGGCGCCGGGTACGCGGAGCAGGCGAACAGCACCACCAGCGTCTGGCTCCCGGTCAGCGAGGCCCGCGCCTGGGCCGCGCTCGGCAACCCGGAAGCGGCCCGGCACGCGCTCGAGCGCGCCGAGGACGCCTGGGACTCGGTCGAGAACGACGACCTGGACGCGATGGGCGGCCTGTGCACGTTCGGCCGCAACCGCCAGCTGTACTACGCCGCCGACGCGCTGGCGTGGCTGCCCGGTGAAGTCGACCAGGCCCAGCGGTACTCCAGCCAGGCAGTGGACGCGTACACCGACCAGAACCACCCGGAGTGGGCCTTCGGTGACGCCGCCGGCAGTCACGCCGCGATGGCGATCACCCGGATCGCGAGCGGTGAGCTGGACGGCGCGGCGGACGCGCTGGCCCCGGTGCTGACGCTGCCGACCGAGCGCCGGATCAACGGTGTCGTGCACTCGGCCCGCCGGGTCCACCAGGCGCTGCGGCAGTCCGGCCGCGCCGAGGACGCCCGCGAGCTGCAGGAAGAGATCGAGGCCTTCACCCGGACGCCGATGCAGACGTACCCCCGGTAGTCTCTGCCCGAAACCGGAGCGGTGGGGGAAAGGCAAGACAGCTATGGAGCTCAGCGGCGAGCTGACAGTACTGCGGGAATTCCGGACGTCCGACCTCGACGATTACCTGGCCATCGCCGGTGACGACCGGGTCACCACCTGGATGGCGTTCGACAGCTACGACCGGGCCAAGGCCGAGCAGAACCTGGCCGGCATCATCGAACGATCGGCGCAGCAGGACCGGCCGGACTACATGCTCGCCGTCACCCGGCCGGTCGACGACCGCGTGGTCGGGTTCGCCCGGATCGCGCCGAGCGGACCCTGGACGGCGAAGCTCGGGTACGCGATCCACGCCGACCAGTGGGGCCGTGGGTACGCCACCGACGCGGCCCGGACCCTGCTCCGGTTCTCCTTCGGCACCCTGGCCCGGCACCGGGTGACCGCCGCGATCGGCCCCGAGAACGAGGCCTCGATCGCGGTCGTGAAACGGCTCGGGTTCACGTACGAGGGCCAGCTTCGCGACCATGTCTTCACCAACGGCGGCTGGCGGGACTCGCTGCTGTACTCGCTGCTGGAAGCCGAGTACGCGCCCGCCTGATCGCGGCGCTTGGCGGGCTGGGGAGACTGGATTCATGGCCGCCACCAGTTCTGCTCCGCTGACTGCACTGAACCCGTTGCGGGACGGGCTCGCGCGGATGATCCTGACGAAGGTCGCCGGCCCGGACCCGTACGCCGAGCGCGACCGGGTACACAACACGCCCGGGCCGCGCTGGTTCGCGCCGGACCGGCCGATCCGGCGCGTGCACGGCGACGCGTCGATGTTCGCCGGTGGACTGCGCGCGCTGCTGCTGCAGTCGCTGCATCCGCTCGCGATGGCCGCGGTGGCGGCGCACTCCGGGTATCGCGGTGACCCGTGGGGGCGGTTGCGTCGTACGAGCTACTTCCTGGCCATCACGACGTACGGTGCTGTACCGGATGCCGAGGAGGCGATCGCGCACGTCCGGTCCGTACATGAACGTGTCCGGGGTACTAGTCCGGGTGGGGTGAAGTACAGGGCGTCGGACCCGCATTTGCTCAAGTGGGTGCACGTCGCGGAGGTGGACAGCTTCCTGCTGGCGCACCAGCGGTACGGCGCGCATCCACTGACTGCTGAAGAGCAGGACCTGTACGTTGAGGACGCTGCGCTAGTAGCTCGCAAGCTAGGTGTCATCGACCCACCAACCACGGTCGTCGAGCTGCAGCAGCTGTTGAAGGACTACCAGCCCGAGCTCCGCGGCACAGCGGAAGCACGCCAGGCCGCCCGCTTCATGCTGATTCACCCGCCCGTGCCTTGGGCGGTCAGACCGGCGTACGGCGTACTGACTGCTGCTGCGGTCGGACTGCTCCCGTGGTGGACCAGACTGCCGCTCCGGCTTCCGTACCTTCCACTGGCCGAGCGCACTGTAGTCCGCGCGGCCGGCGACGGCCTCACCAAGACCATCCGCTGGGCCCTTGCCTCACCGAGCCTGGAAGGCCGCACCGCGGCACCCGCCGTGCCCTAGGTTGTTCTTGTGCCGCTGCGTCCTCATCGTCCGCTTCCGCTGGCCACGCCGGCGGGTGTCGAGGTGTTGACCCGAATCCTCACGCAGGGCCCGATCCCGCGGGTGGAGATCGCGCGCCGGACGCGGCTGTCGCAGGCGGCGGTGACCAAGGCGGTGGCGCCGCTGATCGAGACCGGGTTCGTGACGGATCAGGCAGCGCCCGCGGACGAGGACAGCCAGGTCGGCCTCGGGCGGCCGGTGAGTCCGTTGACCGTCGTACCGAGCAGCGTTTCGGTGATCGGGATCAAGCTGACGCCGGCCAGTCTGATCGGCGTGACCACCGACTTCACCGCGGGCATCCTGAACGTACGGCACGAGCAACTCGACGACACCGCCCCGGAAGCCGTGATCGACCGGCTCGCGGAGCATGTGAAGGGCCTGATCGGTGCACTCAAGTCGGGTACGGCGGTGGCGGGCCCGCTGGCCGGGATCGGGATCGCGGTCTCGGGCGATGTCGACGCGGCGAACGGCGTGGTGCGCGACTCGCCGCTGATGGGCTGGCGCGGCGTGCCCGTCGCGGAACTGCTTGGCGATCGGGTCAGTCTGCCGATCGTGGTGTCCAACGACGTCCGCGCGCTGACGGTCGCGGAGCACTGGTTCGGCGTCGGCGTGGACGCGGACTCGTTCGCGCTGGTGACCATCGGCTCCGGGATCGGCTGCGGCCTGTACATCAACGGCGAGGTGGTGTCGGGTGCGTACGGAGTGTCCGGCGAGCTCGGCCATCTGCCGCTCGCGCCCGGCGAGCTGGTGTGTACCTGCGGCCGGCGTGGTTGTGTGGAGACCGTCGCGTCGTCGGATGCGATCCTGGCGAGGATTCGGGACACCACCGGCCGGCAGGACCTCGAGCTGGCCGGGGCGATCGAGCTTGCGCACGCGGGCGACCCGCAGGCCGGTGCCGCGTTCAACCGCGCCGGTGAGGTGATCGGCGCGGCGCTGGCGGCGATGGTGAACCTGGTCGGCCCCGAAGTGGTCGTGATCGCGGGCGAAGGAGTCGCCGAGTACGAGCTGTACGAGGAGCGGATGCGCCGCGCCTTCGCCGACCACGCTTTCGGCGCCGCGGGCAACTGCCGGCTGATGCTCCGCTCGCACACCTTCGACGACTGGGCCCGCGGCGCGGCGGCGACGGTGATCCGCGCCTACGTCCGCGCCGAACCCCCGCTGACCCGCTGATCCACTGGGGCCATTTCAGCGGTGAACCTCGCCGGTTGACCCTTCACCTCCCGGATGCGGGAGGTGAAGGGTCCATCTGAGAGGTGAACCTCTCAAATGGGCGCTGGGCGGGGGCGGGGTTAGGTGCGGGCGGCGGCTAGGATTTTGCGCCAGACCTTCTTGTACGAGTCGAGGCCGTCGGTGGCGAGCGGGCCGGTCGGGCCCGCAGTGATCGAGACGCGCTCCGGGATGGTGCCCCAGACCGGGATGCTCTCGGCCGCGTAGTGCTGCATGGCTTCCTGGTACGAGCGGGTGTACGTCCGCGCCGAGCAGATCACCAGGCCGGCCGGCACGTGATCGGGTACCAGCTCCATCACCGCCTTCACCCGCGGCGTCTCGACGCCGCCGACGCGGGTCGGGATGATCACGATCCGGGCCCGTTCGAGCGCCTTGTTCAGCAGGCGCTCGTGGGACGGCGGCATGTCCACGATGCCGATGCCCTCCGGCGGCACCTTGTCCAGCGCCTTGGTCAGCAGCCGTTCGGTCGGTGCCTCCGCGATCTCGATCCGGTTCAGGTGCTCGTCGTCGGAGTCGGCGATCCAGTCCGCGGCGCTGCCTTGCGGATCCGCGTCGACCAGGGTGGATGTGCGACGGTTGGAAGATGCCAGCGCGGCCAAGTACACCGACGTGGTTGTCTTCCCGACCCCGCCCTTCAGTGCAGCTGTCACGATGATCATGGAAAGAATCTACCCGGACCAGCCCGAATTCCGGCGTGTCGTCGGCGTTGCCGATTCACATTGTGATAGTTGCCCCCGGCCCATGTGAACAAGCTCAAGCCCACTTCAGTCTGCTCGCGGCCCCGGCAATGTGTGACCGTAGGACCATGCCGACCTCAGCCGATGTCCCATCCGGCCGCGCTGAACCCGGTCGTGAGCGGGACCGGGCAGCCCGGGCCGAGGCCGCGGCAGCCTGGCGGGTGGCGGCGATTCCGCATGCCGCGCCCGAGGCGGTGTTCAACGCGTACAGCGACAGCGGGCAAGGGTGGACCGGCGGCGACAGCACGTACGCCCAGCGGCTTCCGGACGGTCGCGTCCTCTGGGCGTTCTCCGACACCTTCGTCGGTCCGGTCAACGCCGACGGCTCCCGTCCCGCGACGACGGCGTTCGTCAGCAACTCCTTCGTCGTCGAGGAGGCGGACGCGTCGATCCACACGGTCACCGGGGGTACGAAAGAGTGGCCGGCCCCGCTGATCCCCTCCCCGGCCGACGGCTGGTACTGGCTCGGTGGCCGCACGCTGAACGGTGAGAACCTCGACGTGATGGCCCTCAGACTCCAGCGCACCGGCGAGGGGCAGTGGGACTGGCAGTGGGCCGGCAACAACCTCGCGCGCTTCGACAGCGAGACGTTGGCGCTGAAGGAGCTCATACCGCTGCCGTCCAATGCGAATATCCAATGGTCCGCCTGGGTGCTGGAAGAACAGGAGTCCACCTACGTGTACGGGGTGGAAGAAGCTGATGATGCCAAGTACCTGCACATTGCCCGCGTACCTGGTGCCGATCTGGCCGCGCAGCCATGGGAGTACTGGACCGGTGACGACTGGTCGAGGGAGGAGGCAGCCTCCGCGCGGGTGTTGAGCGGTGTGGCGAACGAACACAGTGTGACGCCCTGGAAGGACGGCTACCTGCTGGTCACGCACGACACCAGCGAGGCGTTCAATCCCCGGATTCTCGGCTACACCGCGGCTGCCCCCACGGGACCGTTCAGCAGTCCGGTCGAGCTCTACCGGACACCGGAGACGGGCACGGACCCACAGGTCTTCACGTACAACTCGCACGTTCAGCCGCACCTGAGCAGCGACGGCTCGCTCCTGATCAGCTACAACGTCAACACCATGGATCCGCAGGCTTTGTACCGCGCGGGCGGCACCTCCATCTACCGCCCGCGATTCGTCCGGGTCGAGCTCGAAGCCGAAACCCCCAGCACGCCCGAGGCACCTCGTGGGCGCGGCCGTACCGCACCACGCCCACAAACCGGCCGCGAGCGCTAGGCCAGGCACCGGCTAACTCGGTTTGCGGATCAGTTCGACCAGGGCGCTGAGGCCGGCGGGGCCGTGGCCGGCCGCGTCGGCTTGGGCGAAGAGGGCGGCGACGGCAGCAGGGACGGTGGTGTCCAAGGAGGCTTCGGCGAAGGCCTGGCGGACATGTTCGGCACCGACCGCCTGCATGTGCAGGTTGTTGTCGCCGCCGGGGTGGTCGCCGGTGTCGATCGACGTGGTCAGGATGCGGAGGAAGCCCATCGGGCCGTCCTCGGTCAGGTCATTGAGCATGGTGCTGACGTACGGGCGGAGCTGTTCGGCGCTGCCGACCAGACTGGCCGAGTAGAAGTAGCTGATCAGCGTGCTCCAGAAGATGTTCAGCATAGCCTGGTAGTAGAGCATCGCCAGGCCGGGGTCGGTACCCATGTGGTCGGCGCGGCCCAGTACCTCGAGCGTCGACTGGTGGTCGGTCAGCGCCTGCTTCGGCCCGGCATAGAACACGTACGCGCCCGGCTGCCCGATCCCGGGCGGCGGCACCATGATGCCGCCGGTGACGAGGACACCACCGCGCTCGTCCACCCACTGGCTCGCCTCACGCAACCGCTCCGGGCTGTCCGAGCTCAGGTTCACCAGGACCCGCCCGGTGAGGTCCACGTCCGCCAGCGACTCGAACATCGACTTGTAGTCGACCTGACTGATCACCACCAATTCACTCGCCGCCACCGCCTCGGCCGCGGTCGGAGCCGCCACCGCGCCCAACCCGTCCGCCTTGCCCGGCGTCCGGTTCCACACCGTGGTCGGATGCCCCGCCGCCACGAACTTCCGGGCCATCATCGACCCCATCGAGCCCAGCCCGATCACTGTCACTGCTTCTCGTGAACTCATGCGGCCGATGCTCGGCGAACGCACTACGGGTTTACTACGGGTATGTACTTCGGGGTGCTCGGTCCGCTGCTGGTACGGACGGATGCCGGCGATGCGGTCGCCGTACCCGACACGAAGGTCCGCACTTTGCTGCTCGACCTGCTGGCGAACCACGGCCGCCCGGTCAGCGCGGACCGGCTGATCGACGACCTGTGGGGCACCCGGCCGCCACGCAGCGCGACCGGCACGCTGCAGGCCCGCGTCTCCCAGCTGCGTACCACACTGAACCGCGCCGAGCCGGGCGCCCGTGCGCTGATCCAGCACGGCCCCGCCGGGTACACGCTGGCCGCTGGTGTTGTCGACAGCAACAACTTCGAGCAGTACGTCCGTACTGGCCGGCTGCGCGAGGCCCTTGGGTTGTGGCGCGGTCCGGCGTACGCGGATGTGCCCGACCACGAGTTCGCCCGCGCCGAACGGGACCGGCTGGACAACCTGTACCTGACCGCGCTGGAGGACCTGTCCAGTCGTGGCGAGGACGTACTCCCGGAAACGACCGCACTGATTCAGCAGCGGCCACTGGACGAGCGCCTGCACGCCGTACATCTCCGAGCGCTCTACCGCGCGGGACGCCAGCACGACGCGCTCCGGGCGTACGCAGACCTGCGCACCGTCCTAGCAGACGAACTCGGCGCCGACCCCGGACCGGAACTGGCTGAACTACACCAGGCGATCCTCCGCCACGAGCCGTCGCTCCGGCGCGGCCCAGCGCTGCCCGCTCCACTCAACGACCTGATCGGCCGAGCGGACGCACTAGCCGCTGCACAACAACAGCTCGCCCAGAACCGCCTAGTCACCCTGGTTGGACCAGGTGGGGTCGGCAAGACCCGCCTGGCCCTGGAGCTCGGCCGCAACCACACCACCGACGTACGCCTGCTGGAGCTCGCTCCACTACGCCAGGACGACGTACTGGAGGCGCTAGCGACCGCGCTGGATCTCCGCGACGAGTCAACTGACCTCCTCCCACGCCTGCTCAACTCACTCCGCACCAGACAGCTCCTGCTGATCATCGACAACTGCGAACACCTGGACCTGGCAGACCTCGTCGCCAGCCTCCTCGCCAAGGCACCCGGTCTGCGCGTTCTGGCAACCAGTCGAGAGCCGCTAGGCCTGACCGGTGAACAGGTACTCGACGTACCACCCCTGACGAGCTCCGCAGCGGTAGAACTGTTCCAAGCACGCTCCGGCGTCACCGAAGGCGTAGCAGCGATCTGCGACCGCCTGGACGGCATCCCGCTCGCACTCGAACTGGCTGCAACCCGCGTACGCGCATTGGGTGTGCAAGGACTGGTGGAACGACTGGACGACCGTTTCCGGTTGCTGTCCGGCGGCAAAGCCGGTCCGGAACGTCAACGGACGCTGCGAGCGACCATCGACTGGAGCTGGGAGCTACTGACCGACGAGGAGCGGCAGATGCTCCGCAGACTCGCAGTCCATGCCGGTACGTTCTCGCTGGAGGCTGCGGCCAAGGTGAGTGAGCTACCGGAGCACGTCTTGCTCGCACTTGTGGACAAGTCGCTCGTAGCAGCAACAGCCGGCCGCTACCACCTGCTGGAGTCCGTGGCGGCGTACAGCCTGGAGCGGCTGACCGAGGCCGGTGAAGTGGCTGCTACCCGCGAGAAGCACGCGACCTACTACCTGCAACTCGCTCAGCAGGCCGAGCTGCATGGACCTGGTCAGCGGGTCTGGCTGCGCCGGCTCGACCAGGAGGCGGCCAACTTCCGGGTCATCCCACCATCGCTGGAGCTGGTCAACGCGCTCGCCTGGTACTGGTACCTCCGCGGCCGGTACGGTGAAGCACGTCGTGCTCTGGCGGCGGCGATCGCCCTACCGGAGCAGCAGCCGGCTCTTCGTACCAGGGCAGTGGTTTGGCTGGCTGGGATGACCGCGACCGACGCCGACGCCACGGACGTCGCCACGGCGGGCGATCGGGCGCTGGAAGGGATCGGCGACGACCCGGACGCGTGGTGGTTCCTGACCATGACCCGCTGGGCGTACGGCGACCCGGTCGTACTGATGGAACGCATCGACCGAGCGATCGCCGGCTTCACCGCCCGCGACGACCAATGGGGCGTGGCGGCGGCACTCAGTACCCGCGCGCAACTCAACATCGTGCACGCCGACGTGGACGCGATGCGGCGGGACAGCCTGCGCAGTCTCGAGCTCTTCGACGAGCTGGACGACGACTGGGGCCGGCTGCAGGCGGCGTACACCTTGATCGTGGCCGCCGAGATCACCGGCGACTACCAGACCGCGACCGCATACCTCGAAGAGGCGATCCGGCACGCGGAAGATCTGGGCCTGTGGACAGAGGTCTCGTTCCGGACCGCCGGGCTGGGCCGGATCGCCTTGCTGACCGGCGACTACGCGCGCGCCGACGAGCTGCACGAACAGGCCCGCCTGCTGGCGAGCGAGCAGTCGAACAAGTCCGCCGAGGAGTACGCCGAGATCGGCCTCGGGCTGTCCGCGCGCTGGCAGGGACGGTTGGACGACGCCGAGCGGCTTTTCACCAAGTGGCTCCGCTGGCTGGAGCAGGTCGGTGGCACGCCCGGGATCGGGTTCATCAACAACCAGCTGGGGTACGTCGCCGAGCAGCGCGGCGACTTCGCGACCGCCCGCCGGCTGCACCAGCGCGGGCTCGACCTTGCGCGTCAGATCGGTGACGAACGGGCGATCGCGCTCGCGCTCGAAGGGCTGGCCGGCGCGACCGAGGAACCCGGTCGCGCCCTGGACCTGCTCGCCGAAGCGGCCGCTCTCCGGGAGCAGGTCGGCGTCCCGCTCCCACCGGCCGAACGCTTCGACGTCGACCGAGCCATCCGCCGCGCCGAAAGCCGAGCCTGAACGCGCAGCCGAACACCGCGCTGATCGGTGAGTCGCCGGGCTGAAGGCAGTGGTGTCAGCGACCCAGCCAGGCGTTGACCTTCGGCTGGTTGTCCTTGACCCACTTCTCGGCCGCCTGGTCCGGCGTCAGCTTGTCCACCGCGATCATCCGCGCGACCGCGTTCTGGTCCTCGTTCGTCCACTTGAACCGCTTGACCAGGTCGTACGCCGGGCTGCCCGAGTCGGCGAACTTCTTCGACACGATCTTGTCCAGGTCGTACGGCGGGTAGTCACAGGCCACCTTCGCCGGCACGGCGTCACAGCCGGCCGTCCACTTCGGCAGGTTGACCTTCACCAGCTTGACCTCGTTGAAGAACCACTGCGGCTCGTAGAAGTACGCGAGCAGCGGCCGCTTGTTCTTCTCCGCGTCCCGGAACGACTGGATCAGCGCCGTCTCACTGCCGCTCTGCACGACCTTGTAGTTCAGCGACAGGTTCTTCACCAGCGCCTCGTCGTTGGTCACGTACGAAGGATCGCCGTCGAGCAACTGCCCTTTGCCACCGGACTCCGACGTCTTGAACAACCCGGCGTACTTGTTCAGGTTCTTCCAGTCGGTGATGTCCGGGTACTTCGCCGCCATCCACGGCGGCACGTACCACCCGATCACACCCTTGACTCCGGTGGAACCGGCCTCGACCGCGACCTTGTCCTCGGTGATGTACTTCTTCTTCAGGTCCTCGTGCCCCCAGTTCTCCAGGTTCACGTCCACCTCGCCGGTGGCGAAGCCCTGCCAGGCGATCTCCTCCTTGAGGTTCTTCTTCACCACCTTGCAGCCGAGGTCCTTGGTCGCGACGTACGACACCACGGCCGCGTTCGCCTCGTACCCGACCCACGGGCTGACGGTCAGGTTGAAGGTGCCGCAGTCCTTGCCCCCGGCGGCCGGCTTGTCGTCGGCGATCTTCTGCCCACCACAGCCCGCCAGCGCGAGCGCGACGGCCGTCAGCACACCGGCGTACCGGAGTCTCTTCACCGCTTGTCTCCCCTGCTTCTGATTCGATTGGAGCCTTGATAGTTCTGGGTCCGGCGAGCCGCCGCCTGCGTCACCCGGTCGAGCAGCACACCGAGCAGCACGATCGCCAGCCCCGCGGCCAATCCCTTGCCGTACAGGTCGCTCTGCGCGAAGCCCGCGGACACGTCGTACCCGAGCGCGCCGGCGCCGACCAGGCCACCGACGACGACCATCGAGAGGACGTAGATCAGGCCTTGGTTGATCGCCAGCGTGATCGCCCGCCGGGCCACCGGCAGCTGTACTTTGCTGATCACCTGCCAGCTGCTGGAGCCGACCGAGTTCGCCGCCTCGACGGTGGCGACCGGGACCGCTTTGATGCCGTCGGCAACGATCTTGGTGGTGACCGGGACCGCGAACACCACCGCGGCCGCGATCGCGGTGAACCGGCTGCTGCCGAACAATGCGAGGAAGGGCACCAGGTACACGAACGGCGGCATCGTCTGGCCGGCGTCGAGTAAGGGCCGGATCCAGACGTCGACGCGGTGGTTCCGCCCGGCCCACACTCCGAGCGCGAGCCCGGCCGCGACCACCACGACGGTCGCGATCAGCGTGGACGCGAGGGTGACCATGCTGTCCTGCCACAACCCGGTCGCCACCAGCAGTCCGGTACACACCGCCGCCGGAACGGCCGCCCGCCAGCCACCGAGGACGGCAGCCAGCGCGACGACGACGGCTGCGACCAGCCACCACGGCGAGCCGGTGAGCAAGCCCTCGAACGGGTTGAGCAGTGCGTTCGTCACCGCGTCGCGTACGCCGTAGGTGAAGCCGCCGAAGACATCCTGCACCCAGTTCGACACGCTGGTGGTGATTGCGGCGATCCGCGCACCGAGGACACCGTCCGACGGGAACTCGGCCGCCCAGACGTAGGTGTGCGAGAACCAGATCGCGACCAGTACGCCGACAGCTCCCACGCCGAGCAGGATCCGCCGCCTGATGTTCGCCGTCCGCCACGGGCGATCACCCGCGGCGGTGGTGACGCGGTCGAGAACGATCGCGAGTACGACGATCGCCAGGCCGGAGTTGAACGCGACACCGACATCGAGCGTCCGCAGGGCCGTCAGTACGGTCTGGCCCAGGCCCGGTGCGTCGATCAGCGCGGCCACGGTCACCATCGACAAGGCCGCCATGATGGTCTGGTTGATGCCGACGACAACGGTCGACCGCGACATCGGCAGCAGCACCTTGGTCAGCGTCTGCCCGCGCGTCGATCCGAGCGAGCGCGCCGCCTCGACGCTCTCCGGCGGAACCGAGCGGATCGCGTGCGCGGTCAGCCGGACGGCCGGCGGCGCCGCGTAGATCAGCGTGGCGATCGTGGCGGCGGCCGGACCGATCGCGAAGAACAGGGTCAGCGGCGCCAGGTACACGAACGTCGGCAGGGTCTGCATCAGGTCGAGGACGAGCGTCGCGACCTTGAACGCGCGATCGGACAGCCCGGCCCAGATGCCCAGCGGAATCGCCACCAGCAACGACAGCAGCACCGCGGCGATGGTCAGCGAGAGCGTGTCCATGCTCTCCTGCCACAGCCCTTGCAGACCGATGAACCCGAAGCCGGCCGCGGTCAGGACGGCGACCTTCCAGTTGCCGAACGCCCACGCGCAGTACGCCGCGAGCGCGACCACGCCGAGCCAGCCGATCACCGGCACCGGGCGGTCGAACGACGGCTGCGAGATCAGGTCCTGGAGCAGGACGACGAAGTTGCCGACGGCGATCCGGATCCCGCCGAAAAGCACGTTGCCCTGGCCGAGGTCGTACCGATGATCGTTCAGCCAGCGGTGCAGCGCGGTGGTGTCCTGACCGCCGAGCGCGAGGGTGTCGATACCGCGGAGCAGGAAGTACGCGGCGACCCAGACGACCAGCAGGACGCCGGCCACCACGCTTCGCCGCGGCCGCCGGACCTCGATCTCGGCGTCGCTGGTGATCGCCGTCATCAGGCGGGCTGGTGGTTCGGCGGCGCGACCACGGCGAGGATCTCCTCGTCGCCGATCACCCCGAGCAGCGTGCCACCCTCGACGACCTTGACCGGGCGGCTCGCCTCCAGCACCGGCCGGGTCGCGTCCCGGACCAGCACGTCCGCGTCGAGCTCCGGCCCGTCCAGCGGCTCGTCCGGGCGCGGGTCGCGGACGATCCAGCGCAGGGTCAGTACGTCGGCCCGCGGTACTTCGCTGACGAACTCGCGGACGTAGTCATCGGCCGGCGCACCGACCAGCTCGTCGCCGGTGCCGAGCTGCACCGCGGCGCCGTCGCGCATCAGCAGAATCCGGTCGCCCAGCTTGAGCGCCTCGGACAGGTCGTGGGTGATGAACACCATCGTCTTGCCGACCTCACGGTGCAGCCGCACCACCTCGGTCTGCATCTCGCGCCGGATCAGCGGGTCCAGCGCGGAGAACGGCTCGTCGAACAGCAGCACGTCCGGGTCGTTCGCGAGCGCTCGCGCCAGGCCGACCCGTTGCTGCATGCCACCGGACAACTGCTCCGGGTAGAAGTTCTCGTTGCCGGCCAGGCCGACCAGGTCGATCACCTCCTGGGCGCGGCGGCGCCGGTCCGGCTTGCTCTCGCCGCGGATCTCCAGGCCGTACGAGACGTTGTCGATCACCTTGCGGTGCGGGAGCAGGCCGAAATGCTGGAAGACCATCGAGAACTTGCTCCGGCGCAGCGCGCGCAGCCGCTTCTCGTCGGCCGCGCGCAGGTCCTCGCCCTCGAACAACAGACTGCCCGCGGTCGGTTCGATCAGCCGGGTCAGGCAGCGCACCAGCGTGGACTTGCCCGAGCCGGACAAGCCCATCACGACGAAGACCTCACCCGGTGCGACGTCGAAACTCAGGTCGCGGACGGCCGCCGTACACCCGGTCTTCGCGAACAGGCCGGCCCGGTCCAGCGCGGCCAGGTCCGGCTGCCGCGGCACGCGCTGGGCCTTCGGGCCGAACACTTTCCACAGCCCCTGGACGGACAACAGCGCATCGGCGTCCTGCACGTCGGGGTATTCGAGCTGAGCGGTCACAGGTAAACCCTCGCATCCCCGCCGGCGGATACAGCGCGTACTAGTGTCCCGTAAGCGATGTAGCTTGAACGATAGCGGTGTCCAGGTGCGTGCATCGGGGTGCTTGGTCAGTGGCCTCGATGCGGAGCATCGTGGGCGCTGGGCAAGTGCCGCGAGGTGCGTGCCTGGGCGCCGATAGCGTCAAGCTACATCGCTTACGGGGCACTGGCTGACCGCGACTGTACCCAACGCGCGGTCCCAGGGCTTCCCGCCGGGGTGTCAGCTGGGCTGGTAGGGCGGTGCCTCGCCCCAGCCCCAGTGCGGGACCGGCGCCTGCGGGGGCGGGGTCGCGCCGGGCTGGGAGTTGGCCAGCGCGATCCGCGTGCCCCACTCGATGTAGGCGACGAACGCCGAGCGGAACTCGGGATCGTCCGGGAGGCCGGCCGGGTCCGCGCTCTGGACGATCAGCGCGGCCCAGCGGGACCGCTGTTCCTCGGTCAGCCCGAGGTTCAGGTGGTGGGCGAGCATCGCCGGGTAGCCGCCTAGCTCGTCCGTGTACGTGCTCGGGCCGCGGAAGACCTCGCCGAGCCAGAGCGCGACATGCTCGCGATGGTTCTCGCTCATGTGCGCGAAGACGGGCGCCAGGACCGGGTCCTCGAGCACCGCATCGTAGAAGACCTCGGTCAGCCGGCGAAGCGCATCGTGGCCGCCGGCCCACTCGTACAGCGTCGGAGTTGTCACGTAATCATGTAATCACACGAAGAGGGCATCCGCGACCGCCGCGAGCTCGTCCTCCAGCCGGGTCGCGCCGTCCTCGGCGAACCAGAGCACGTTCTGCAGGATCCGGCCCGCGGTCCAGGCCAGCGCGCGATCGCGGTCGATCCCGGTCACGTCGAGCATCAGCGCGAACCGGTCCCGGATCGCCTGCGCCACGTCACCGGTCTCGACCAGATCGTCCCAGCGGTTCCACAGCACCGGGAAGAGCTCGAACGCCGGATCGCCGGCCAGCGGCTTCGGGTCGATCACCAGCCACGGACGCCGGTCAGCGGCCATCACGTTGAGGTAGTGCAGGTCCCAATGCAGCAGGCGGTCGCCGGACTCGGGCAGCACCTCGCGTACCTGATCAACGAACCGGCGTACCAGCTGCCGCTCCGCCGGGTCGGTGAGCCGGGGGAGCCAGCGGGGTGCGTCCTCGATCATCTGGGCGGCGACATCCCCCAGGCGGCGTACGCCCTGCGGTGCGGGCACGGCGCTCAGGTGAGTCAGCAATTCGGCCAGGATGCGGGTTGCCTCGACAGGGTCAGGCAGGTCGTCGAGCGTACGCGGCTGGAGGCGTTCCAGCAGCAAGGTCGAGGTTTCCGGGTCGTCCTCGAGCACGCCGACCACGTCGTCGCGGTTCCAGGTCCGGAGCGCGAGCGCCTCGGCCTCGGTCTCGTCATTGACCGGCTGCAGCTTGAGCATCGCGGCCGCGCCGTCCCGGCGGACGACCGGCAGGATCAGCGAGGCCTCGCCACTGATCGGCGCGCCGTCGACGGTCAGCTCCCACTCGCGAACGTACCGCTCCGCCGCCGCTGGCAGCCCGGCCAGCCACTCCGCGCCCTTCTCCCGATGGTTCCGGATCAGCTTCGCGGGGATCTCGATCACACCGGCACAGTAAGCGGTTCCGCGGGCATGTGCTTGGGTTTTCCCGTGGAGAGCAGACATCGGCGGGTGCAGCGGGTTGTGGCTGTTACGTACGTCGGGATTCCGGTGGGGTTGCTGGTGGTGGTCGCGTTGATCGCGGCGAGTGGGCCGGTGGCGGCGTGGGCCGGGTGTGTGGTGCCGCTGGCGATGCTGGTGGCCGGCGTGGTGCTGTTGCGGCGGCATCGGTATCAGCCGCGGTGGTGGAACGCGGTGGCTGGGCTGTTCGGTGGTGCGGCTGGGCTGATGATCACGCTGTTCCCGCTGGCGGTTGGCGTGTGGTGGCCGGCGGTGCTGGCCTTGCCGGGGCTCATCGCCGGCATCGTGGCCGGCCTGGCGCTGGCCCGGCTCGCGGACCGGACGCTGCTGGTTCCGTTCGTCCCGGAGCT
The DNA here is from genome assembly GCF_039531045.1 of Kribbella hippodromi. Taxonomy (NCBI): domain Bacteria; kingdom Bacillati; phylum Actinomycetota; class Actinomycetes; order Propionibacteriales; family Kribbellaceae; genus Kribbella; species Kribbella hippodromi. The sequence goes on along the minus strand of NZ_BAAAPH010000007.1, from coordinate 158,194 downwards.
TGCCGAGACGCCGTACGAGCTGGTGTTCCGGCTGCGGGGCATCCCACTGGCCGCGGTTCTGGTCGGCGCGGACAACGTGACCATCCAGGCGCATCCGGTGCCGCGCTCCGAGCATCAGTTCCAGACGTACCCGTTGAGCGACGTCACCGGCACGTACGAGTTCTCGCTCTCCGGGGCCGAGCGGCTGAAGTTCCCGATCGCGGTGACCCACGCGGCCGCCAGCCCGGGACCAGCGGTGATCCTGCAGGCCAAAGGACAGGACTGGGTACTGCCGACCAATCAGGCCGAGACGCTGATCGACGTACTCAACCGCCGTCAGTCCACCGCATAGCCAACAACGCGGCGCCGGATGGTCGGCGTCAGGACGCGGCGGACTCGCGTTCGCGGCGAGCGGTGTCGGCCTTCTCGGCCTGCCAGCCGTCCTCGTTCTTGCCGAGGCGCCAGTAGCCGGACAGGGACACCTGGTCGCGGGAGAGACCGCGCTGCTGGAACAGGTTCTTCCGGATCCGGAAGACGAAACCGGCCTCGCCGTGGACGAAGATGTGCGGCGTCCCGGCCGGGAAGTCCAGTGCCTCGACCGCGGCGACCAGGGCGTCACCACGGTCGCCGGACGCGCTCGACCGGTGGAACCACCGCACGTCGACGTCTCCGAGCTTCTGCTCCTCGGTCTCGTCCGCCACCTCGAGCAGTACGGTCGCCCGCGCGCCAGGCGGCAACTGCTCGACCGCGGAACCGATCGCCGGCAGTGCGCTCTCGTCGCCCACCAGCAGATGCCAGTCCGCCGCGGCGTCCGGCGTGTACGCGCCGCCCGGTCCGTTGAACCACAGCACGTCACCGGGCTGCGCCGAAGCCGCCCACGGCCCGGCAATGCCCTCGTCGCCGTGGTGCACGAAGTCGATTGTCAGCTCCCGCGCGGCTTCGTCCCAGCTACGGACCGTGTACGTCCGCATGGTCGGCCACTGCTCCGCCGGGTACGTCTCCCGGACTACGCCCAGATCCAGCGGCTCCGGGTACTCGACGCCGTCCTTGCCGAACAGCAGCTTCACGTAGTGGTCGCTGAAACCGTTGTCGGCGAAGTCGTCGGAGTGCAGCACCACCCGGATCATGTGCGGGGTGATCCGCTCGGTGCGGCGAACGACGGCGCGCTTGCAGACGCGATTACGGCGGGGTGCGGGGCTGGTCACGCGACCACGGTCCTCTCGGGCGGAAAAGTTAGGTCTACCTAAGTAAGCCTAACTCACCCGCCCCAAGGACGATCAGGTTCCGCGAATGTAGAACGTCCTGCTGGCTGCCGCGATCGACGCACAGGCCGGTACGTACACCCGGTACGGGATGGAGCCCTTGTACGCCGGTTGCGCGTTCACGGTGTACCGGCCGGATGACCGGACCGCGCCCGTACTGACGTTGCGCCACGCCGATGCGCCGTACAGCCGCTGCAGGTTGACCGCGCACCCGGCCCGTACGGTGTGCACCGCCCCGTTGACCGGTACGACGGTTCCGACCGGCGCACTGGTACGCGACGGCACCGCGGTCACCGTCGGCTTGATGTACGGCCGCAGCACGACCAGCCCGAGGCCGCCCACGGACGCCGGGTTGCCGGGCAGCAGCAGGCAGTTCACCGCGTTGGCGTCGGCGGCGGTGTACGCCTTGGTCACCACGCCGTTCGTGTCGGTGAGGTTGGTGTAGCCCGGGCCGAAATACTCGGCGCAGGTGTTGTCGATGCCGAGTACCACCCGCACCCGGCTGCCGTACGGCTTGCCGGTCTGCGCGTCCGTGACCGCCCACTTGATCGTGTACGGCTTGTTGTACGGCACGAACTTCGGTGTCACCGATGCGGTGATCTTCGGCTGGTGCGTGCCGGTGATCGCGAGCGACGGACCGGCGTACGGCGTCGGCGTGGTCATGCTGCCACTGCCCGGGAAGAACGGACCGGTCATCACCCCGGTCACCTTGAACGTACCGTTCGCCGTCGACGGCACGTTCAGTACGCCGCTCCACGTACCGTTCTTCAACCGGGGCAGGTTGGTGGAGATCAGCGTCCGCTCCTGCCCGCTGCCCCCGGTCCGCTCGAGGTACACGTTCACCGAGGTGTTGGGTTCCACCTCGAACGAACCCTTCACCGTCACAGTGACCGGAGCCGTGTTCAGTCCGCTCACAGCGACAGTGGTCTTGTTCAGCGTCACGGAGGTGATGTGCAGATCCGGATCAGGATCCGCGTACGCCGCCAGTGGAGCGAAGGCGATACCCAGCATCGGCACGGCGAGCAGCGCTGACAGTACGCGTCTGGTTCTCATCGTCACGTCCCTCGGATGGAGAAGCTCTTGCTGACACCTGCGACGAACGGCTGACACGCGGGTACGTACACCCGGTACGTGAGAACGCCCTTGTACGACGGCTGTGCGTTCACAGTGAACCGTCCGGACTGCCTGACCTTGCCGTTGCTGACAGTGCGCCACGCGGTCCGCCCGTACAGCCGCTGCAACTGCACCGGACACGAGCCGGTCATGTACGCGACCGAACCGTTGACCGGGACAACTGTTCCGACCGGGGCACTGGCCTTCGACGGCGCAGCCGCTACGGCGGTCGGTCGCGCCGGGAACAGCCACTGGCCGGCGATGTAGTACGGGTCAGCCATGATGTGCGCGCAGTTCAGTGCACCGGCGTCGTTCGCCGTGTACGCCTTGGTGATCACGCCGTTCGTGCCGGTTCGGTACATCGGGCTGCCACCTTCGGCACACGGCACATCCACTCCGAGACCGATCGGGATCCGGCTCCCGTACGGCTTGCCGGTGGCTGTGTTCGTCACCGCCCAGGTGATCGTGTACGGCTTGCCGAACGGAACGACCCGTGGATTCACGGACGCGCTGATCCGCGGCAGGTTCGTGCCCTTCACGGTGATCGTCTGGCCGGCGTACGGCGTCGGGTCGACCGGCGTACCCGGGTCCGGCGCACCGTACGGGCCGGTCATCACGCCGACGACCTTGAAGGTGCCGTTCGCGGTCGACGCGACATTCAGCCGGCCGGTCCAGGTGCCGTTCGCGAGTGTGCCGCTGGTCCGCTTCAGGTCCGCCGACACGATGTCCTTCCGCGGTCCCGCGCCGCCGGTGCGGTCGAGGACGACGTTCAGTACCAGGTTCTGGTCACCGGGCTCGCTGGAGCGGTAGCCGCCCTTCACGGTGACATTGATCGGGTACGTGTTCAGGCCGGACACGGCCACCGAGGTCCGGTCCAGCGAGACCTGAGTGATCGTCAGGTTCGGGTCCGGCGCGGCCTGTGCGGCGCCGGACGGCAACAGCCCCGCCAGTGGTACGGCGAGGAGCGCCGCGGTCAGCGGCGGCAGGGCTCGCATCATTCGCATGCAACTGAGCGTGACAGCGGCCCGTTACGCCGCCAAGCATTCCGGCCGAAGTCTGCGCGATCGGGCCGCGCCGGATAGACCAGTTGCGGGCGGCCGATTCAACTACCAGGACCCGACTGTTAACCGGCCGGTCATGTACAGCCCGTGTCGGGGACGGCTACGGTCCGCACTCTGGACCAATGAGCCAGGTCTTCGGTACGGTCCGCCACCCGGCGTACTTCCTGCGCCGGGGAGACCAGCTCGGCACTCCGATCTCCCTCGGCGAGACGCTGCCCGAGAGCCGGGCAATCCTCTACACCGGCCCGCCCGGGATGGGGAAGACCTCGGAGCTGATGCAGGCCGAGGACCTGGCCCGGCGGCAGGGCTGGACCGCGATCCGGCTGAACGCGTCCGCCGTCCGCCCGATCGAGCACCAGCTCACCGCCGCGGTCCGGGCGAACCTCGATCTGCTCCGGTCCCGCTACAAGGGCAGCGCGGTCAAGGATCTCAGCACCACGGTCCGGGATCTGACGCGCAGCGGCCGCGACACCCGGATGGGCTGGGAAGGGCGGGTCGGCGGCGGCATCATTCCGGTCGAGTTCGTCGCCAAGCGCGAGAAGGACACCACCGCGTACGACAACCTCGGTACCACGCTGAACGACTTCGCCGACAAGCTCGCGGCGCTGACCGAGGAGGACGGCAAACCGATCCTGCTGCTGGTGGACAACGTCGACCGGGCGACCGAGGACGACCAGGCCGGCCTGAACGAGCTGGCGATCCACATCGAGGTGATGCACCGCCCGGTCTGGCTGGTCGCGGCCGGTGGCGCGATGTCGATCAGCGCGCTGATGACCGCGTCCCGCCGGATGTCCGGCATCGCGACCACGATCAGCAACCAGTTCGACATCCGCGAGCTCGGGCCGCTCACCGACGACGAGCTCCGGCCGGCGTTGACCGAGCCGCTCACCGCGGCCGGCATCCCGTACCAGCACGCTGCCGTCGAGCAGTTGCTCGAGGCGGCCAACGGCGACGCGTCCCGGCTCCGGACGCTCGCCGAAGCGGCGCTCGGATACCGTGACCCGGCGCTCGGCATCACCGAGAGCGCCGCCGCCCTGGCGGCCGCGCAGGTCTACGCCGACGCCGCCGAGTGGTACCAGGGCTCGTGGGACCACAAGGACACCAGCCACGCACAGAAGGATCTGCTCGCCCGGGTCGCGGCCCAGGGACCGAACGGGCTGTACATGCCGGCCGAGATGGCGGCCGCCGGTGACGACCACTGGCCGGCGATCGACGAGGCGCGTCAGCAGTTGGTCGCGCGTGGCCTGCTCCGCGACCACCCCGGCCAATACGTCACGATCCCCGACCGGGGGTTGCAGGACTGGCTGAACGACTACCTCGGGCAGACACCGATCACGGAGGTCGTGCCGGGCCGGCTGGAACAGCTCCGCGCACAGCCCACCCTCGCGCCGGCGCATCCGACCGGCGACCGGGCGCTGGTGAACCAGGTGTTCGGTACCTCGCGGCAGCTCGTCCACCAGGTCGACCGCCTCGACCGGAAAGGCCGGCCCATCTCGCTCGACCAGCGGCTGCCGGGCGGTACGTCGGTGCTCTTCACCGGTCCGCCCGGCATGGGGACCAGCCAGGAACTGGCCCGGACCAAAGCGCTGGCCGACCGGCAGGGCTGGATCACCATCCGGCTGGACGCTTCCCGGCGGGAGTCGCTGGAGGCCCGGGTGATCCGTGCCGTCCGGTCCGAGATGGACGCGATCAGGCGACGCTTCCCGAACGACCAGGTGAAAGAGCTGAAGACGCAGCTGACCCGGATGGCGATCCGGACCAGGAACTCGATGAACACCGCGCAGATCCGGCTCGGTATCTCTCCCTTTCCGAAGGTCGGCGTGCACACCGCCTGGGAGGGCGTCACCAAGGACTCCGTGGGGACCACGCTGAATGAGGTCGCCGGGCAGTTCGGCGCGATGGCCGGTCCGGAAGGAAAGCCGATCCTGATGATGGTGGACAACCTGGACGCCGCCTCGGCGGACGACCTGATCGCCCTCACCGAGTTGTCCTCGAACCTGCGCGAGGAGCGACAGCCGATGTTCCTGATCGCCGCCGGCGGTGAGGAAGCGACCTCCCGGCTGCTCGAGGCCTCCGGTGGGCGCAACGGGACGGAAACCGACGAGGTCACCGAGTTCGACGTCCGGCGGCTCCAGCCGCTGAGCGCGGACCAGCTCCGGGAGGCGCTCACCTATCCACTGGAGCGGGCCGGGATCAGGTACGAGGCCGCGGCGGTGGAGTCCTTGATCGAGGCCGCGAACGGCATTCCGACCAGGCTGCGAACGCTGGCCGGCGCGGCGCTTGAGCTGGCCGACCCGCGCGAAGGCATCACCGTGGACGTCGCCGTCGCGGCGACCGCGAAGCTGAACGCCCAGTCCCAGGCGCTCTACAACGCGGCTTGGTACAACTGCTCGGCGGCCCAGAAGCAGGTCCTCGCCCGGTCCGCGTCACATGGTGCGCGCGGGATGGAGATTCCGGCTCGGTCCGAGACGCCCGACCGGTGGTCGCTGGACGAAGCGACCCAGAAGCTGGTCTCGCGCGGTCTGCTGACCCGCACCGGTCACCAGATCCGGGTCGCCGACCCGGGCTTCCGCGAGTGGGTACAAACCCGCCTCGGCGTCAACACCGCCCAGGCCGGCATCGCTCACCCCGGCGCCGCCCGGCCGTCGGCGACCCAGCACGGCCTACCGCACGCCGCCCAGACGGCCAGCACCCGGCCGGCCGATCGCCGCCCGGCACATCCCGCCGTACCCGCCAACCTCCAAACCAACCGCTGACCCCCGCCATCCCACCCGCGGCTGGGTTCAGGGCCAGATGGAGTTGATCCATTCGGGGTGGTCGATGAACGGGTTCCGGTTGTGCTGGAACTGCGCGTAGATGACCTCGTTGCGGTTCTTCTCGAAGGCGTCCGGCGGGTCGCCCGCGGCCCAGGCCTTCAGGACGGACAGTTTGCCGATGTACGGAGCGGTGCCGTTGCCGACCGAGTTGTTCAGTTCCAGGTTCGCGAAGCCGTCGCCGCCCTCGTACCGGACGGCCATGTAGAAGATCATCCGGGCGACGTCACCACGAACCGCCGGGCGGGGCGCGAACGAGTCCGCGTCCGCGGTGCAACCGGTGCACTGGGCAACGGCCGTACCGCCGTTGTCGAAGTCGAGGTTGCCGCGCGCCGAGTTGACCGACACGTCCTCGGGCCGGAGATGGTGTACGTCGGTACCCGGGCCGGTCGCCGTACCGAAGTCGCCGTGTGACTTGGCCCAGACATGCTCGCGGTTCCAGTCGTCGACGCCACCGCCCTGGCTGCTCTTCGGGATCGAGCGGCCGGAGTAGATCTCGATCACGTTGCTGCTGTTGTTCGGGTCCTGGTCGGTGACCTTGAGCGCGTCCCAGACCTGGTCGTACGTGAGCTTCGTCTGCTGCGAGATGATCGTGTGCAGCGCCGCCTTCAGCTGAGCGCCGGCCTTGCCCGCGGCCGCGGCGTAGTAGTCGCCGGGATCACCCGGGTCACCAGGATCCGTGCTGCCGCCTCCGCCGGTGAAGGCGGTCGCGTTCTTCAGGCCGGGGTGCGTGAAGTACGCGGCCAGCGTGCCGGTGACGGTGATCTGCTTGCCGAGCAGACCGGGGTTGCTCTGCAGGCCGTACGCCGCGCGGAAGGCGGTCGGGATCTGTACGTACAACATCGACGACGTACTCGTCTGGGTGGCCGAATCGGCGAGCGCCAGCGCGTAGTCGTTCGGGAAGTTGCTCCGGACAACGGTGCTGGTGGCGGTCGGCTGACCGACCACGTAGCCGGTGACGGACGCGGTCGAACTGTCCTGGCGGCCGATCGCGGTCGCGACCGTGATTGAGGTGGCAGCGCTCGACGGCGTGATGCCGAAGCCGAGCAGTGCGAGCACCGCGGTGACAAGCAACGCGGGGCGGAAGAATCGGGACACGGGTACTCCCAGGGGCGGTTGGGGACCGGACTCTCGTCAGTCTGCCCAGCAGGCCGGACCGACGAACATCCGGATTGCGAACACCGCGTGAAGAGTTGAGCCGGTGGGGCGGTGAACGAGTGAGTGTCGTTCATCGCCCCACCTGGGTGGATGGGCCCCCATCAGGCCATGACGCGTCGCCACAGCCTGCTCTGCCCACCCACCAGCGAGGTGCCACTGGCGGGCAGCACCTCACCGACCGAGCTGGCGTGGTGCGGACGCCGTTTACGGACCGTACTCACTCCGGCACGCAATGTCCATGGGTCACCAAACCCATCTCACCTTCCAGACCACTGCTTGACAGCACAGCCGATCAGGCCCGCAGCACTTCCGAGCGTTGCGCGCGTTGCAGGCCGATCAGCAACAGGCCGATCGAGATCGCCCCGACGACCGCGTACGTGACCCGGCCGCCGATGCCGTCCCAGGTGGTGTGCAGGGCGACGGCGAGCGCGTACATGCCGAGGAAGCCGGCGAAGCGTTTCCCGGTCGGCCGCATCACGAACCGCCACAGACCCCAGCAGGTCAGCCCGGTCCAGGCCGCATGCCCAGCCGGCGAGAGCAGGCCGCGGATGAACAGCGTCTGCTCGGCGGCGCCGACGTTTCCGCCGGACTGGAGCAGTGCGACGAACGCGTACCCCATCGTTTCCAGCACCGCGAACCCGGTGCCGACCGCGATCCCGATCACGATTCCGCGACCGACCGACATCCGGTACCGGTGCCCGAAGAACACCACCAGGACGGCCGGTACGAGCAGCTTGGCGGCCTCTTCTATCAGTCCGACCCCGAGCATCGGCAATGTACCGAGGCCGCGCATCGCGTCGTACTCGAGCAGGCCCGCGACGACCACCCCGACGACGCCGCCGAAGAGCAGGCACCCGCCGAGCGTCGGCCCGTCGATCAGCCACCGCCCGGACCGGCCGGCCGCGAAGGTCACGAACGTCAGCGGAACCACCAGCGCGCCGAGCAGGATCATCGTCGGGAACAGGTTCGGATTCCCGGTGTCGGTCAGCACCACCAGTACGGCGAGGTACAGGCCCGCACCGATCAGGAACGTGCCGATCCAGCCCCACCTACGCAGTACTTGCTGGGTCATGGTGCCTCCGAGCCTGGCCTGGGCTCCTCAGTATGGCGCGGTTGCGCCATGTCGCAGGGACGGCAGCGATGGACAAGGGGCAATCTCGTGACTTGATTGCAAACTCTCTACACGTCCCCTCAAGGCTTGCCCCGGCCGCTCGAAGGAGAATCCGCCTATGTCCTCCCCCCGTCGTATCGTCGCGCTCACCACCGCGGCGGTACTTGCCCTCGGCGCGGCGACGGTGATCCCGTCCGCCGCGGCGCCACCACCCCAGCCGGCCGGCAGCCCCGGCGCCTCGTCCGTGGTCACGCTGATCACCGGCGACGTCGTCGAGGTGACCGACGCCGGCGGCGGCAAGAAGGCCGCCACCGTCCGCCCGGCGGCGGGCCGCGAAGGGGTGTCGTTCCACACCGTCGAGGCCGACGGCGGCCTCCGGGTGCTGCCGAGCGACGCCGTCCCGTACATCTCCACCGGCGTCCTGGACGTGAACCTGTTCGACGTCGATGAGCTGATCGCGGACGGGTACGGCGACTCGGCCGCCCGGCAACTCCCACTGATCGTCAAGGACACCCCCGGCGTACACAGCGCCCAGGCTCTTGCGGGGACGACCACCACGCGCCAACTGCCGTCCATCAACGGGCGCGCCGTCGACGCGGCGAAGGACCAACTGCCGCAGCTGTGGAAATCGCTGCGACCCAGCTCCGGCGTCAGCGCGCTGAGCAGCGGCATCAGCAAGATCTGGCTGGACGGCAAGATCCGTCCGGTCCTGGACAAGAGCGTGCCGCAGATCGGCGCGCCGGACGCGTGGAAGGCCGGGTACGAAGGCACGGGCGTCGACGTCGCCGTACTCGACACCGGCGTGGACGCGAAGCACCCGGACCTGGCCGGCAAGGTCAAGGAGAGCCAGGACTTCTCCGGCAGCCCGAGCGGCACCGAGGACCACTTCGGTCACGGCACCCATGTCGCCGCCACGATCGCCGGTACCGGCGCGGGCGCCGGCGGTACCCGCAAGGGAGTCGCACCGAAGGCGGACCTGCTGGTCGGCAAGGTGCTCGGCGACGACGGGTACGGCTACGACTCGTGGATCATCGCCGGGATGGAGTGGGCCGCCGCCGAAGGCGCCAAGGTGGTGAACATGAGCCTCGGCGGTGACGCCACCGACGGCACCGACCCGCTCAGCCAGGCGGTCAACGACATCACCGCCCAGACCGGCACGCTGTTCGTCGTCTCGGCCGGCAACGAGGGCCGGGACGAGTCAGTCGGTACGCCGGGCGCCGCGGCCTCGGCGCTGACGGTCGGCGCGGTGGACCGCCAGGACAAGCTCGCCGACTTCTCCAGCCGCGGCCCGCGCCTCGGTGACGCCGGACTGAAGCCGGAGATCACCGCGCCCGGCGTGGACATCATCGCGGCTCGCGCGGCCGGTACCGACATGGGCGACCCGGTCGACCAGCTCTACACCGCCGCGTCCGGTACGTCGATGGCCGCGCCGCATGTGGCCGGTGCGGCCGCCCTGCTCGCGCAGCAGCACCCGGACTGGAAGGCCGATCAGCTGAAGAACGCGCTGGTCAGTACGGCGAAGACCCAGCCGGACCAGACGGTGTACGCGCAAGGTGCAGGCCGCGTCGACCTGACCCGCGCGGTTGCGCAGAAGGTGACCGCCAGCGGCACAGCCGACTTCGGCAGCCAGACCGCAGTGGCGGGTACGCGGACCATCACCTACCGGAACGACTCCGGCAACCCGGTCACGCTGAACCTGTCCCTCCAGGTCACGAACCTGGACGACAAGAAGCCGGCCACCGGCTTCGGCCTGCCCGCGACCGTCACGGTCCCGGCCAACGGCACCGCCGATGTCGCGCTGTCACTGGACCCGGCGAAACTCGGCCGCGGCCAGTACAGCGGCTGGATTGTTGCCACCGGCCCCGATGGTGTCGTCACGCACACCGCGGTCGGCGCGCTCCGGTCCGGTCCGATGCACAAGGTGACGCTCCGCGCGATCGGCCTGGACGGCAAGCCCACCGGTTCGCCGGTCGTCTCGTTGTACGGCGACAACTCGCGTTCCGACGTACTCGCCTGGATTCGGGACGGTTCTTCGTACACCGCCGAAGTGGAGGAAGGTACGTACCTGCTGCACTCGCTGGTGGAGAACAACGACCCGCAGAACGAGCAGGCCAGCCTGTTCACCGATCCGAACGTCCAGATCACCAAGGACACCGAGATCGTGATCGATGCGCGCAAGGCGGTGCCGATCACCATCGAGACGCCGAAACCGTCCGAGCAGCAGGCGGTCTTGAGCTACTACGTGCACCGCGTGTACGGCAATGGGCGCTCGATCAGTCACGGCGTGATGCACTTCAGCACCGTGCAGCAGGTGAACGTGACGCCGACCAAGCCGGTCAAGGACGGCAGCTTCGAGTTCTCGTCCCGCTGGCAGCTCGTTGCGCCGATGGTGCAGGCGTCGATTCCGGGGGTGTCCGGACCGCTCGACATCAACTTGCTGCACCGGTCGCCGTCGTACGAAGGCAAGAAGCGGTTCCCGCTCGTCACCTCGCTGCAGCAGGCGAAGGGCGCGGTCGTCGTACTCGACTCCGACAACGAAGAGGAGCAGATCAAGGCGGCCGCCGATGCCGGTGCCGCAGGGGTCATCCTGGTCCGCCCGGCCGACTGGACCGCGTGGACGGTCTGGCGACCGGTCGGTGACCGCGAGCCGATCCCCGCGATGGTCACCACCTTCAAGGACGGTCAGAAGCTGACCGATCGGGTCAAGCGTGGCAAGACGTCGATCGATCTGACGCTGACCACCTCCAGCCCGTACCTGTACGACGTCCAGCAGGTCTCCACCGGGTTCATCCCGCCGAAGATCACCTACAAGGTGACGGCGGCGAACAGCCAGCGCATCACCACCCGGTACGCCGACAACGGTGGCTTCAACTGGGCGAAGGAGCAGCGCTTCGGCTGGCGTCCGTGGCAGGAGTACTCGTGGAACGACTCGCAGCGGTTCGTCGAGACCCCGAAGGTCCGTGAGGAGTGGGTGACGTCCGGTGACTCGCTCTGGCAGCACCGGGTGCACCACCTGTACACGTGGGACACGATGAACCCACTGAACGGTGGCATGACGTCCGTACCGACCAGCTACCGGTCCGGGAAGTCGGATGAGACGTGGTTCGCGCCGGTGGTCCGTCCGGCCGCCGCGCCGGGCGTACCGTCCACTCGTACTGGTGACCGGTTGTCGCTCCGGATCCCGAACTTCGTCGACGCGTCGGGGCACTACACCCGCGGCGAGGCCACCTCGTCCTCGGCGAAGCTGTCCCGCGACGGCAAGGTCGTCGCGGAAATGCCGAACGGCTGGGCGGACGTGATCACGTCCAGCGGCGACGCGGCGTACAAGCTGGACCTGTCGACAAGTCGGAGGCCAAGCGGTCTTAGGAAGACAACTCACAAGACCAACTCCTTGGCTCACAGAACGACATGGCTACGATCCGACTTAGGCCGTACCGCTGGCGCTGCAGCAGCTCGACTACAAGGTGCCGGTCGATCTGACTGGCCGGGTGAGCACGCGTACGCATGTTGTCGGGTTCGAGTCGCCCCGTGCGACCTCACTGCAGGCGTGGGCGTCGTTCGACGAGGGCAAGACCTGGCAGCGGTTGGCGGTGGTTGGTGCGCTGGGGCATTACCTGGCCGTAGTACCCAACGCACATGACACCGTCTCGCTGAAGGTGACGGCGAAGAGCGGTAGCACGAGCATCACTCAGACGGTGATCCGCGCGTACGGCGTTCGCTGAGCTAGGTGGGCCGGTGCTCCGGCGCCGGCCCACTCACAGCCAGCTGCGCTTGGCAGCTTGAAAGGCCAGTCCGGTGCGGGTGTCCACACCGGCCAAGGCCATCAACCGGTCCAGCCGCCGTTGGACCGTACGCCGACTGATGCCCAACTGGGTGGCGATGGACTTGTCCGGAACACCAGCCACCAGTAGGGACAGCAGCAACCGCTCCGAGTCGTCCAGTCCTTCCACTGCCTGTGTCTGGTCTTGCTGGAGCCGCACTGGTGTCGCAGCCTCCCAGTAGCTCTCGAACAGCGCCAGCAACGCGTCGAGCAGCTGGCCACGGCTGATGATCGCCGCGGACGGCTCACCGAGCTCCGGTTCGTCGTCGCGGACCAGCGGGCAGATCGCCACCGACCGGTCGACGATCGCGATCCGGACCGGCAGCGTCGGCAGTACCCGCGCCTCCTCGCCCCAGCTGACTCCTTCGGCGATCGAGTCCAGTTCGCCGGGAGTCTCGACCAGCGCGCGTTCGTAGATCGCCCGGTAGCGGACGCCGCGCGACAGGGCGCCGTACTCCTCGGTGTTCTCGGCACCCTTCATCGCCATCGGGTTCGCGCGGCAAAACCAGAGGATCTCCTCGCGGGCCGCGTTCTGCAGGTCGCGGAGCCGTTCGCGGAGCGTGGTGGCGCCGACGATCACCTCGACCAGGTGGTGGGCGTCGCGGCGGCTCGCGCTGGCCCGGAACTCCTCACTGAGCGCGGCGACCGTCTTCCGGGCCGCCTCCAGCGACTCCTGCCGGCGCAGCAGCGTGGTGCCCAGGGCCACGTCCGGCGGCAGCGGCCGGAACACCGGCTCGTCGGCCGGCTGAACCGTGACCAGGCCTTTCGCCTGCAACCGCTGCAGCACCTCGGCGGCCTCGTGCGGCGACAACTCGGCCACCTCGGCGAGCTCCGCGGCCCGCGCGGCGGACAGACCGACCAGCAGCCGGTAGGTCTGCTCCTCGCGCTCGTCGAGCAACAAGCCGTCCTGCATCCGCCCCACCTCCGGGCACCACCTAACAGCCTTACTGATCAGGAAGCGAGCGCTTTCCAACTGGCACTGATCAGCCAAGGCACCAATCAGCCATCACCGGAAGGCTGAGTGCCCGTCACTTTCCCGACCGAACGTCAGCGGAACTCGCCGCCGCCTGTACCCACGCAAGCCCCACCGCCCCGGGAGAGAGAACCGATGATGAGCGTCACCGACTACGCCGGCATCGCCGGCCTGATCGCCGCGGCCGCGGTTGCCGTCTGGATGCTGCGCAACCACCGCACGATCGCCCGTACAGCCGCCCGTACAACCGCCCCGAACGCCCGGCACCGCGGCTCACCTACGCTGCGGCTGCCGCGACCGACTCACCCGGAGCGCGCTTCTTCGCGTAGTGGAAGGTGAGTCCGCCGAACGCGTACATCGACAGGCCGAGCGCGCCCATCAGGACGATCACCACCCACTGCCACGCCCCCTCCTGGTAGAAGGCCAGGAACCAGGACTTGCTGCTGTGGCTGCCGGTCAGCTTGATGATCAGTGGCACAACGGACTGTGGGAACAGCGGGATCGCCCCGAACCCGAGGCAGAAGCCGGCGAGGGTGCGCCGCCACTTGGGCAACGTGTCGAGCCCCGCGGTCTTCTTGGCCTGCTCCGCGGGCGATCTGCCATGCCTGAGCAAGGTGAGGAGCTCAGGACCCTTCTGCTCGAGTCGCTTGGCGGCGACGCGGCCGAAGTACCACCAGAACAGTGCGCCGGAGAGCAGCCCGACCGGTACGCCCCACCAGCCGGTGTAGAGCGCGACGATCAGCGCCGGGGCGCAGCAGGTCGCGACCGCGACGAGCATCATGTAGACGATGCCCATCGTTTCGCCCTCGTTCTCACCGGTGTTCAGCGGGTTCCCGGATCGTTTGTGCGCGTCGGTCGTCGGTACCGCGGCGTACACCGAGCACGCCACGATCAGACCGGCCGCACCGCCGAGTAGTGCGGGCAGCACGCTCAGTACGAGCGGCCAGGCACTGGTGACGCCTGACCACCAGGTGAGGACCACCGTGATCGCCAGCGTGGTTGGGCCGAAGGCCAGCAAGAACGCTCGCTGCCGGGCGCGTACGTCCGGTTTGCTCGCACCGGGTGTCATCACAGTCGTCCAGAGGGCCGTACCGTCCGCGCCGTACAGGTTGGCGCTCTGCGAGCCGGCCATGACGAGAGCCGCGGGGCCGGCCCAGGGGAGCATGGACTTCATCCCGATGGCCAAGGGCATCAGGCAGAAGAACAGCCCGTACGCGACCGCGAACACGGCCCGGTGCCCGTACAGCAGGTCTCTGGTCCAGGAGCGCAGTTCCTTCGCGGCAGCGGCGCCCTGTGCGGTGCTTGCTGTCAGCGGTCGCTTGGGTGTCCGGCCGGCTCGGTTGGCTGTTGTCCGGCGTACGATCAGTGCGGACCACGCCAGCAGCATCACCGCCGCGAACACCGCGAGCCCAGCAAGCGCGGCAAGGACCTTGAGCCAGTCGCCACGTCCGGCCGCCGCCACGGCCGTGAAACCCCAGCCGGACGGTGCGATCCGGGCAGCCGTCGCGATCGTGCCTTGGACATCGGTCGAAACGAACGCCGCGATCAACGCCCAGCCCTGCGCGGCGAAGGCGAGGATGAACGCGTTGACCAGCGCCGCGATCACCGCACCGGTGCGCGCCTGGAGCAGTACGCCGTACACCGCAACGGCCAGGCGGGACGCCAGGACGAAGCAGAACAGCTGCAGCAGCAAGGCCGGCACCGCAACCAGCGCCGCGGCAACGCTCAGCCGGCCGCCGGCGATCACCAGACTGACCAGTGCGATCAGGCTGATCACCGGAGCGACGCCGGCGAGCGCCGCCACCAGTAGACCGCTGGAGAGCGTACGTGGCGCCAGCGGGAGCATCGTGAAGTACTCCGGCTTGAGCGTCTCGTCGCCACCGCCCGCGAACAACGGGCCGACCACCCAGCCGAGCATCCAGAGCGCGAGCACGACGACCAGTACGTCCTGATCGCCCCGCGCGGCCAGCCAGATCGTGCCACCGGCGAGTACCAGGCCGACGAACGCGCCGGTGACGATCCACGACCGGCGGAGCTGGTCCTGCCACGCGTGCCGGAAGGACGCCAGCCGCATCCGGACCAGCGTGTGCGAGGTTTCGTACGTCAGCGCGAGAGCCATGCCAGCCCCTCCGCGCCCCTCGTCGAGGCACCGACCAGCGCCACGAACGCGTCCTCCAGGCTGCCGCCGGCGCGCACTTCGGCAACGGTGCCCGCGGCAACGACCTTCCCGTCGGCGACGACCGCGACCCGGTCACAGAGCTGCTCCACCAGCGCCATCACGTGACTCGACATCACCACCGAACCACCACCGGCGATGAACCGGTGCAGGATGGTCCGGATGGTTGCCGCCGACACCGGATCGACCGCCTCGAACGGCTCGTCCAGCACCAGCAGCCGCGGCGCGTGCAGCAGCGCGACCGCGAGCCCGAGCTTCTTCCGCATGCCGGTCGAGTAGCCAATGACCTGCTTGTCGTCCTCGTGGTCGAGCTCCAGCACCTCCAGCAGCTCGGCCGCCCGCGCCTTCACCTCGGCCTCCGGAATCCCGCGCAGCAGGCCGAGGTACGTCAGCACCTCGCGGCCGGTCAGCCGCTCTGGCATCCCGAGCCCGTCCGGCAGTACGCCGACCAGCGCCTTGGCCTTGGTGGGCTCCCGCCAGACGTCGGCACCGAAGATCCGCGCCGTGCCCGCGTCCGGCCGGAGCAACCCGACCGCCATCGACAGCGAGGTCGTCTTGCCGGCCCCGTTCGGCCCGAGCATCCCGAAGAACGACCCGGCCGGCACGCTCAGGCTCAGCTCGTCGACCGCCCGCTGCGCCCCGAAAACCTTGGTCAGTCCGTCAAGCTCGAGTGCGTCGTCCATGACCAGAACTCTGTCATCGAAGACCCTCCCCGGACGTCACCCGTCCGGCTGACCCGCCGCATCACCCATCAGGCCAGCACGGTGATCCGGTCCAGTCCGGACGGGGTGATCACCGGGTTGGCCCGCAGGTAGTCGATGAACTCCTCGTGATCCCGCCCGTTCCGGTACGGGTCGGTGAATCCGCTCAGCGCGCTGTAACCGTCGGCGCCGATCAGTGTGTACGCGAGTCCCGCGACCCGGTACTCCTTCGTCAGCTCCAGCGCCGCGCCGTCGATCCGGAAACCGTCCGGGTCGACCCGATCGCCGATCGGCCGCCGGGTGTCGAACGTGGCGCGGACGTTCGCGGAGAAGTTCAGCGGGCCGTACTTGGCCGCTTGCCACTGCTGCTCCAGCGCATCGTGGATCTGCTGACCGGTCAGGGTGACGGTGAGGATCGGGTTCTCGTAGCCCAGTTGCGAGTACGCCTCGCCGTACAGAATCGCGCCGTCGGAGTCGTACGCGTTGCTGCCCTTGGCGTACCGCAACGTCCCGGCGACGGCGTTCGATCCGGTGATCGGCTTGGCCGCGACGAGCGCGAAGTCGACCGGGCCGTTGCGCTTGGCCGACCAGTAGCAGAGGTCGGCGCCGAGCTCACCCATGCTGCTCTCGCCGGAGGCGGACAGGGCGGGGGTGAAATCGGCGGTCAGGTGACCGGCGACGGTCCCGTACCGGCGTTCGCCGAAAGCGGTCCAGTAGTCGACGATCCGGGCGATTCGCGGGTCGGGGGTGACGTCGAGAGTGACCGGGTGGTTGGTCGAGACGGTCAGATCGCGCACGACCGCGCCGGTACGCGGATCCAGCTTCAGGTTGATCTCGTTGATGATCTGACCGGCGTGCCCGGCTTCGACCATCGGCCGCGGTACGCCGTTCGGGTCCGGGAGCATCGCGTTGAACCACCAGTGCCAGTGACCGGTGACGATCGCACTGATGTCCGGGCTCAGGTCGGCGGCGAGCTGGATCGCCGGGCCGGTGGCGAGGTTCGCGCCGTTGACCGGGGCGTGCCAGTTGTCGTTCTGCTGCGCGCCGTCGTGCACGACCACGACCAGGGCGTTCACGCCACGGCGCTTCAGGTACGCCGCGACCTGGTTGCCGGCCACGGCGGTCTCGATGCTGGCCAGCTTCGGGTTGTACGAGCTCGAACCGGTCGGGGTGTTCGCGACCGTGAGGTGGATGAACCCGATCGGGTACCGGCGCCGCCCGTCGGTCACCCACTCGATGTTGTACGGCGCGAACACCGGCCGCCGGGTGTTCCGCCAGAGGATGTTGGCCGAGTAGTACCCGAACTTGATGCCCTGGTACCGCCGGCCGGTCGAGTCCGGAAAGCTGGAGTCGCGACCCGGCGTACCGACCGGCTTGGCCTTCATCAGGTGGTCGACCAGGTAGTCCACGCCGTAGTCGAACTCGTGGTTGCCGAGCGCCGAGAACTGCAGCCCGAGCGCGTTCAGTACCTCGATCGTCGACTCGTCGGACAGCATCTTGTTGTCCAGCGGCTGCCCACCGCAGAAGTTGTCACCGGCGCTGAAGAAGATGGAGTTCCGCCGCGCCCGGATCGCCTTCAGGTGCGTCGCGAGGTACGCCGCGCCACCCACGTGCAGACTGACCTGCCCGTCCGGCCCCGGCAGAAACCCGTCCGCCTGCGCGGTCGGCGTCCGGTTGTTGCCGTGAAAGTCGGTGATGTTCAGCAACTGCACGTCGATCAACCCCGGCGCCCCCGGCCGCCGCGCCGCGTCACTCGCGTACGCCGGCACCCCCAGCCCCACGGAGGCCACCGCGGCCCCCGCCCCCACCAGCACCGACCGCCGCCCAACCGACCGCTCCACAGCGCCACCCCTCTCGATCCACGAAGACCCAGACGCTATGCAACTTTCTGCCCATTCCAACACCCAAACAAACAGAAATTTACGAACAATCCGCCCACCGGTCAGCCGGCCGTGGCCCAGACCGTCGCCGGGCGCGATCTCGTTCGAAAGGAGGAAATGTGGGGGGAACGCAAAAGTCCCGGTCGGTTTCGACCGGGACTTGCTTGTGCGCGAGGGGGGAGTTGAACCCCCACGCCCTTTCGGGCACACGGACCTGAACCGTGCGCGTCTGCCTATTCCGCCACCCGCGCGCTGCCGCCTGACATGCTGTCCTGGCGACGAGGAGAAACAGTAGCACGGGTTTCCCCGGAGCTTCACATTGCGGGTTGGGTCGAACCTGCCGATACGATCGATCGTCGTACCCGGTGTGTCCGCCACGACCGGTGGATGTGGTGGACCGAGTACGGCGTACCGACTGTGGAGGAGGAGGCGTGCGACCGCTGCAGCGCTTCGAGCGACGTCTGGAAGGCATCGTGAGCGGTGTCTTCGCGCGCGCTTTCAAGGGTGATGTGGAGCCGATCGAGCTGGCCGCGGCACTCAAGCGTGAGATCGACAACACTGCCCGGATCCTGTCCAGGGACCGGCGGCTGGTGCCGAATCACTTCACCATCGAGCTCGGTCCGGACGATTTCGAGCGGCTGAACGCCTACGGCCGGACGCTGAACCACGAGCTCGCGAACGAGCTCCGCGACCACGCGGACATCCAGCGGTACACCTTCTCCGGGCCGATCGACATCGAGCTGGTCCAGCACGAGGAGCTGCCGACCGGTAAGTTCCGGGTGGTCAGTGAGACGGTCGGTACGCCCCAGCGGCGGCCGGCCGGCTACCAGCAGCCCGAGCCCCAGCCCTACCAGCAGGAGCCCTACGTGCCGCCCAACGAGCCGGTCGTGCAGAGCCCGCCTCCGCGCCAGCAGCCGCCCCAGCAGCCCTCGCCGCGCCGCGGCCACCCCCAGGTGATGCTGGAGGTGAACGGCCGCCGCCGCCCGGTGAACCCGCCGGGCGTGGTGCTCGGCCGGGGCACCGACGCGGACATCCAGATCAACGACCCGGGCGTGTCCCGGCGGCACGCCGAGATCCGGCTGATGCCGGAGGGCCCGGGCGGTATCCGGGTGGTGCTGGTCGACCTCGGTTCCACCAACGGCACGCTGGTGAACGGCCGCCGGAGCGCGGAGGCCGAGCTGGTCGACGGCTCGACCGTGCGGATCGGCAACACGACCATGACGCTGCGTCTCGCGGACGAGCCGATGGCCCAGCCGCCGAGCAGCGGGTGGTGACTGACCTTCCATGTCGGAACTGACCCTGACCCTGATCAAACTGGGGTTCCTGGCCCTGTTGTGGATGTTCGTCCTCGCGGTGCTGTCCGTGATCAGGTCCGACCTGTTCGGCGCGAAGGTGAACAGCCAGGCCGCGGCACCGGCCGCGCCGGCCGTCACCCGGACGCCGAAACCCACCAAGCCGGCCAAGAAACGCAAGGGCCTGCCCGCGTCGGTGACGATCGCGGACGGTCCGCAGGCCGGTGTGGGTGCCTCACTGGCGGACGAGCCGGTGATCATCGGCCGTGGTTCGGACTGCCAGATCCGGCTCGACGACGACTACTCCTCCACCCGGCACGCCCGGTTGTTCCTGTCCGAGGGCCAGTGGTGGGTCGAGGATCTCGGCTCCACCAACGGCACGTACCTTGACGGCCAGCGGGTCACCCGCCCGGTCCCGGCCGAGATCGGCGGTTCGATCCGAATCGGCCGGACGACGCTGAACATCGCGAAGTAGGCCTGCCTCGATGACCCTGTCGCTCGACTACGCCACACTGTCCGACGTCGGACGCGTGCGCCGCAACAACGAGGACTCGGCGTATGCCGGTCCGCACCTGCTGCTGCTCGCCGACGGAATGGGCGGCGCCGCGGCCGGTGAGGTGGCCAGTGCGGCGGCGGTCCAGGTGATCCGGCGGCTGGACACCGCCGACATCGGCGGCGAGGACATGATCGAGGCCCTGGCCGGCGCGGTGCACCGGGCCAACGAACGGCTCTCGGAGCTGGTCGAGGAGGACCCCGAGCGCGAGGGCATGGGTTCGACCGTGACCGCGCTGATGTTCGACGGCAAGCAGCTCGGGCTCGCGCACCTCGGCGACTCCCGGGCGTACCGGATGCGTGACGGGCAGCTGTTCCAGCTCAGCCACGACCACACTTTCGTCCAGTCCCTGGTCGACGAGGGCCGGATCTCGCAAGAGGAGGCCTTCAGTCACCCGCACCGGAACCTGATCCTCCGGGTGCTGGACGGCCGTCCCGACTCCGACCCCGACCTGGAGATGCTCGACGTCCAGGCCGGCGACCGATTGATGCTGTGCAGCGACGGCCTGCCCGACTACGTCAGCAACGACGTGATCGCTGCGTCGATGGCAAGCGGTACGCCGGACTCGGTCGTCGTCGAGCTGATCACGCACGCGCTGGAGGCGGGCTCGAACGACAACGTGACCTGCGTGGTCGCCGATGTCGTCGAGACCGAGCCGGCCAGCGGGGTCACGCCGCAGCTGGTCGGCGCCGCCGCGGAGCTCGCCCAGGGCAGCACCGGTCGTGGTGAGCCGACGGTCGCGGTCCGTACCGGCGGCCCTGATGGCTCCGGGGGCGCCGGTGGTGCTGGTCAGGGCACCGCGGTCGACCCGGAGGAGTTGCGGTACGCGCCGCGCCCGCCCAAGCGGTTCCCGTGGTTGCGGCGGATCACGGTCCTGGTCGTCATCCTGGTGCTGCTCGGTGGTGGCGCCTGGTTCGGCTACAGCTGGACCCAGAAGCAGTACTACGTGGGTACCGACGGCGACTACGTGGCGATCTACAAGGGCGTCGACGCGGAGATCCCCGGGATCTCCCTGTCCTCGGTGTACGAACGGCAGCCGCTGCTCGTCGACAAACTGCCGACGTACAGCCGCCAGCAGGTCGAGGGCGACATCCAGGCCGAGAACCTGGCCGGCGCCCGGTCGATCGTGGCGGAGCTGCAGCAGACCGCGGCCGAGTGCGCCAAGGTCAAGCCGACCCCGAAGCCGAGCACCAAGCCGGGTACGCCCCCGGTGAGCACGCCACCTGTGTCGACGCCGCCGGCTTCCAAGCCGCCGGTGACCACCCCGGCACCGACGAAGGCCAGTACGACCCCGACCGGCCCGTCGGTCAACCCCGAAGACTGTGACGGAGTCCGATGAGTATCGCGTCGACTTCCGTCATTCAGATCATCCCGCGTACCAGGCGCGGGGTGGAGTTGCTGCTGCTCGTGATCGCGGTCGCCGTCTCGGTCGGCGCGTACGTGAACATCGGCATCACCGTGCAGAACTCCGTACCGGCCAGCACCGGGTACTACGCGGCCGGGATCGGACTGCTCGCGCTGATCGCGCACCTGGTCCTGCGGTACCGGGCGCCGTACGCGGACCCCGTGCTGCTGCCCTGCGCGGTGCTGCTGAACGGTCTCGGCGTCGCGATGATCCACCGGATCGACCTCGGACTCGCGATCGTCGCGCAGGCGAAGGGCAAGAAAGTGCTGCCGGCGGCGGCGCCGCAGCAGATCACCTGGACCGCGGTCGGCATTGTGCTGTTCCTGGTGGTCATCCTGGTGATCCGCGACCACCGGCGCCTGCAGGCGTTCACGTACACGCTCGGTCTGGGCGGTCTGGTGCTGCTGGTGCTGCCGCTCGTCCCCGGGATCGGTGCGAACGTCAACGGTGCGCCGATCTGGATTCACGTCTTCGGCATGTCGTTCCAGCCCGGTGAGTTCGCCAAGGTCGCGCTGGTCATCTTCTTCTCCGGCTACCTGGTCGTGAAACGCGACGTACTCACCCTGGCCGGCCGCCGCTTCCTCGGGCTGGACCTGCCCCGCGCCCGCGACCTCGGGCCGATCCTGATCGCCTGGCTGGCCAGCCTGGGCGTACTGGTGTTCGAGAGCGACCTCGGCTCCTCGCTGCTGTTCTTCGGTCTCTTCCTGTTCCTGCTGTACGTCGCGACCGAACGAGCCGGCTGGCTGATCATCGGCGGCGTCCTGTTCGTCGGCGGCGCGTACTTCGCGTACATGACCTTCGGCCACGTCCACAAGCGGATCACCGACTGGCTGGACCCGTGGGCGATCGACGGCGGCCAGATCAAGCTCGGCCTGATGGGCCAGGCCTGGGGCGGCATCCTCGGCCGCGGCCTCGGCCAGGGTCACCCCGAGGCGACGATGTACGCGAACAGCGACATGATCATCTCCTCGTTCGCCGAGGAGCTGGGGCTGACCGGTCTGATCGCGATCCTGCTGATCTTCACGCTGATCATCGAGCGCGGCCTGCGCACGGCGCTCGGCTGCCGGGACATCTTCGGCAAGCTGGTCGCGACCGGTCTGGCGATGTCGTTCGCGCTGCAGGTGTTCGTGATCGTCGGCGGCGTCACCGGCCTGATCCCGCTGACCGGTCTGGCCACCCCGTTCATGGCCCTCGGTGGTACCTCCCTGGTGGCGAACTGGGCGATCATCGCGCTGCTGCTGCGAATCAGCGACCAGGCCCGGCGGCCGCAGACCCCGGCCGCTCCAGTGTCCGACGAAACGATCGCGATGGCGGTGCAGAAGCAGTGAATTCGGCGATCCGACGACTGGCCGTCGCGGCGATGATCCTGATGCTCGCGCTGATGGCCAACTCGACGTACCTGCAGGCCTTCCGGTCGAACGAGATCAACGGGCGCAACGACAACAACCGGGTCCGGGACTCGCAGTTCTCGGTGAACCGCGGCCCGATCCTGATCGGCAACACCCCGATCGCGAAGAGCGACCCGGCCAACGACCGGTTCAAGTACCAGCGCACCTACCCGTCCGGACCGGTGTACGCGCCGGTGACCGGCTTCTACTCGTACCTGTTCGGCCGCGGCGGGATCGAGCTGACGATGAACTCCGAGCTGAACGGCTCGGACCCGTCGATGGCGTTCCGGCGGATCATCGACGTGATCAGCAACCGGCCGCAGCAGGGCGGCAGCGTGGCCCTGACGCTGAACGCGGCGGCGCAGCAGGCGGCGTACAACGGACTGTCCGGCAAGATCGGCGCGGTGGTCGCGATCGAGCCGAAGACCGGCAAGATCCTGGCGATGGCCAGCCGCCCGTCGTACGACCCGAACCAGCTCGCCTCGCACGACAACACCAAGGTCGGTACGGCCTGGAAGAACCTGAACGCGGCGAAGGAAAAGCCGATGTCCAACCGGGCGGTGCAGGAGCTGTACCCGCCGGGGTCGACGTTCAAGCTGGTGACCGCGGCCGCCGCGCTGTCCAGCGGGAAGTACACGCCGGACAGCAAGGTGAGCTCGCCGGCCGAGCTGCCGTTGCCGCAGACCACCGTCCCGCTGGTGAACGAGGACGGCAAGAACTGTGGTGGCAGCAACACCGCGACGCTGACGGTCGCGCTGCGCTACTCGTGCAACACCGCGTTCGGTACGGTCGGCATGGCCCTCGGCGCGGACGCGCTCCGCGAGCAGGCGGCGAAGTTCGGCTTCGGTGCCCGGCCGCTGACCGAGCTGCCGGCCGTCGCCACCAGCCAGTTCCCGGCCGACCCGAACGAGCCGCAGACCGCGCAGTCCGCGATCGGCCAGTTCGACGTCCAGGCCACGCCGCTGCAGATGGCGATGGTCGCGGCCGGGATCGCGAACAAGGGCGAGGTGATGAAGCCGTACCTGGTCCAGAGCGTGAAGACCCCGGACCTGAAGACGGTCTCGGAGACCAAGCCGGAGTCGCTGCACCAGGCGGTCACCCCGGAGGTCGCGTCCCAGCTGACCGCGATGATGCTGGACGTCGTCAACAACGGCACCGGCAAGCCGGGCCAGATCAAGGGCGTCCAGGTGGCCGGCAAGACCGGGACCGCGCAGACCGCGAAGGACCGCCCGCCGTTCGCCTGGTTCACCGCGTTCGCGCCGGCCGACGACCCGAAGGTCGCGGTCGCGGTACTGATCGAGTCCGCGAACATTCCGCGCGACGACATCGCCGGCGGCAAGCTGGCCGCGCCGATCGCGAAAAGCGTGATGGAGGCGGTGCTGGGCCAGTGAACAGCCGATGAGCACCATACGGAATGATTCGATGACAGTGCGTCTTTCCAACGGGGATCCACGTGTGGCGGCCGCTACGGTGGGCAAATTGAGTGTGTTTTTTGTGTGTGGTTCACGGACAGGTTGGAAGGCTGAGTCATGACATCGCAGGCACGTCTCGTCGGCGGCCGGTACGAAGAAGGCGAACCGCTCGGCCGCGGCGGCATGGCCGAGGTCCGCAGGGGCGTCGACAACCGGCTCGGCCGGAGTGTCGCGATCAAGCGGCTGCGGGTCGACCTGGCCAGTGACGCCACCTTCCAGGCCCGGTTCCGCCGGGAGGCACAGTCGGCCGCGTCGCTGAACCACCCGACCATCGTCTCGGTGTACGACACCGGCGAGGAGCCGGATCCGAACGGTTCCGGCGTCACGATCCCGTACATCGTGATGGAGCTCGTCACCGGCAAGACGCTGCGCGACCTGATCCGCGAAGGCCGCAAGATCATGCCGGAGCGGGCGCTGGAGATCACCTCCGGCGTGCTCGAGGCGCTCGACTACAGCCACCGGGCCGGCATCGTGCACCGCGACATCAAGCCCGGCAACGTGATGCTGACCCCGCAGGGCCAGGTCAAGGTGATGGACTTCGGCATCGCCCGCGCGGTCGCCGACACGTCCTCGACGATGACCCAGACCGCGGCCGTGATCGGCACCGCGCAGTACCTGTCCCCGGAGCAGGCCCGCGGCGAAACCGTCGACGCCCGCTCCGACCTGTACTCGACCGGTTGCCTGCTGTACGAACTGCTCACCGGCCGGCCGCCTTTCGTCGGCGAATCACCGGTCTCGGTCGCGTACCAGCATGTCCGCGAGCAGCCGCTGCCGCCGTCGTCCTTCGACCCGGACATCCCGCCGGAGGTCGACGCGGTCGTCCTGAAGGCGCTGGCGAAGAACCGCGAAGAGCGGTACCAGAGCGCCTCCGAGATGCGCGCCGACATCCACCGGGTGCTGGCCGGCCAGCAGGTGACCGCGCCGATGGCGGCGATCGCGGAGACCCGCGCGCTGTCGGCGACCGCGGTCGCGCCGGCCGCGACCCAGGCGTTCCGGCAGACCGGCGGCAACGACCTGCTGCCGCCGGGCGGGGACGACCTGGAAGAGGACGAGGACAACCGCTCCCGGCGGAACCGTGGCCTCGCCTACTTCCTGCTCGGGCTCGCGATCGTCGCCGTAGCCGTTGGGGCGTACGCGCTGTTCACGCACTACAACAAGAGCACCAACACCGGCGGTGGTGGTCCGACCACCTCGACCCCGGCCAAGGTCGCCGTGCCGGACCTCAGCGGCAAGTCGGTGGCCGAGGCGACCGCGCTGCTCGACGCCAAGGGCCTGAAGCTCACCTCCACGTCGCAGAAGAGCGACACGGTCGGCAAGGGCGCGATCATCAGCCAGACACCGGAGTCCGGGACCGAGGCCGACCAGGGCTCGACCGTGAACGTGGTGGTCTCGGCCGGGCCGAGCGCCTTCCCGGTGCCGGACGTGATCGGGATGTCGGAGTCGAAGGCGAAGCGGACGCTGGAGAACGCGAAGGGCCAGTTCACGGTCAGCGACAAGACGGTCGAGAAGGACAGCGACCAGAAGAAGGGCACCGTGCTCGAGGTCAGCCCGGACCCGGGCGGCTCGTACCCGCCGGGCACCCAGTTCACCTTGACGGTGTCCAGCGGCGTGGTGAACGCCGAGGTGCCGAACGTGGTCACGCAGTCGGCCGACGACGCCGCGGCGGCGCTGAAGGCGGCCGGCTTCCGGGTCGGTTACGCGGCTCCTGTCGACGACCCGTCCAAGCCGGACCAGACCGTCGTCGCCCAGAGCGTGAAGGGCGGCACCCAGGCGCCGAAGAACACTCTGGTCACGCTGACCATCAACAACCACCAGCAGACGTCCCCGCCGCCGAGCCAGCCGACGGACACGAACACTCCGCCGACCGGCGAGCCCAGCTCGCCTGGCATCACGATCGGCGGCTGACCAGCACCAGCGAAGGCCCTCCCCAAACCGCTTTGGGGAGGGCCTTCGCCGTGACTGGGGAGCCGGACTGCCCAATTCGGGCGGATAACGCGCCCCAAACCGGTTTGGGGCGTGTTAGTTGGCCGGCGCTAGGCGACTGGTTGGCCGACGACCGGGGCCAGGCCGGCGGAGCGGGCGATCGCGTCGGGGTCGCCGCAGAGGGTCAGCCAGTTGGCGAGCATCCGGTGGCCGCCTTCGGTGAGTACGGACTCCGGGTGGAATTGCACGCCCTCGACCGCGAGCTCGTGGTGCCGCGCCGCCATGATCACGCCCTTGTCGGTCCGTGCCGTCACCTGCAGCTCGCTCGGCACGCTGTCCTGGGTGATCGCGAGCGAGTGGTACCTGGTCGCGGTGAACGGGGACGGCAGGCCGGCCAGTACGCCGGCGCCGTCGTGGTACACCTGGCTGGTCTTGCCGTGGAGCAGCTCGTCCGCGCGGCCGACCACCCCGCCGTACGCCACGCCGATCGCCTGCAGACCGAGGCAGACGCCGAAGATCGGCACCTTCCCGCCCTGCTCCTTGACGATGTCCACGCAGGCACCGGCCTCTTCGGGCGTACCTGGGCCGGGGGAGAGCAGCACGCCGTCGTACTCGCCGGCCTGCTCCGGGGTCACCTCGTCGTTGCGCAACACCGTGGTGTCAGCCTGCAACTGCTGCAGGTACTGAACCAGGTTGTAGACGAAGGAGTCGTAGTTGTCGACGACAAGGATCCGCGGCATGCAGACCATTGTGACAGCTATCTACCGCTGACGGAGGGGCTGACCGAGGGCGTGCGGTCGAAGCCGGGGACGGTGGCGCTTTGCAGGTCCAGGGTGCCCTCGTACGCGGGCATGGCGATCGAGGACTCGTTCTGCACGTCGTACCCGAGCTGGAACTTCACCACGTAATCCTGCAGGTTGTCGATGTACTGCGAGTCGTCGAGCGCCTGCTGCAGCTTCCGCCGGTCGCCGATCGCGGTGATCTTGTACGGCGGGAGGTACGGCACGCCGTGCAGTACCACCGAGTTGCCGACGCACTTGATCCCGGTCGTGGAGATGACCCGGTGGTTCTGGATCGAGATCGCGTCCGCGCCACCGGCCCAGAGCGCGTTCACCACGGCCTGGATGTCCTGCTGGTGGATCACCAGCCAGTCGGCGTCCACGTCTGGGTTGTCCTTCACCACCTGCTGCGGCGCGTCCTTCAGCGTCACGGTCAGGCCCGGCCCGGTGACCGGCGTGGTGCCGACCGCGTCGGACAGGTCCTTGAGCTGCTTGGCCAGCGCCGGGTCGATCGAACCCTGCTGCGCCTGCAACTTCTCGATGTCCTGGGTGAGCGCCGCGTGCTGCCGGACCAGGGTGGCGCTGCGGCGGCTCTGTTCCTCCACCAGCCCCGCGAGCGTAGTGTTACGGCTGGGCCGCAGGTCGGTACCGCGGGCGTTCGTGGCACTGGTCGCGAACAGCAGGCCGGCACACAGCAACGCCAGCGGCGCGACCGCGCGCCACAGCGAAATCCGCCTCAACCTACGCACCAGTGATCTCCACATTGCACTCTGCACTACGCTAACCCGGGACCGCGGACCCGGTACGGTCCGCAGCGGTAGCTTATGCGTCCTTACAAGGAGTCCAGTCGTGCCCGAGTCGAGCAGTCGCAAAACGAAGAAGGCCGAGAAGGTCAAGGTCAAGGCCGAGAAGACGCCGAAGAAGCCGCGCACCCAGTCCCGGGTGTGGGTGGCGCCGCTGATGCTGGCCTGCTGGCTGCTCGGCCTGGCCTGGCTGGTCGTCTTCTACGTCGCCGGCCAGGACATCCCGGTGATGAACGACCTGGGCAACTGGAACCTGCTGATCGGCATGGGCCTGATCGCGGTCGGCTTCGTCGTCTCCACCCAGTGGGTCTGACCCCCCGCTGACCCCACAGCCGAACCCTCCGCACCCAAACCCCTGTGACCATGTCCAGGGGTTTGCTCAGCTCTGAGCGCTTTCATCTAAGGCCAGCCTTGCCTTAATCGGACTCCGCACTCGCCGAGTTATCCACACCCGTATCCCCAGGTGTGCACACCGATTCCGGGAACTTATCCCCAGCCTGGCGCTTACTTCTCCACACAAATCCCCCGAAACTGCCTCAAATCTGTGGATAACTCAGGTTTGAGCCGACCGGTTTCCACACCGTTCACCAGCCGTCCGGCGGCGCTTCCACATCTACGTACAGCTCTACGTAGACATATGCGGAGAGCTGTGCGTATAGTTCTACGGAGGAGGAGACACCGATGCCGAACAAGACGATTTATGTGTCCGATGACGATCTGCCGCTGTACAAGAAGGCGCAGGAGCTCGCGGGCAATCTGTCCTCGGCGATCTCGATCGCCCTGCGGAAGTACGTCGAGCTGGAAGAAGGGCGGCTCGAGGGGTACGACGAGATCACCGTCCGGGTCGGCCGGGGCACCGGCCGGAAGCAGCGGTTCTCGGGCGTGCTGCTGGCCGAGGGCGGCCGGTCCAACAACACCGGGTACGAAGCCTTCAAGGTGTACCGCAGCCGGACCGGGAAGTTCGTCCTGCACGCGGACCGGCGGAACCAGTTCACCGTCAACGCCGACGACGAGCGGTACCTGACCGGCTGGCGGTCCTGGATCGGGAACTGGAGCTCGGACCAGTCCTGGAGCATGGCGCAGGGCGAAGCCACCCTGCAGGTCGTGGAGACCGTCGACGAACTCCGCGAGCTGATCCCTGAAGACCTCTACGCACTGGTCGAGGAGGCCGCCAACCAGCCGGCGGTCGAAGACCTCGACATCTGACTGAACTCGCACCTCAACTGAACTCACGGCATCACCACCGACCGTAGCCACCGAGCCGGCCGGGTGGGCGAACACGCCCGAAACCTCCTCCTGATCACCCCATCAGCCACCGGGGCAGGTTCCCCCTGCCCGAAAACACCCAAGGACCCGTCATGTCAGCAGCGATCGACGTCACCGGACTACGCAAGTCCTACGGCGAGAAACTCGTCCTCGACGGCATCGACCTGAACGTTGCCGAAGGCACCATCTTTTCCCTGCTCGGCCCGAACGGCGCGGGCAAGACCACGGTCGTGCAGATCCTGGCCACGCTGAACACCGCCGACGCCGGCGAGATCCGGGTCGCCGGTCACGACCTGCGCAAGCAGCCGGAGGCGGTCCGGGCCGCGATCGGCGTCACCGGTCAGTTCTCCGCGGTCGACGGCCTGATGACCGGCCGCGAGAACCTGATCCTGATGGCCGACCTGTACCACCTCGGCAAGCGGCAGGCCCGGCAGCGGGCCGACGAGCTGCTGGAGCAGTTCGACCTGGCCGAGGCCGGCAAGAAGCTGGCGATGACGTACTCCGGCGGTATGAAGCGCCGGCTCGACCTGGCGATGACGCTGGTCGGCCGGCCGCGGATCATCTTCCTGGACGAGCCGACCACCGGTCTCGACCCGCGTAGCCGGCACAGCATGTGGATGCTGATCCGGGAGCTGGTCGCCGGTGGAGTCACGGTCCTGCTCACCACGCAGTACCTGGACGAAGCCGACCAGCTCGCCGATCGGATCGCCGTACTCGACCACGGCCGCCTGGTCGCGCAAGGTACGGCCGAGGAACTGAAGCGGCTCGCGCCCGGCGGGCACATCCGGTTGCGGTTCACCTCGCCGGAGGAGTTCGCGCTGGCCGGACAGGTGCTGCCGACCGGCGTACCGAACCAGGAATCGCTTGTCCTGCAGGTCCCGAACGACGGCAGCGTGCACGCGCTCCGCGCACTGCTGGCCCGGATCGACGACGCCTCGCTCGAGGTGGACGAGCTGACCGTACACACCCCCGACCTGGATGACGTGTTCTTCGCCGTCACCGGGCAGCCCACTCAGCAGGAGAAGGTGACGACGAAATGAGCACTGCGACACTTCAGTCCGCCCCGGTCAGCCGTCCGCTGGCCGACATCGGCACCATGTTGCGCCGGAACCTGCGGCACGCACAGCGTTACCCCGGCCTGTCGCTCGGCGCCCTCGGGACGCCGGTGATCATGATCCTGTTGTTCGGTCTGGTCTTCGGCGACACGTTCGCGGCCGGGCTCGGCGGAGGCGGCGGGCGCGGCGCGTACATCGACTTCCTCACCCCGGGCATCCTGCTGATGTCGATCGCTGCCGGAACGATGTCGCCGGCGGTCGCGGTCTGCATGGACATGACCGAGGGGATCGTGGCCCGGTTCCGGACGATGGCGATCTTCCGGCCGGCGGTGCTCGCCGGGCACGTCCTCGGCAATGTGCTGCTGACCATCGTCAGCCTCGGGCTGGTCGTCGGTTTCGCGATCCTGATCGGCTTCCGGCCGAACGCGTCGGGCGGGGACTGGCTGCTCGCGGCCGGGCTGCTGATCGCGGTGACGGTCGCGCTGACCTGGTTCGCGATCGCGTTGGGGCTGACCAGCAAGACGCCGGAGAGCGCGAGCAACATCGTGCTGCCGATCAGCCTGCTGCTGCCGTTCCTCAGCAACACCTTCATCCCGTTGCAGTCGATGCCGAGCGGTATCCGGTGGTTCGCCGAGTACCAGCCGTTCACTCCGGTCATCAACACCCTGCGGCACCTGCTGCTGGGGACGCCGATGGACAGCGGTGACGGCTGGCTCTCGCTCGCCTGGTGCCTGGCGATCGCGGTTGTCGGCTACTTCTGGGCGCAGAAGAACTACAACAAGGGGACCGTGGCTTAAGCCGGCTCAGGACGGTGCGCCGAGGCGG
Source organism: Kribbella hippodromi (assembly GCF_039531045.1). NCBI lineage: Bacteria > Bacillati > Actinomycetota > Actinomycetes > Propionibacteriales > Kribbellaceae > Kribbella > Kribbella hippodromi. The sequence continues at coordinate 127,386 of NZ_BAAAPH010000007.1, read as the reverse complement.
TTCGCGCGGGCGCGGACGTGGCCCGGCACGAGCAGGTCGCAGTCAGGGTTGTTCTCGGGCTCGCCGGCGACCGAGCGAAGTGGGATCACACCAGTCCAGTAGGGCAGGTCGAGGTCCTCTTCCTCGTCGTTGGCGGGCCCGGAGCGTGTCTTCACCGACGCCTCCGTCAGCGACAGGGCGAGTACGGAAGTCTTGGCCAGCTCCTTGCGGTTCGGCGGGCGTACGGCGGTGGACCGGCCTGGTACCAGGTGATCGACGATCCGGTTCAGGCCATGGAGCTTCTCCTCCGGGCCGATCACGAGGCGCGGTACGCCGAAGATCACCGCGGACCGGTAGTTCACCGAATGGTGGAAGGCGGATCGGGCCAGTACCAGGCCGTCGGTGTGCGTGACGGTGACGCAGACCGTCTGATCCGGTGCCGCGACCACGCTGCGGGCGGCCACCGAGCCGTGCAGGTACATGATCCCGTCGGCGCTGTGGTCCAGGTCGATGCCGTACGCGGTCGGCAGGACGAGGGGATGGCCGTCGACCACAACGCCCAGCTGGCAGAACATGCCCTCGAGCAGTACGTCGTACAGCGCCTGGCGGTCGGTGGCGGCGCGTTCCTTGGAACGACGGAGCGACGTACGGGCGGTCGGCTGCAGCGGAGTGGTGGTCATACAACCAGGTTCAGGGTGGGAGTGGCATGCTGGCACGGTCCATTCCCGTACGAATCAGGTAGTCCATTCGTGGAGACCTCACTTCCGCTCACCATCGACCGTACGATCGCGCTCCCGCTGCACCTCCAGCTCGCGGAGCAGTTCCGGGCTGCCGTACTGGACGGCCGGTTGCAGGCCGGTCATCGGCTCCCGTCCACTCGTGATCTCGCGCGGCAGCTGTCCGTGTCGCGGGCGGTCACCCAGGCCGCGTACGACCAGTTGCACGCCGAAGGGTGGATCGAGGGGCGTACGGGCGCGGGCACTTTCGTCACGGACGTGGTGCCGTTGCAGCCGGCTGTACGACGCCGTACGCCCCATCCTGAGGACCCGGACAAGCGGTTGCTGACGCTGCGGCCGGGCATTCCGTACATCGCTCCGACTCCGGACCCTGGCTGGCGGCGCGCCTGGCGCGAGGTGTCCACGCAGGCACCACCGCGCGGGTACGACGATGCGGCCGGCCTGCCCGCGCTGCGGACCGCCCTTGCGGAGCATGTCGGCCGGGTACGGGGGATCGCCTGCGGTCCGGAGAACGTACTCGTCACCAGTGGGACCGTGCACGGCCTCCGCCTGCTGCTGACCGCGACGAGCCAACCGGGCGACCGGATCGCGATCGAGGACCCAGGCTATTTGAACGCGGTCATCGCAGCTCAGGATCACCGGCTGGAGATCGTCGATGTGCCGGTGGACGAGGACGGTCTGCGGGTCGACGCGCTGACTGATGATGTCGAAGCTGTCTACGTCACGCCGTCACATCAGTACCCACTGGGCTTTCGGCTGCCTGTGGCGCGGCGCAATGAGCTGGTCCGCTGGGCGCGCCGGACCGGAGCGTTGCTGATCGAGGACGACTACGACAGCGAGTTCCGGTACGACGTCGCGCCGCTGCCCGCGCTCGCCCAACTGGACCTCGACCGGGTCGTACACCTGGGCACCCTGTCCAAGATGCTCAGCCCCGCGCTCCGGCTCGGCTGGATGGTGGCGTCGGAGCCGATGATCGACCGCCTCACCGCGTTCCGCGCCGACGCCGGCGACTGGCCCGCCTGGCCGATGCAGGCCGCCCTGCTGGCGATGCTCCGCGACGGCTACCTCGACCAGATCGTCCGCCGAGGCCGCCGCCTGTACGCCGACCGCCGCACCCATACCTGCGCAGTGCTCGCGCCCTACGGCGAAATCATCGGCCAGGACGCAGGCTTACACATCACCCTCCTACTCCCCAACCACACCGACGACCAAGCTCTGGCCGCCCAGGCCCGCGCCGCCGGCGTAGTAATCGCCCCCCTCTCCGAATACCGCCGCACCACCCCCGGCCCCCCAGGCCTGGTCATCGGCTACGCCACCCCCACAACCCCCGACCTCCACCACGCCCTGACAATCCTCACCAACGTCCTCAGTCGCCGTTGAGGGTGTCTTCGAAGTAGACGGGGCCCCAGCGGAAGTGGACTGGGTCTGGGTAGGTGGCTTTGACTTTGCCCAGGCTGTTGATGACGGTGGACAGGCCGTTGGCGTGGCCTACGGCGTAGAGGTTGGCGGTTTGGGTCTCCTTGTCGATGCCGAGGAGGACGGTGCCGTAGTTGCCGCACTTTTCGGCGACCAGGGATTCGAAGCCTTGCCAGGTGCGGGTGCGGACCTTGGTGACGATCGGCTTCATCGGTGCGGTGATCGGGATGCGGATCGTGTACAGCGCGCCGCTGCGGGTGTTCGCCAGGAACGTGTCGTACTTGGCGGTCTTGCTGATCAGGGCCATCGCCTTGATCGAACCGAAACCGGTGGCTGAGCCGGAGGCCTTCCAGGTCTTTCCGACGGTCCAGCGCAGGAGCGTTCCGTCGCTGCGCAGGCCGTACGCCATCCAGTGGGCAGCCTTGCCCTGCTGGTAGTGCGCGAGTTCGAGCGCGGTGAACTTGGACCAGCCGCCACCGATCCGCTGGGTGAGGTTGGTGCCGGCGTTGAAGTTGTACATCCGGTAGTACAGCGCGTCGCCCTCGACCACGTACCCGGAGGAGTCGTTGCCCGCGATGTTCGGTTCGCTCTCGAAGGTCGAACTCAACCGAACCGCGCCGGCCGGAAACACGCCTGGCTCGGACGTCGGCTTGGACATCGTCGGCGGCTTACCGGCGGTCACCTGCGCGGTCGTCTGCGTACCGGCCGGGGTCACCGACCCTACGAGCATGCTGCAGGCCGCCTGTGCCCCGCTTTCACTCGCCTGAGCGGCCGGCACCACGCCGGCTGCCAGCAATGCCGCGCCCACCGCTCCGTACACAACCCTGCGTCGCTTCATGTTCTCGCCCCCATTGGTATCTGTGTGTCTACAGACCTTGATGCCGGAGCGGCGGCGAAGGTTACGGTACCAACGGATTGTCCCGCAGCGGCGGTTGGACGACCGGGGTGTCACCGTCCCAGGACAACCGCGAGAGCCACATCGTACGGCCCTTCGGATCGACGCCCACGGATTCCGGATTCCACGCGTGGTAGACGAACCAGTCGCCCAGCACCATGTTGTGCCCCGGCCCCGCGGCGTCGGGCGAGCTGGTCAGGACCGGGTCGCCGGACTTCGTGCATGGACCGGTCGGCGACTCACACAGCGCATGGCCAACCGCGTACGCCGCCTGGTCGTAGGCATTGCCTGAGTAGAACAGATGGAACTTGCCGGCCCGCTCCACCATGTACGGCGCCTCGACCAGCGCGCCCTCCCACGGCAGGTCCTGCTTGATCATCCGCTGCACCGGACCGACCAGCGCGAGCCCGTCCGCGGACAGCTCGGACACGTAGATCCAGGTGTCGGCACCGATCGCGTTGCCGTCGTTCTTCCAGTACAGCCAGCGCCGCCCGGTCGAGTCCTGGAACGGCGACGCGTCGATCGACCCACCCTCGTCGACCTGGCTGATGAATGGCCGAGTTGATTTGTCGACATATGGACCTTCAGGCGTGGCGGCCACCGCGACGCCGACTGCTTGCCGGCCGGCGGCATCGTCGCGGGACGTGTAGTACATGACGTACCGGTCGGGTGCGTGCGCGGCGACCTCCGGCGCCCACACCCGGCCGGGGGAAGTCCAACCCGGCACCGACGGCAGCGCGTCGCCGACCGGCTGCCACGTGACCAGGTCCGCCGATTGCAGCGTCTGTACGTTGCCCAGCGGGCCGTTCGTCGCGAACGCGTAGTACTTGTTGCCTACCGCAATGATCTGCGGGTCCGCGAAGCTGCCGTCGTAGACCGGGTTGGAGAATCCCATGGGTTCCTCTACTTGCTCTCGTAGAACTTCAGGTAGTCGAAGGTGGCGACCGGCGGCGGGTTCGCGCCGGTGAACTCACCGTGGGCGTAAAGACCGATCCGGGCCGCGGCAGGCAGCACCCAGGCCGCACCCCACGTCAAGTCGGAGGCCAAGCGGTCTTAGGAAGACAACTCACAAGACCAACTCCTTGGCTCACAGAACGACATGGCTACGATCCGACTTGAGCCGATCGCCCAATCGCGGCAGCGCCGTACGAGGTCGCGCCATCGGACGGTCGCGCGACCAGCTCACGCCCGTACTCGGTCTGCCGCGTCTTCCAGATCGACACGTTCCCCAACCGCGCGAAGTCGTTGTCGCTCAGGTACGCGATCATGCCCGCCTGCTGATAGTTGCGTACGTCCCCCTGCCCGGTATCGAGATGCAGTTTCGTCTCCGCGATCCACTTGTCCCCAGCCGGTGCATCATGCAGCAACAAGCCGGCGTTGTTCCCCGTACCGACCAGATCAGCATTCTCCAACGGCCACGACAACTTGCCATCGGCAACAACTGCCTTGTCGTCCTTGCGTACCCACGACCAGCCCGAGCCGAGTGAGCCGTCGAAGTCGTCGCCGGCCAGCACCTTCCCGGTCCGCGGTACGTCGGCCGGCTTCGTCACCGGCTTCGCCACGGACCGTACGGTCAGGTTGTCCACCTCCGCCGACCCAACCCACCGCACCGGTGCAGCAGCCAGCCGCAGACCGGGGAGCTGAGCCTCCGCGTACACATCGCCGAGCCCCGCATCGTTCAGCCGCGCCGTCACGGACGATTCGGTCACCTGGACGGACAGCTTGTTCCACTGCGTACGGTCGAAATCCGCCGGCAGCTTCACCGACGTCGTACGCCGACCGGCCACCAGCGTCAGCTGATTGCCCGCGACCCGAGCCACAACCTGATTACCCAGAACCGTTGTGAACGAGCCACCGAGCCGGACATCGGCCTCCACCCGCAGCGAACCACCCGGCGCTGCCTGACGCGTCTGAGCCGCACCCGCGATCTTCGCCGACGCGCCGCCCACCGCATCACCTGGCAGCCGCGTCGCCCCGACCAGCCCACCAGCCGGATCGGTCGAGTCGATACCGAGCGCCGACCCCGTCACCGGCGCAGGCACCGGCCCTTCGGACGGCCCGAGACCGGCGCGGGTTCGCGGCCAGCCGTCGATCCAGTCGATCTTGTCGATCAGCATCGGCCGCCGGTTGATCCCGAACGGATCGGTCAGCCACGGCGTACCGCGGTCGATCGCGTGATAGATGATGTGGTCCTGCCCGGCCGCGTCCGTCATGAACGCGTGGTGCCCGGGCCCGATCCACTTGTTCCCGTTCTGGGTGATCACCGTCGTGCCGCCGACCCGCGAGTCGGTCAGCGCGGCGCCGTCGGCATCCAAGAACGGTCCCTTCGGCGAGCGGGATCGGCCGGCGAACACCGAGTACCCGGTGGTCGGCCCGGCGCAGCAGTTCATCGACGAGCCCATGAAGTAGTACCAGCCGTCGCGGTACACGACGTACGAGCCTTCATAGCGGTCGCCGATGGTGACCTGGGTCGGCGTACCGACCGCGTGCATGCCGTCGGGGGAGAGCTCGGTGACGGAGATGCCGCCGTAGAAACCGCCGTAGTACAGGTATCGCTTGCCGTCGGCGGCGGTCAGCATCGCCGGGTCGATGGTGCCGTAGTAGCCACCGTTGCCGTCGGGCTTCGGCGTGACGACCGGCCCGTCCGTAGCAGTCCATGGACCGGCCGGAGTCGGCGCGGTCGCGACGCCGATCGCCGGATCGCCGCCGGGGTTCGCGAGCGTGTCGGTCACGGTGAAGTACATGACGTACTTGCCGTCGAAGTAGCGGATGTCCGGCGCCCAGAAGAACGAGCCCGGCGCGGCCCACTTCGGCTTGGTCTGGTCGTTGAAGACCGTGCCCAAGTACTCCCAGGAGCTGAAGTCCTTGGTCCGGGCCAGGTGCATCAGGCCGAACGGGCCGTTCGCCACGAGTGGATCGGAGGTGGCGTACGCGTACCAGTAGCCGTCCCGGCCCTGGATGATGGACGGATCGGCGAACGTGTCGGCGAAGCTGGACGTGATCGGGTTGGTGGTCTTGACCACCGGATCAGGCGCGGCCTGGGCGGCCGTCGTACCGGCGGCGACCGCGACAAGTGTCAGGGCGGCGGCGAGTAGTCGTTTCGAAGGCACGGGCGGGTGTCCCCTCTCGAATCAACTGCTGAACTGGATCAACTGCCGAGCTGGATCAGGTGCTGTGCTGGATCAGGTGCTCAGTTGGATCAGGTGCTGAGTTGGATCAAGTGCCACGAAGCCGGTGGCAAGGTGGCACGGCAAACCCCGTCGACGACCTCGGTGCCGTCGACGGCCCGGGGCTGGACCCGGTCCGGGTCGTCCGCCGTGTTCACGGCCGAACGGTCCTCGTCGTACAAGGCCAGGTGCCGGATCACGTTTCCGGCCACCGGAATCTCCAGGTCGATCTTGTCGTTCTCACTCCGGTTCACCACGAAGATCGCCAGCTCACCGGTGCGCTCGTCGTACGTCGCGGTGCTCCAGAGCGCGGGGACCCGGCCGAAGGCGGCGGTATCGATCTCCGGGCCGCCGCTGACCGCGGTCTGCAATACAGTCGGCCCCGCGAACCGGGCGGTCAGCGCGAACGGGTGGAAGATCGACTGCCGCCAAGCGCGGCCACCTGGCTCCGTACGGATCGGGCCGATCACGTTCACCAGTTGCGCAAGGCAAGCAATCTTCACCCGATCGGCGTGCCGGAGCAGCGTGATCAGCAGGCTGCCGACCACCACCGCGTCGTCGACCGTGTACGTGTCTTCGATCAGTGGACCGACTTCGCGGAGGCCAAGACCGAGTTCGCCGGGGAAGTTCTTCTGGTACCAGACGTTCCATTCGTCGAAGGACAGCGTCAACTGCTTGTCGTTGCGTTTGAGCGCTTTCACGTGATCGGCGGTCGCGACGATCGAGGAGATCATCCGGTCCATTTCCTCGGACGCCGCCAAGAAGCTCGCCTGATCGCCGTCATGCGGCTCGTAGTACGCGTGCAGGCTGATGTGGTCGACCAGGTCGTACGTACGCTCCAGGACGACGCGCTCCCATTCGCCGAAGGTCGGCATGCTCGCGTTGCTCGACCCGCACACGACCAGTTCGAGGCCGGGTTCGACACGGCGCATCGCGTTCGCGGTCTCCTCGGCCAGGCGCGCGTACTCCTCCGCGGTCTTGTGGCCGATCTGCCAGGGGCCGTCCATCTCGTTGCCCAGGCACCAGATCCGGATGTCGTGCGGTTCCGGGCTCCCGTTCGCGACCCGTCGGTCGGACAGGGCAGTGCCGGGCGGGAGGTTGCAGTACTGGAGCAGGTTGACCGCATCCCGGATGCCACCGGTGCCGAGGTTGACCGCCCAGATCGGCTCGATCTCCGCCTTCCGCGACCAGGCGACGAACTCGTCGGTGCCGAACTGGTTCGGCTCGATCGCTCGCCAGGCCAGGTCCAGCCGCCGCGGCCGCTGCTCCTTCGGGCCGACGCCGTCCTCCCAGTGATAGTTCGAGACGAAGTTGCCGCCGGGGTAGCGGACCGCGGTGACGCCGAGCTCGCGGACCAGTTCGAGGACGTCCTGCCGGAACCCGTCCTGGTCGGCGCTCGGATGCTCCGGCTCGTAGATGCCGGTGTACACGCATCGCCCCATGTGCTCGACGAACGAGCCGAACAGCCTGCGGTCGAGCTCGCCGACCACAAACCCCGGATTCACCACGAGCCGCGCCACGGGACCTCCCCAGACACCTCTACAACGTTTAACGTGGATTTCTACAACGATTGACCTCCGCTGTAAAGGTCTCGGCTTGGCCCTTCGGATGGAGGGTTGCCCCCTCGGATTTTCAGGGGGCAACCCTGCGGGTGCGGGGCTGACCCCTCAGGGGGAGGGTTGTGCGGAGGGCGGGGTGGGGGGTGGGGGTGGCAGACTCGGGCGAACGGAAGCGGAGAGGAGGGTCCGGATGGCGACCAGGCTGAGTGATGTGGCCGCGCGGGCCGGGGTGTCGGTGAAGACCGTGTCGAACGTGATCAACGACTACCCGCACATCACCGCGCGGACCCGGGAGAAGGTCGAGGCCGCGATCGCCGCGCTCGGCTACCGGCCGAACGTCAGCGCCCGCTCGCTGCGCAAGGGCCGCTCCGACTTCATCGCACTGGCCCTCCCGGAGATGGGTTCGCCGTACTTCGCTGAGCTCGGCGCGGAGATCTCCCGGGCCGCGAAGCGCCGTGGCATCACGGTGCTGATCGACCAGACCGAGGGCGAACCGGCGGCCGAGCAGCTCGTACTGGACGGGATGCGCGGGCAGTTGATCGACGGCATCATCTTCTCCCCGCTCGCCACCGCCCCGGCGAAATTGACCTCGGCCGACACCGGAAAGCCGCTGGTCCTGCTCGGCGAACGCCCGGCCGGTGGGCAGTTCGACCGGGTCGCGGTCGATTCGGTCCAGGCGTCGTACGACGCGACCACGCATCTCGTCTCGCTCGGCCGGCACCGGATCGCGGCGATCGGCGTCGGCGGGACCAGTACCGGCGCGGTCCGGCGGAAGGGCTACCGGAAGGCGCTCAAGGACGCCGGACTGCCCCACGACCCCGCGCTCGAGCTGGCGGGTACGGGATACCACCGCCCCGACGGCGCCGCGTCGATGCGTGAGCTGCTCGCCCTTCCCGAACCGCCGGATGCGGTCTTCTGCTTCAACGATCTGCTCGCGCTGGGCGCGCTCCGTACGCTCGCCGACGCCGGCCTGCGCGTACCGGATGATGTCGCGGTCGTCGGCTTCGACGACATCGAGGACGGGCGCTATCACTCGCCGACGTTGACCACGATCTCCCCGGACAAGGAGTGGCTCGCCGACAACGCGGTCGCCCTCCTCCTGGATCGCATCGCCGGCAACGACGACACCCACCGCGACCTCACCGTCCCGTACACCCTGGAGATCCGCGAGTCGACCGCCGGCTAACGGTCCGGGAAGCCGGCCAGCCGCTTGGCCAGGCCGTTCTGGGTCTTGTTCACCCGGCCGACCAAGGTGAGTACGGCGTTGCGTACCGGGCGAACCGGCTTCGGGGCGTTGGCCAGCATCGTGAGCCGGTGAGACAGCTCGATCACCCGAACCGCCTCCGCCCGACTGCTCGCCGCGTACACATCTAGCCGGGACTCATCGCCGGCGAGAGTGGCGGACAACGCGTCCGCGAGGCTGACCGCGTCTCGCAAGCCGAGGTTCATCCCCTGACCACCCGCCGGGCTGTGCGTGTGCGCCGCGTCCCCGGCCAGCAGCACCCGGCCGGACCGGTAGGTGTCCGCGACTCGCTCGTGGATGCGGAACCGCGAACCCCACACCACCTCGGTAATCTTCGGGTCCGCCTTCCGCGGCCCACGATCGGTGAGCAACCGCTGCGCGTACGCGACGTCCGGATGTTCAGGGGCGTCCTGCACCTCGGCCACCAGCCGGAAGGTCCCGTCCGGCAGCGGCGCGACCACGAGCATCCCGGCGGCGGCGAAGTACAGCGCGACCTCGTCGGTCGGTAGCCCGCCATCCACTCGTACATCGACCAGGCTGCACGACAGCTGCAACGTACTCCCCGGCATCCGGAGCCCGGCCAGCTCGCGGATCGTACTGTTCATCCCATCGGCCGCCACCACGTACTGCGCCTGAACGACCTCACCGCTGTCGAGCGTGACCTCCACGCCGTCAGCGGTCTGGTTCAGAGCGGTCGCGGCGTACGGACGGCGCACCGCACCACCAAGCTCCTGCAACCGCTCGAGCAGCACCTGCTCGGTGAGCGGCTGCGGAATCATCGTCACGAACGGATAGTCCGTCGGCAGGTCCGCGAAGCTGACCGGGATCAGCTTCCGGTCACCGTCCCGGACCGCGAAGTCCTGCAGTTCCAGTCCGAGCTCGATCAGCCGCTTGGTGACGCCGAGCCGCTCCAGCACCTCCGGCGTCCGCGGATGGATCACGCAGGCCCGCGACGCGTTCGCACCCTCGGCCTGCCGATCGACCACCACGATCTCGTGCCCGTGCAGTCGCAACCCGACCGCCACCGCGAGACCGACCGGACCGGCCCCTACCACCACGACAGCTGCAGTCACCGGAGTCACCTCCTCGAGCCTTCATCGTACGAGCGCGAGGCGGTGTTGCTACTTGGTTGCTACTTGGTCGAGCCGGTTGCGAGCCAGTTGTGAACTGCCGGCAAGGTTTCGGCCAGCGACGGGAGGTGCGGGTGCCACTTGAGCTCCCACTCCAGCGAGAGCGGGTAGTCGGTCCCGTCGAGCACGTGGACCAGCTCGCGGATCGGGAAGTCCCCGGCGTCGAGCGCGACCGGGCGGTAGTCCTGCCGCGAGTCGGCCTGCTTGAACTGGACGACCTCCAGCCATGGGCGGAGCAAAGCGTACGACTCGGCCAGAGTCTCGCCGTGGGACCAGGTATGCGAGCTGTCCCAGAGCGCCTTCACCGAGTGGCCCAGTGCATCGGTGTCCAGGACGGCGCAGAATGCGGCCACTTGGCGGGCGGTGGAGTGCGAGTCGTGCGTTTCGAGCAGGATCGGCACGTCCTTCGCTACCGACGTCACCCGGTCCAGCGCGCGGATCTCCCCGGCACTCGGCGCGTCCGCCGTACTCGTCCCGGGATCGTCACCGGGGAACACCCGGACGCCGCGGGCACCGAGATCGGCGGCGAGCTCGAGGTGTGCCTCCAACGGCTGCTCTTCGACCGCGCACAGCCGGACGTAGCTGCTGATCGCGAAGATTTCCAGGCCGGCGTCCTCGATCCGGGTCCGGAGCGTCCGGCGCTCCGCCGCGGTCAGGCCGACATGGGTGAACTCTTCTGGCGCCGCGCGCAGCTCCAGACCGGTGAAGTTGTTGCTCTGGGCAAGCTCCACTACGTCGTCGAGTGGAGCTCCGGGACAACCGAGGGTGGCGAATCCTAAACGCATACAGCTATCTGATCAGACCCAGCGGCCACGGCGCGGCCGGGTCCGCGGGGCCTGCTGCTCGGGGTCGGTCGGCTCCTGCTCGTACGGCGCCTGGTACGACGTCTGGTCCGGCTGCTCCGGCTCGTACTGCCCGTTGTACGACTCGGTCGAGTACTTCGAGCTGTAGCTGTCGTAGTTGTACTCCGACGTGTAGCTCGTGTACTCCGAGTTGTACGACTGGTCCGGCTGGTTCGACGCTGCGTAGTCCGTGGATGAGCTGTAGCCGTAGTCGTTGGAGTAGGACGTCGGCTCCGGACCGTACGACGGAACCGGCGGGAGCGGCTTCGACGGAGTCAGGAAGTCGTCGTGCTCCTGGTGGCGTTCGTGGCCCTCGTGGCTCTGCGCCGGCGCGGGCTCGTAGTACCCGGACGAGGCAGACACGTGCGACGACGGCTGCGTGTGCTCGGACTGGCCGTAGACCGTGTGGTCCGAGTCAGGCGAGTAGACCGAGTGCGAGCCGGTGGAGTGGTTGGGCACAGTCGGCTGGACCGCCGACGGGCTGTCGACCGCGACCCGAGCGGCCCGGCGACCGGCACGCGCAACTGGTGCGGGCTCAGGCTCGGGCGCGGTCTGTGGCGCCTCCACGGGGGAGGCAGTCGAGGTGAGGTAGTCCGACTCGTAGGAGTAGGGCTCGGAGTAGCGCGCCGCCCAGTGCTCCTCGGCCGGCTGCTTCGGCTCCGGCTCGGGCTGCGGCTGGTACGCGTAGGGGTCGGGCTGCACGACGGTCATTGGCGCGGCCTCGTCCAGCCAGCTGCCGGTGCTGCCGAGGGGGTCCTGGGTGCCGGTGCCACGGTAGTCGTCCCAGCTCGACCGGGGCGCCTCGTACGTGGTCTCCGGCGTCTCGTCCTGCCAGGACTGGATCGGGCTGAACTGCTCGGTCGCCGGACCGGCGGCGTCGTCGCGCCAGCTGTCCACGACCGGAGCGAACGGGCTCCACTTCGCCGTCTCGTCCGGCTCCGGGTCCCCGGCGAACGCGGCCGGAGCCTGCGGCGCGGACGGAGCGTACGGCGCTGAGGTCTGCGCGGCCGGAGCGTACGGCGAGGGCGCGGGTGCTTGCGGGGCGAACGGGTTGTCCGACGGCGCCTGCTGCTGCGGGCCACCGGCCAGCTGGAGCTGCGGCTCCCGGACCAGACCCAGCGACGGCGCGATCGGCTCGGAGATGGCCGGCTGCTCGTCGGTGTCGTCGTTCGCGTACGACGGCACCTGGGTCACCTCGTACGACGGGACCGCGCTCAGCTTCGGCGCCTGGTCCCACCACGGCACCCACGCGCGGCTGGTCTGCATGTGGTTGATCTTGCGGATCACCAGCGTCGCCGCGACCGCGGACACCACGGTCAGCAGCAGCGACGCCAGACCCGCGAGCGCGATCCCGCGCAGCGACCCGACGGTCGGCTCCATCCACATCAGGAACCGGCGGACCACCACGTCGAACGCAAGAGCGCCGATCCAGGCTGCCCACCACACGGAAGTGAGGGGCGGCGGCCTGAACCGGCGCAGGTCATCGCTGTACACGGGAGTCTTGGGATCGCTGGCGAGCCAGATGTCGTCGACAATCTGTTTGGGGTACCAGAGGTTCGGTCCGGGGACGAACCAGCTGGCGAGCACCCAGCCGTGACCACGGCGATGGTCGGCCTGGCAGAAGACCTCGGAGTTGACCCGGACCCGCCACAGCCAGATGACGAAGACGACCGCGGCGGCGACCGACACGATCACGTTCGGGATCGCGGTCACCTTGGCGATCGCGTCGGCCCGGTTCAGGTCGGCGTTCTCGACGTTCGGCAACCCGCCGAGATAGCGGTGCACCACCGAGTACGTGTTCCAGTCGGACCAGGTGGACAGCAGGTGCGTGACTGTCGACGCACCCAGTAGTCCGATGGCGATCTTCCCGACCGTCCCGACCTGCTGGAACTCCTCAGCCGCGTGCGGCTGCCAATCTTCGGCTTCCTCGGGGGCAGCAGTCATCAATGCCTGCGGGTGGCTCACGTGTCGCGTCCCTCGCGTTGCTGGAACTCCGTCGTCTGTTCGGCGTCTCGATCTGGTCCTGCCCCCGCGTGACCGAGCCACATTGATACCACGAAGTAGGTATGCCAGGGCAGCCGGCCCCAGTACGGAGGGTGCCGACTTAACGTGTTCTTTTCGTACGCCCATCACCAGAGGTAACGAAGAACTGGACGGCGCGTGACGGTTTGGTTTACCGCGCAGGAGGTTGGAGGCCGTTGTGCGGTGCCCCGACCGCCCACCACGGCACCCAGGGACGCTGGGTCTGCAGCTCGTCGACACGCTGGATCAGGATCACCGCGAGCACGGCCGCGCCGGTGGTGAACAGCGCCGAGACGGAGGACAGTATGACGTTCGTGCGCAGGTCACCGAGCTGCGACGCGCCGGCGAGGACGCCTCTTTGGACAATGTTTCCGGTCACCAGGCCGGCCACCCAGGTCAGCCACCAGGCCCAGACCAGCCGCGTACCCGGGATGTCCTTGAGGGCCGGTGTGTGCGGATCGGTGCGCGGATCGCTGGCCGCGACCAGATCGTCGACGACCTGCTTGGGGTACCAGAGGTTCACCACCGGGACGAGCCAGCAACCGATCACCCAGCCGCGGGTGTGCCGGTGCTCGCCCCGGCAGAACATCTCCGCGTTCCAGCGCACCCGCCAGAGCCAGACGATGAACACCACCGCGGCCGAGAGCAGTGCGAGCGCGGAGATGATGCCGAGCAGGCCGGAGATCAGATCCGCCCGGTCCAGCCGGCCCGGATCGTCGCCGTACGTCTTCAGCGTGTGGTACGAGTAGCCGTCGGACCATGCGGTGGCCCAGGTGGTGACCGTGACCAGTCCGATCAGGATCGACGCGCCGAGGCCCATCGCCCGCTCGGAGCTGAACCAGCGGTCCAGCGGTACCTGCGGGGCCCGGCTCGGCATGGATCACGTTTAGCACAACTGGGCGTGACCAGGCGAGGACATGCCGTCAGTACCAGTCCGTGGCGTATTTTCGCCAGAAACTGTCGGCGCGACCGGTCAGGATGGGTATATGCGCTGGACCGTGGTCGACTCGCCGATCGGTGACCTCACGCTCGCGGCCGACGAGACCGGGCTCTGCCGGCTGCACTTCGGCGGCACCGAGCAAGCGCTCGCGGCCGATCCGCTGCTGACCGACGCCGCCGAGCAGCTGAAGGCGTACTTCGCGGGCGAGCTGCAGGAGTTCACCCTGCCGCTGTCGGTCCGTACCGGATCGGCCTTCGAGCGCGCGGTCTGGCAGCAGCTGACCCGGATTCCGTACGGCGAGATGCAGACCTACGGCGAGGTGGCGAAGATCGTCGGCGACGCCGGGGCCGCCCGCGCCGTCGGGACCGCCTGCAACCGGAACCCGATCGCGATCGTGGTGCCCTGCCACCGGGTGGTCGGCGCCGGCGGCAAGATGGTCGGCTTCGGCGGCGGCATCCCGACCAAGCGGCACCTGCTCGAGCTCGAGGCACGGATCAGCCTCGAGACGCTGTGGACCTGAGACCTGACGAAGATCTGACACTCGGCGGCGCATGCGCCGGCGCGCCGCGGGTCACCAGGGCACTACCGTTTGAAGCGAGCGATTCAGCGTCCTCCCCACCTGCCGGAAGACATACAAATGAACAATGCCAGCACCTCTGACCACCACGACCCCGATCTGAGCGCCCTGATGAACAAGAGCGCGGACGAGTGGTCGGCCCCCGAGATCCAGAGCGCTGCCCGCGCCGCGCTCCGGACGCACGCACCGGACCGGGAGCCGATGACCTGGACCAAGCGGTTCAAGGTCGTCCCGTGGCTGCACCGCAACGACGCCGTCTGCCTGAGCTGTGGCGGCAGCTACCCGTGCATCACCCACCGGTACGCCACCCAGCTGCTGTCCGCCGGCCGCTACCAGCTCACCAAGCCCGGCCACCCGGAAGCGAACTAGATCAACCAGCTCAGAGCAGAGACAGACGAAGGTCCCGGAACCCACTGTGGGTCCGGGACCTTCGCCGTTGCGGTGAGATCAGGAATCGGTGGGCTTGGACTCGCCCGAGCTCGCCGGCTTCCTGGTGGTGGTCTTCTTCGCGGCACCGTTCGAGGCCGCCTTGGCGTCCGCCACGCTGTCCTGCTTGGCCTCGGCCTTGGGCGCGTCGGCCTTCGGGGCCTCCGGCTTCGAGCTCTGGTCACTCGAGCTCTGGTCATTCGAGCTCTGGGCCTTCGGCGCGTCGGACGGCTTGGCGTCGCTCTTGCCGTTGGCGGACGGGGTGGTGGTCCCGTTCGACGAAGCGGTGCTGTCGGCGGGCCGGGTCGACGAGGCCGGCGCGGAGCTGTAGTCCCGCCCACTCGTCGGCGTCGACTGCCAGGCCGGCTCCGGCGGGGTGAGCAGCTTCTTCACCGCGGCCGCGGCCAGCGCGCCGAGGCCCAGGAACAGCACCACGTTGCGGAGCTTGTGGCTCTTCTTCGGCACCTCCAGCTCACCCTTGAGCGCGGCCTTGGTGGCCTTGCCCCGGCGGCTGGTCTCCTCGACCACCGGCTCGGCGGCGGCCGCGAGGGTCGCCAGCGCCGCGGTGACCTTCGGCAGCACGTCGTCGTTCAGCCGCTCGCGGGCCTTCTCGGCCGCGTGCTCGGTGGCCGGTCCGACCTTAGCCAGCGCGTCGTCGAGCGCCGGTCCGGCCTTCCCCACCGCCTGGTGGGCGAGGTGCGCGCCCCGCTCGACGGCCTTCTCGGCGTACGGCGACACCTTCTCCCGTGCGGTGCCCACGGCCGGCGCGAGGTGCTCCCGGACCTGGCCGACGGCCGGTCCGAGTTTCTCCGACGCCGACTCGGCAAGCGGCCGGACCCGACCCTTCGCGGTCTCGACCCGGCCCTTGGACTTCCTCAAACCCACGGTTCCCTCCTCGGTGCCACCCGCCCCGGCGGACAGCTCTCCCGCCCATCGGCGACATGGGCTCGTTCTGGTCACTGCTCTGGACAAATCCGGCTGCATCTGCATCGTACGACGTCACGAGTCGATAACCCCGTGCCCCCACCGGACGGATCCCACACCTGTCCCGCACCTGCCCGCCGATGCCACGGTTCTTGGAGCCGCATGACAGGATCGAGCATGTAAGCCGCATTTTCCGACTAGGAGTGACTCCCGTGGCCGAAGAGCTGTACGCGACCCTGCAGACGAACAAGGGTGACGTCGTCATCAAGTTGTTCCCCAACCAGGCGCCGAAGACGGTCGACAACTTCGTCGGCCTGGCCGAGGGCAGCAAGGAGTGGACCGACCCGGAGACCGGTCAGCCCACCACCAGGCCGTTCTACGACGGCCTGACCTTCCACCGGGTGATCGACGGCTTCATGATCCAGGGCGGCTGCCCGCTCGGCACCGGGACCGGCACGCCCGGGTACCAGTTCGACGACGAGATCCACCCGGAGCTGCAGTTCGACCGCCCGTACCTGCTGGCGATGGCGAACGCCGGCATCCAGTACGGTCACGGCACCAACGGCTCGCAGTTCTTCGTCACGGTCGTACCGACCTCGCACCTGAACCGCAAGCACACCATCTTCGGTGAGGTCGCCGACGACGACTCGAAGAAGGTCGTGGACGCGATCGCCACCAGCAAGACCGCGCCCGGCGACCGGCCGCTCGAGCCGATCGTCATCAACAAGGTAGTCATCGAGCGCAAGAACGCCTGAGCTCTCGGCGGGGCCGGCCTCCGGCCCCGCTCTCCCAGGGGAGGAACGCACCCGCGTGACCGACACCGTCTGCTACCGGCACCCGGATCGGCCCGCCGGGGTGCGCTGCCAGCGCTGCGACCGGCCGATCTGCCCGTCCTGCATGAACAGCGCCGCCGTCGGCTTCCAGTGCCCGAGCTGTTTCACCGAGGGCGTCCGCTCGGTGCCCCGGACCCGGACCTCGCTCGGCGGAATCCAGCGCGGCAACCAGCCGGTGGTGACGTACGCGCTGCTGGCGCTCAACGTGCTGGTGTTCATCGCGGTCCGCACCGGCAGCCCCCAGGTCGTGAACGATCTGGTGATGGTCCCGGTGCTCGCCGAGCATGAGCCGTGGCGGTTGCTCACGTCCGCGTTCACGCACCTGCAGATCTTCCACATCTTCTCGAACCTGTTCATGCTCTGGCAGCTCGGTCCGCCGCTGGAGCAGATGCTCGGCCGGCTCCGGTTCACGGTCCTCTACCTGCTGTCCGCGCTCGGCGGCAGCATCGCGGTCTGGATCCTGTCCAGTCCCGGCGGTGCGACCCTTGGCGCGTCCGGCGCGGTGCTCGGCCTGGTCGGCGCGCTGCTGGTGATCCACCGCGCCCGCGGCCAGGACATCACCTGGATCATCATGTACGTCGGCGTCACCGCGTTCCTGTCCTTCGTGATCCCGAACGTGTCCTGGGAAGGCCACCTCGGCGGCTTCGTCGTCGGCGCCGCGATCGCCTGGATCTACCTCCAGCTGGCCAAGCACAACCGCCGCGACAAACAAAAGGCCTAGGCCACAATTCCCGCTCAGTTGGATAAAACCCGGTGACAACCCGGCGCGGGTACTCGTCTAATCAGGTGACGTCCCGACGGGGGACCGACTTGGTTAGGACATCCAGATGAGCCCACGCGCAGTGGACAAACGGGCCCGGCCCGGCAACGAACAGCACGCGATCCGCCCGCCGGCCCCGGAGACCCCGAGCGCGATCACCGTGCTCGCGGCCGCCGACCACTCGGTCAACCGGATCTCCCGGCAGAAGCCACCCCCGGCCAAGGCCTCCTGAGCTCTCCGGAGTTCAGCGGCCGCGCGGAGCCAGTTGGTCGAATCCGCGAGCGATCAAGGCCGTCCGGTCGCCGCCGTTGCGCAGCCATTCCTGGGCGGCCGCATCCAGTACGGCACCGGCCGCCGCGGTCAGCAGATCCGCTGTGTACGCGTCCAGCTCGGCGCCCGGTCGAGCCAGCAACGCCGCGCTGACCAGGCGGCGTAGCTCGTCGCGCTTCTCCACCATCCGCGCCCGCAGCGCCGGCGACGACTCGACCAGCTCGAGCACCGGCCCGGACGCGTAGATCTCGTCCTGCCACGCGGTCAGCACCTGACGCAGGCAGTCCCAGTCGCTGCCGGTCGCGGTCGCGAGCGCACCGGCGATCCGCTCGGCCGCTTCGTCGGCCTGGTGGAACACGACGTCGTCCTTCGTCCCGAAGTACCGGAAGAAGCTCCGCCTGGACACCCCGGCCGCCGCCGCGATGTCGTCCACCGTGGTCGCGTCGTAGCCGCGCTCGAGGAACAGCCCGATCGCTACGTCGGCCAGCTGCCCGCGGACCGCATCCCGGGTGCGGGCCCGGAGTCCTGTCATGCCCCCGAGTGTACTCATTGCGCCTCCATGTCTATTCTGGCACTAAGTGCCAGTTATGACATCAGGAGGCAAGATGCGAAACCGGACCGTGCTGATCACCGGAAGCACCGGCGGGATCGGCTGGGAAACCGCCCGCGGGCTCGCCGCCCAGGGCGCGCGCGTGATCCTGGTCGGCCGCGACGCCAGGCGGGCTGCCGCGGCGGCTGAGCTGCTGCGGCAGCAGGGCACCGGCACGGCGGAGTCGATCACCGCGGACCTGACCCGGCAGGACGGAGTCCGGGAGCTCGCCGAGCTGGTTGCCCAGCGCCACGAAACGCTGGACGTGCTGGTGAACAACTTCGGCTACGTACCACCGCGCCGTCAGCTGACCGTGGAAGGCGTCGAACTCACCTTCGCGGCAAACGTGCTCACGCCGTACCTGCTGACCACCTTGTTGCTGCCCGAGCTCCGGGCCGCCTCGGGCCGGGTCGTCAACCTGACCGGCGGCATCCCGGACGGGCCGATCGACCCGGGCAATCTGCAGGCAGAGCGTCGTTTTCTCGGCTGGACGTTCAGTCAGTACAACCACTGCAAGACGGCGCTGATGGCGATGAGCTACGAGTTCGCCCGGACCACGGAGGGCATCACCGTCAACGTCGCGTACCCCGGCCATGCGTCCACGCCGGGCAGTCGGGCACTGCCGATGCGCGCTGCGCCCTGGGCGTTTCGGCCGCTGATCCCGGTGATCCAGGTGCTTGGTCCACTGCTCTTCAAGTACACCGCGAAGGCGGCGCGGTCGAGCATCCACCTCGCGTCGGCTCCGGAGCTGGAAGGTGTCACGGGCAAGTACTTCGACACCAATGCCGCCGAGGCAGCCTGGCCGGCTGCGGTCCTGGACGACCGCAATCGCTCCGCCGTTTGGGAGTTGTGCAACCAGGTGGTCAGCGCAGCATGAGGCAGCTGTCGCCGAACTCGTGCCAGAGGTAGTGCTCGTTCAGCGCGGCGTTGTACGCGCGTTGCACTAGGTCGGTGCCGGCGACTGACTCGAGGAGAAGAAGGTGGGACGCCTCCGGCGCATGCCAGCCGGTGATCAGGCCGTCCACGACCTGCGGTGGGTTCTCCGGGCGGAGTACCAGGTCGGTCCAGCCATGTGATGGCGAGACAGAGCCGTCCGGTGCGACAGCCGATTCGATCGCGCGTACGGCGGTGGTGCCCACTGCGATCACCCTGCCGCCGTTGGCCTTCACCCAGTTCACCAAACGAGCAGTGTGTACAGGTACGTCGTACCGCTCGGGTTGTGGCGTCTCATGACTTTCCAGCGAGGAAACACCGCAATGCAAGGTGATGGGCGCGATCAGTACGCCCTGTGCCGCCAGCTGACTCACCAGCTCGAAGCTGAAAGGACGTGCAGCGCTTGGCATCTCCGCACTACCGGGCTCGCGGGCAAAGACGGTTTGGTACGACGCCAGCGGCCAGCGCTTGCCGACATAGTTGTACGTGATCGGGCGGCCGTACCGCTGGAGGTAACCGAGTACGTCAGCCACCGGCGGTCGGGCGATCCACAAACGGTTGCCAGGTGAGTACGGGGCCAGCAGTGTCAGTACGCCTTCAGGCAAAGGCACTTGGTCTCCGACCACGCCCCGCAGCATCGGTGCGTCGTCGTCGCGTAGTTCGACTACCCAGGTGCCGTCGTCAAGTGCTGTGGAGAAGTGCACCGTGTACGACGGTCCGTCCACCGCGGCGGCCAGTGTGCCCGACGTATTCACCAGCAACAGGTCACCGGCGCGCAGGTGATCACCCAGCCGATCGAAGCGGGTGTGCGTGACGGTCGACCCCTCCGCGACCAGCAGCTTGACCTGATCCCGCGACAGCCCACGGGCTTCCGGCGGTTCTCCGGCGCTCAGTGCATCCGGCAGTACGAATCTGGTGTGTGGATGCACTTTCACGACGTCACCGCCGGCGTGAACTCGGCCGCCCGGTACCGACCGCTCTCCGGGCGGCTGTCCAGCAACTGCAGGAACGCGTGTACTACGGTCGCGGGCTCCGGCCGGTCGGAGATGTCCTCACCAGGGAAGGCGGCCTGGTGCATTGCTGTCCGCAAATCACCCGGATCGACTGCGTACACAGCCAGTGCGGGATGCTCGGCGGCCAGTACTCGGGTCACGTGATCGAGTGCGGCCTTGGCGGAGCCGTAACCACCCCAGGTCTCGTACGCCTCCACTGCCGCGTCGGAGCTGATGTTGATCACGACGCCGGATGCCGCGGTCAGGGCGGGGAGCAGTGCTTGGGTGAGTGCGATCGGTGCAAGTACGTCGACCTCGTACACACGGCGTAGTTCGTCGAGGTCAGCGGTGCCGAGGGGCTGCAACGGGCTCGGACCGAGGTAGCTGGCGTTGTTCACGATCAGGTCGAGCCGGCCGAGCTCGGTGATCACGTCCACCAGGTCGGCGCGGTGATCCGGGTCGGTCACGTCACCGGCCAGCGGCACGACGTCGGTACGGTCCGCCAGCGCGTCGGCGGCAGCTTTCAGGGCCTCGGCACCGCGGGCGTCGATCACCAACGCCCAGCCCCGATCGGCCAGCCCATGCGCAAGCGCAAGACCAAGCCCAGCGGAAGCACCGGTGACAAGAGCAACAGGACGGTCAGACAGTTCAGGACTCATGCGGCAACGTTCGTACCTCAACCAAACTTGAAGTCAAGGGTCCTGGTGTCAGCGTTCGGGAAGCAGGATGCCGGGGTTCAGGATGTTGTCGGGGTCGAGGGTGGTTTTGACTGCTTGGAGGGCTTCGACGGCCAAGGGGCCGATTTCGGTGACGTAGGCGTCGCGGTGGTCGGTGCCGATGCCGTGGTGGTGGGAGATGGTGCCGCCGGCGGTTGCGATGGCCTGGTTCGCGGCTGATTTCGCCGAGCGCCATTGCGCGATCGGGTCGTCGGACTGGGCGCAGATGACGGTGAAGTAGAGCGAGGCGCCCGTCTCGTACACGTGGGAAATGTGGCAGAGCACCAGCGGTGGGGTCGCGCTCAGGGCGCCGACGATCGCTTCGGTGACGGCCGTCTTCAACGCGGGGATGCGGGACCAGAACGCCGCGGTCTCGAGCGTCTCGACCAGCGCGCCCTCGTCCAGAAGCGGATCGCGGAGGTACGGAGCGCGGTACCGGCCGATGCGCCAGGTTTCACCGGGGCCTTCGCCGAGGTTCGTACCGCCGGCCGCGGTCAGTACGTCCGCGGTCGCCCGGTTGTACGGGCCGTCGAAGCCGATGATCGCGAGTACGCCGCCTGCGCCACCGCCGAGTACATCGGGATCCGCCAGGTTCACCGCCGTCTCGACCTCGTCGGACAACCGGAGCACGGTCGGCAGCGGTCCGTCCTGCGCGAGCCTCCGGACAGCGGTCAGCCCGGCGTCGAAGCTCTCGAACCGCCAGCCCTCGAAGTGCCGTTCAACCGGGCGCGGGCGAATCCGGACCACCACCGACGTGATGATCCCGAACGCACCTTCCGACCCGAGCACCAGCTGCCGCAGATCAGGCCCGGCGGCGGACATCGGCGCGCGGCCGAGCTCGACCGTGCCGCGCGGCGTGGCGAGCGTCAGCCCGACCACCATCTGGTCGAAGCGGCCGTACCCCGCCGAGGACTGACCGCTCGAACGCGCCGCCGCGTACCCGCCGATCGACGCGCCTTCGTAGGACTGCGGGAAGTGGCCGAGCGTGTACCCGCGCTCGGCCAGCATCGCCTCGGCCGCCGGACCGCGGACGCCGGCTTGAAGCCTCGCGGTGCGGGAGATCTCGTCCAGCTCGACCAACTGGTCCAGCCGGCGCAGGTCCACGGTCACGAACCGCCGCGACGGCGCCAGCCCGCCGACCACCGAAGTGCCACCGGAGTACGGAACGAGGGCGAGGTCGTGGTCGGCGCAACCGGCCAGCAGGGCGGCGACCTCGTCGTGCGATGCCGGGTAGACGACCGCGTCGGGCATGCCGGAGGTGTCGCCGGCGCGGAACCGGAGCAGGTCGGTGGTCGAGTAGCCGCGGGTGTGCGCCCAGCGGGACTCCAGATCGGACGCGAGGTACTCAGCCCCGACGACCGAAGCGAGGAAGCCGACCTGCGCCTCGGTCAACCCGGGCCGGTCCTGCGCACCCTGGGTCTCCTCACTGGTCCGCACATCGGTTGAGGGCCGCTGCACGCCCAGATGTTTGAGCGCGTCGACGGCGGCTGCCGGGAGGGCGACCGGGTGTGCGGGGTCGCCCCAGCGGCCGGGCGTGAGTTGCACCACCGGAAGGTCGGATTCGGTCATCTCTGCCTCCCCTTCCGGGGGTGTCGCGAGGTAGCGTCCGTGGGAGGTGGAACCCCCTGGCCTCCACCTTCCACGGACAGTTCCGGGATACCAGAGTCGCTGATACACTCTGACATGTGATGTCTCAGCGTAACAGCACCACCCAGCCCGGCACCACCGGGGAGCCGGAGCCCGCCCCCCGCCCGGCCCCGGCGAACGCGATCGGCGAAGAGCGCATCCTGGACGCGGCGTACGAGTTGCTGCTCGCGATCGGGATGCGCCGGATGACGATGGCCGACATCGCCCGGCACGCCGAGGTGTCCCGCGCCACCCTGTACCGGCGCTGGCCGAACGTGCAGGCGGTGGTGGCCGCGCTGATGACCCGGGAGTGGACGATCGCGCTGGTGTCGGCGTTCCAGCCGGACGCCGTGGACGGCCGGGCCCGGCTGGTCGAGGGCGTGGTCGAGGTGGTCGCGAAGACCCGCGTGCACCCGCTGATGCGGAAGATCATCGAGCTCGACCCGGAGTTCCTCACGCCGTATCTGCTGGAGCGCCGCGGCAGCAGCACGGTCGCGCACCTGGCGCTGGTCGAGGAGGGCATCCGCCAGGGTCAGGCGGACGAGTCGATCCGGGCGGGCGATCCGGTGTGGCTGGCCCGGCAGATCATCCTGGTCTCGCTGGCCTCGGCCGTGTCCGGTCCGGTGATGGCGGAGAAGGACGAGTACACCAAGCTGGACGAGGAGCTGCGGATCATGCTCACCAGGTACCTGACGCCATGATGACCGTGGGCGACGCGAGTCTGAACGCGGTCCGCCGTACCCGTGAGCTGGACTCACTGAAAACGGTGGACGTGCTGGTGATCGGTGGCGGCGTCACCGGCGCCGGCGTCGCCCTGGACGCGGCCGCGCGCGGCCTGACCGTCGCCCTGGTAGAGAAGCACGATCTGGCCTTCGGGACCAGCCGGTGGAGCTCGAAGC
The DNA here is from genome assembly GCF_039531045.1 of Kribbella hippodromi. Classification (NCBI taxonomy): domain Bacteria; kingdom Bacillati; phylum Actinomycetota; class Actinomycetes; order Propionibacteriales; family Kribbellaceae; genus Kribbella; species Kribbella hippodromi. The sequence goes on along the minus strand of NZ_BAAAPH010000007.1, from coordinate 103,911 downwards.
TCGTCCACGGCGGCCTGCGGTACCTGGCTTCCGGCCACGTCGGGATCGCGTACGAGAGCGCCGTCGAGCGCGGCATCCTGATGAAGACGACCGCCCCGCACCTCGTCCACCCGGTCCCGCAGATCGCGCCGTGGTTGCCGCAGGCAAAGTTCGCGCAGGCGGCGTTGCTCCGGTCCGCGTTCCTCGGCGGGGACATCCTGCGGACGTTCGCGCGGACCAGCGACGACTACCTCCCGCACTCCCGCCGGGTCAGCTCCGCGGAGATCCTGCGGTACGCGCCGACGCTGCGCCCGGAGGGGATGCGCGGCGGCTTCCTGACCTGGGACGGTCAGCTGTACGACGATGCGCGCCTGGTCGTGGCGATCGCCCGGACCGCGGCGCAGTACGGTGCTCGCATCCTGACCCACGTCGCGGCCACCGACGTGACCGGGCGCGGCGCGGTCCTGGTCGACCAGCTGACCGGCGACCGACGCGACGTGGACGCGGGGATCGTGATCAACGCGACCGGGATCTGGGCCGATCAAGTTGCCGCCGGCATCAAACTCCGGCCGAGCCGCGGGACGCATCTGGTGCTGCCGCAGTCGGTGTTCGGCGGGCTGTCCGCCGTCCTCACCGTGCCCGTCCCGGGTGAGCTGCGCCGCGTGGTGATGGCGATTCCGGCGCCGGACGACCGCGTGTACGTCGGACTCACCGATGAGGACGCGCCCGGCCCGGTCAGCGACGTACCGCGGGCGACCGACGCGGAGATCGACTTCCTGCTGAACACGATCAGCGCGGCGGTGCAGCAGCCGATCACCCGGGCCGATCTGCTCGGTACGTACGCCGGGTTGCGGCCGCTCCTCGACACCGGTCATCACCACGGGACCGCGGACATTTCCCGGCGGCACGCGGTGATCCCCAGTCCGGACGGGGTGGTGACGATCGTCGGCGGGAAGCTCACCACGTACCGGCGGATGGCCGCGGACGCGCTGGACGCGGCGCTGGACCAGTCGTCGGTGGAGGTGCGGCGGCAGTGCCAGACGCATCGGATTCCGCTCGTCGGCGCGGCTGACCGGGTCCGGCTGGCCGCGGTCCGGGCGCCGGCGCGGTTCGTACAGCGGTACGGCATCGAGGCGCCGCAGGTGATCGCCGGGCCGCCGGAGCTGCTGGAACCGATTGCGCCTGGGCTGCGGACGACGTACGCCGAGCTGCGGTTCGCGATTCGGCATGAAGGCGCGCTGACCGAGGACGACGTACTGGACCGGCGGACGCGGATCGGGCTGTCCGCCGCGGACCGGGAGCTGGCGCTGCCCGCCGTCCGCGAGGCGTTCGCAGCGGTCTGAACCAGTTGTGGACAACCGGAACCACGCAGGCCCCCGTTCGGGTTAGGTTTGGCGGCGGGGAGGTGGAACGGTGATGCAGCCTTATCCGGTGCCGCACCAGCCGGGGCCGTACCAGCCGCTGCCGGTGATACCGCGGTACCGGCCGCTCAAGCCGGTGGCGATCGTCAGCATCGTGCTGATGGGGCTGACCGCGGTCGCGGCGGTGGTCCAGTCGGTGCTGATGTGGTTGTCGTACGACGAGGTGAAGCGCCTTGTGTACGGGCTGCTCACCGAGGACGAGATCAACAGCAACGTCGAGGCGATCGCGGGCGCCGGCCCGTTCCTGAACCTGGTGAGTTACCTGCTGATCGGGACCGGGATCGCCTTCATGATCTGGCTGTGGCAGGCCCGCGAGAACGCCGACTTCCTGTCCTCACCGTTCGCGCCACGGCCGGCCGTACCCGCTGATCCGATCCGCGGACCGCACCGGCGCGCGGCCGGGTGGATCGTCGGGTCGTGGTTCTGCCCGATCGTCCAGTTCTGGTATCCGCTGCAGATCGTCCAGGACATCACCACCGCGAGCGAGCCGCCCGAGCAGCCTGGCGCCGGCCGCTCCGGGCGGATGCGGCTGCTGGTGTCGGGCTGGTGGGCGACCTGGACCGGTTTCTGGGTGATCGTGGTCGGTGGCGGCTCGTTCGCGGCGATCAGTTTCATCGTGTGGTTCATCCGCTTGGTGCAGGCGGCGGACAACAGCGACCCGAACAATCCCTATGTCGACATTTACGACATGCAGGACTTCATGGTGCGGGTGGCGCTCGCGGTCGACATCGGGTTCTCGGTCGCGGCCGTGCTGCTGATCGTGGCCGGCGTGGCGGCAGCGTTGATGATGCTCCGGATCACCCAGTGGCAGCACAGCCGGGCGACCGCGCCACCACCGATGCAGTGGCCGGCACGTCCGCCGGAACCACCGCGGTACGCGCCCCGGGCTCAGCCTCCCGGACCTGGGTTCCCGTCCTACGGGCCTTGAAGGAAGACCACGCTCGCGTCGTCGTACCGCTTCCCCTTCGCTGTCGACACCGCGTCGTGCTCGCGTACGCGCTCGATCAATCGGCGCGGGCCCTCGGCGCCGAGTACGTCGAGGAGCTCGTCCCAGCTGTGCCCGTACCGTTCGCTGAAGCGCGAAGCGCCGTCGGTGAGGAGCGCGATCGCGTCGACGGCGGCGCGGTCGGTGTTGCCAGTCACCGCCTCGTACGCCGCCTGGGGCTCGGTGCTCGCGACCCAGAACCCACCTGGCTGATTCCGCAAGCGGCGTACGGCGGCCAGCGTCCGTTCCGGCAACTGCTCGATCCGGTCGTCACTGTGTACGGTCACCTGCCCGGCCGGCGAGCGTACGACGATTGGCGAATCGGCCAGGACCAAGTGCTCGACGTGATCCGGATGCAACCGCACCATCGCGACCGTTGACGACGGGCTGTCCGGGTTGGCGACATCGCAGGTGTCCGCGTGGCCGGACCGGACCGCGGCAATCACGTCGGCGAGGATCTCGGGCAACGACGCGGACGAGTGGGTGAGCAGCGGTGTGGCGAGGCGTTCGGCCAGTCGCATCACGAGCCAGGCCACCGAGTGCTTGCAGCCGGACTCGACTCCGGCCGGAGCGGTGGCTCCGTCGAGGACAACGGCGAAATCCGGCCCGGTCAGGACCAGATCCTCGTTCACCGCGGGCGGTCGCCGGTCCGGCGCGGCCTGACTGATCGAGCAAATCTCCACCGGGCCAGTCTCTCCTGGACCAGTCTCCACCGAACCGGTCTGCACCGGGCCGGGCCACGGGCCAGGCGGCTAGACCGGCTCCGACCAGCTGTCGGCGAGGGACTGATCCAGAGCGACTTTCGGCGACCAGCCGAGGGTTTCGCCGATCAGCGTGATGTCGGCCTGCTGCCACGCCGCGCCCAGTGCAGTCTGCTGGTCGGTGTCGTCGACGATCCGGGCCGGCTGACCGCTCCGTTCGAACAGCTGACCGGCGACGTCGCGGGCCAGCGTCGCGCGGCCGGTGCCGACGTTCAGCACCGGCGGCAGCTTGCCGTCCGCGAGCGCGACCGCGAGCACCGCCTCGGCGACATCCCGCACGTCGACGAAATCCCGCCAGACATCCAGCGACCCGACCTCGATCAGCTGCCGCGACCGCAGATCCCGGATCACCCGGCCGGTCAGCGTGCTCTCCGGCGCACCCGGCCCGATCACGTCGAAGATCCGGAGCACGACCGCGTCCCAACCGGCTCGCTGCGCCCGCAGCACGAGCTCCGACCCAGCCAGCTTGGTGATCCCGTACGGCCCGAGCGGCCTGGGCGGAGCCTGTTCGTCCAGGCTGGTGCCGTGCTGCCCGCCGCCGTATTCGGCCGCCGACCCGAGCTGGACGAACCGGGCGTGCCCGGCGTTGTCCCGGACCGAGTTGAGCAGCGCCGCGACCGCGATCACGTTCGCTCCGACCAGGTCGGCCGGCTCACCGAGGGTGGCACCGACCGCGTTCACGATCACGGTCGGCTTGTACATCCCGATCTGGGTGTCCAGCGCGTACGGGTGCATCGAGGTCAGGTCGCAGCGCCGGAGCGGCTCGCTCCGGGTCCGGCTCAGGCCGCGGTACTCGATCCCGCGGTCGGCGAGCAGCGCGCAGATCCGGGCGCCGAGGAACCCGCCCGCTCCGAACACCATCACCCGCTCAGTTCCGGTCACTCCTCCATCGTGCGGTCCGTAGTTGTCGGTGGGCCTACCGTTCGCCCTCGTGCCGATCACAACTGTCTCGGTGGTGTGTCGGCGCCGGGTGGCAGGGTAGGGACTCACCGAGCGAGGGAGTGCCATGGCTGACCGAGGGCGTACGGCCGCGCCGACCGAGTCGACGATCCGGGACTGGGACGACGCGGACCCGTCCGGACAGACGTACCGGCGGGTACTTTTCGTCGACACCGACCTGACCGAGATCCAGAACCAGGGCGGCGTGTTCGAGGAATGCACCTTCCGCGGGGTCAAGTTCAACGCGTCCACCCACACCGACGCCGCGTTCGTGAACTGCACGTTCGTCCGCTGCTCGCTGTTCGACACGACGTTCACCCGGTGCAAGCTGGTCGGCAGCTTCTTCGACGACTGCAGCTACAACCTGCTCAAGGTGACCGGCGGCGACTGGTCCTTCACCGCGCTGCCGCGGGCGGACCTGAAGGGCACCGAGTTCACCGGGGTGAAGTTCCGCGAGGCGGACCTGACCGGCATCCGCGCGGCCAAGGCCGGGCTGCGCGATCTCGACCTGTCCGGCGCGACCCTGCAGCGGGCCGACTTCACCGGCGCCGACTTGCGCGGCTCCGACCTGTCCACCCTCGATCCGCTGACCGTGACGCTGCGGGACGCCCGGATCGACGTTACCCAAGCGATGGTTGTCGCCGCCTCGCTCGGACTCGACGTCAGACCGTGAGCTGTGGATATCCCCAGGTAGTCAGGCGGTCATCCACGGGCCTATCCACAGCCTGTGGATAACTATCCGGATAACTGTGTATTCGTTCTGTGATATCTCACGGCGGCGTTACGGCGGTTCGGTGCCACCAAAGTGCCCCGCCGGTGCCGGGCGGGGCGTCGCCTGGACCGTACGACGAGCAGTGCCGCGTGCTCGACCGCAGACGGCGCCGTGACGAGCCGGCGCCCGCGGACGACGACCAGCAGGCTGTGGGCGATCGTCTGCACCCCAGCCGCGAGGCCGACGCCGCAGAAGGCGCCGAGCGAGTTCGTCATCACGTCATGGAGCTGACAGGTCCGCCCCAGCGACGGGAGCAGCGCCTGGATCGCCTCGATCGACGCCGACAGCCCGATCCCGGCCGCGACCGCCTCGGCCCGGCGGCTGCCCGCCAGCGTCAGCATCCCGGTGAACGGGACGAACAGCAGTACGTTGAGCGGCGCCTGGATCGAGGTCAGCCCGCCGGAGCCGGCCATCCGCGCGCCGCACTGCCCGACCACGCCGAGGTGCAGGCCGGTCGGGCTGAGCGTCGCGGCGAGGATCAGGACGAAGGTGGCCGGCAGGCAGAACGCGGCCAGCCGGGGGATCAGGTCGCCGGGCCGGCGCACCGACGAGATGGCGATCGGCAGCGTCATGCCGGTGAGCACGAGCCAGCTGTCCAGTAGGTGTGGGATACCGCGATAAGTCTCGAGCACGCGTCCGGACCCTCCCGTGGTCGACGGCTGCCTCGAACCCTTCTCGACTTCCAGAACGACAATCTGCCGACCGCTCCCACCGCCGCCAGGGCTGTCCGGACATCTGCACGCAGCCGCAAGCCGCTCGTGACAGTCCGTGACACTCCGTGTACAAACTGACACGGAAGGAAGGTGCTCAGGGCAACGATCATGTGTTCCGGGGGATGCTCCGATCAACCGATCGGTGGAGCCGGATCAGGCCCGGACGGCCGATGTGGCGGACCGGGTCGCGGCGGGACAGTAGTCGCAACAGATCGGAACCTCGACAGGAGACCACCATGAAGACCCTCGCGAACGTCGGGCACCCGCGCAGCGCCGCCGCCTTGCGGAACGTGCGGCTGCTGCTGACCGGCTACCTGGCGATCAGCGTGCTGACCCTGATCGCGATCGTCGCGATGCGCAACGACACAGCAGCGGTCAACTCCGCCGTCTGGATCCGGGGCAGCATTGTGGTGGCCAGCGCGGCTGCGACCTTCCTGTTCGCCCGGAGCGCCGCCCGCGGCTCTCGCCAGAGCTTCCGGCGGCTCCGGATCGTCTCGACTGCGATGCTGATCGCGATCGTGGTGATCATCGCGCTGCCGGGCACGTTCCCGCTGTGGATGAAGAGCGAGCAGGCCGTCTGTGGACTGCTGCTGCTCGGCGTCGCCGTCCTCGTGAACGGGAAGCACCTCCGCTCGGTGTTCACTAGCTGAATGACTGAGCGGGTGTGGCCGGTTCGGCTGACGGTGGTGCCGTACGTACTGCTGGCGCTGCTTGCCGCCGTCACGATCCTGATCAAGCGCGACCGGCCCGGGTCGCTGGCCGTCGATCTCGGGCTGTGCGCGCTGACCGGGCTGTGGACGCTCGGACTGTTCACGCTCCGGCCGGCGCGCCGGACCGACCCCCGCGCGATGGCGATCTTCATCGTCGGGTACGTGGTGCTGCTGGCCGTCCTCGTGGTTCGGGACCCGTGGTTCGGCTTCCTCACCCCGGCCGGGTACTTCTACACCTTCATCCTGCTGCCGTGGCCGTTCGAGCTACTCGGGGTCGGGGCGGTCGCGGTCATCGCCGGGACAGCCCAGGCGTACGACATCCCGAAGACGGATGTCTTCGGTGTCCTCGGCTGCGCCGCGGTGATCGGCGTGAATGTGGCCGGGATGTGCCTCGCGGCCTGGCTCGGCCGGCGTGGCGAGGTACTCAGTCAGCAACGGCAGGACGCGGTCGACGCACTGACCGAGACGAACCAGCGGCTCGAGGCGACTCTGGCCGAGAACGCGGTGCTGCACGAGCAGCTCCTGACCCAAGCCCGGGAGGCCGGCGTGATCGACGAACGGCAGCGGATGGCCCGCGAGATCCACGACACCATCGCGCAGGGGCTGACCGGGATCGTCACCCAGCTGCAGGCCGCCGAGCATTCCGCCGACTGGCGCCGGCATGTGACGACCGCCGTCGGTCTCGCCCGGGACAGTCTGACCGAGGCGCGGCGGTCGGTCCATGCGCTGCGTCCACAGCCGCTGCAGTCGGCCGGCCTGGACGAGGCGATCGCGGATGTCGTACGCCGCTGGTCTGCTGTGCACGGGATCGACGGGCAGCTCACCATCACCGGTACGCCGCGGGTGCTGACGCCCGATGAAGAGGCGACGTTGCTCCGGGCCGCGCAGGAGGCACTCGCGAACGTGGCCAAGTACGCGCAAGCTTCCCGGGTGGGAGTGACGTTGTCGTACATGGAGCGGCAGGTCGCGCTGGACGTACGGGATGACGGGGCCGGGTTCGATCCGGACCGGCGCAGGCCGGCGTCGGAGGCTGGGGGATTCGGGTTGATCGCGATGCGGCAGCGGGTCGAGGCGCTGAGCGGCACGCTGGAAATCGAGTCCGAGCCCGGCGCCGGTACCGCGATCTCGGCAACCATCCCCACCTCAGGAGCACAGTCATGATCAGGTTGCTGATTGCCGACGATCATCCGATCGTGCGCGACGGGCTGACCGGGATGTTCGCGGCCGAGCCCGGCTTCGAGGTGGTCGGCCAGGCCGGCGACGGCGCCGAGGCACTCCGGATGGCCGAAACGCTCCGCCCCGACGTGATCCTGATGGACCTGCAGATGCCCGGCATGAACGGCCTCACCGCGATCACCGAACTCGCCGAACGCGGCATCACCTCGCGCGTCCTCGTCCTCACCACCTACGACACCGACGGCTACGTCGTACCAGCGATCGAAGCAGGCGCCATCGGGTACCTGCTCAAGGACGCCCCACGCGACGAACTCCTCCGCGCCGTACGCGCTGCCGCCGAAGGCAAGTCGGTCCTCGCGCCGTCGGTGGCGAACACGTTGCTGAACCACGTCCGTACGCCACCCACGCCCGCCCTCCTCAGCCCGCGCGAACTCGAAGTCCTCCAGGCTGTCGCGGCCGGCAACACCAACCGCGAGATCGCCACCCACCTCTTCATCAGCGAGGCAACGGTCAAGACCCACCTACTCAACATCTACGCCAAACTCACCGCCCCCGACCGAGCCTCAGCCGTCGCCAAAGCCTTCAAACTCGGCCTACTCTGACCGCCCAGGCCGCGACGGCCCAGACCGATCCGGCCCGGACCGATCCCGATCCGTGAAGTTCCGCTCCCCACCGGAAGAGCCCGCGGCCGCCTGTGTGTTCGTCCCCTCCGGAATCCGCACCCGCCCAGGAGGCCCTGCGGCATCCACCTTCAACCCTTGCGAGGTAGCTGTCTGGCTCGCGGTCACGTTAACGCTGCCCATGGCCGAACCCGCGGTGACCTTGCCACCGGAGTTCGCATGCACGTCGATCGACCCATTCGGCGCGCGGACGTCCGCGTTACCGTTGAGATCCTTGATCTGGACATCGCCCAGCCTCGCGTTCAGGTCCGCGTCCTTGGTGGTTCCGACCGTGATATCTCCCCGCGCCGAGCTCGTGGTGCGGGTGACTCCCTCCCCTGAACGCACCGTGACCTTGTCCGCGTTCTGGATGTTGACGGAGGCAGTGCCGGTCGTCGCCTGAACCTCGCCGGCAGTCCCCACGCTGACCTTGCCGTTGCCGCCGGTCGCCACGACGCTGCCCGCGCGATCGACCCCGATCTTGCCGTTGCCGACGTCCGCCCGAACGGTCCCGGCTTCCCCAACCCGGATACTGCCGTTGCCGACCTCCGCCCGAACGGTCTCGGCATTCTCAACCCCGACCTTGCCGTTGCCAACCTCCGCCTTGACGTCTTGGGCGCTGTCGACCGTGACCTTGCCGTTGCCGACCTCCGCTTTGACGTCCGTGGCGCTGCCGACCGTGACCGAGCCGTTTCCCACTTCCGCCCCAACGTGCTCGGCTTGCTTGACATTCACGCTGCCGTTGCCGATCTCCGCATTGACGACGTTCAGCTTGCCGGACGTCTCGAGGTTCGCGTTGTCGGTCAGGCACTCCACCGAACTGCCTTCCGGCACCTCCGCGTAGATCGTGATCGGCGAAGGGCTCTCTGCGGAATTGCCACCGTAGTAGTTGAAGCCGATGCGAGAATTGTTGTTGCCAACGATCACTTGATTGTTGTCGCCAAAGGTCATGTTCGTCATGCCGCCGACGCCGACGGGCAGGCTGTCGTTGTAAGCCTGCTGTTCAGGATCACTACTGCGGTAGTTGCTCACCGTTACCGTCGACCCGTTGCCCATGACAACGTCTCCGTAGTGGTGCCCCCCGCTGATGATCACGCCTCCGCTGGAGCCACCTTCCTGCGCCACGTTGGCCGTGATCCGGCCGTCCGGCCCCGTGCTCACGTCCGCGCCCCGGACGGCGTCTGCCGCCCGGCCGGTCGTGTCCCTGGTACTGACGGTGATCCGCGCCTCCTCGAGGCCCGGTACGGTCCGAACAACCACGTTCCCGCCCGCGCCCAGCAACCGGGCATCCAGCTTCACCGGATCGGACCCCTGCACAGTCCACGTACGACTGGTCCCGGTCGATTGCCCAGGCGGACCTTCCACGGCCGGCGCCGTCGATCCCCCAGGTACCTGCCCCGCCCCCGGCTGCTGAGGCCCAGCCTGCGGCTGTCCCGGCTGCGCTTGCCCGGGCTGCTGCGCGCCTTGCTGCGGCTGTCCTGGTTGCGGCTGTCCTGGTTGCTGTGGCTGTCCTGGTTGCGCTTGGACCGGCTGTCCTGGTTGCGGTGCTCGTGGTGGTTGTGCTGCTGGTTGGGGTGCTCGTGGTTGCGTGGCGGGGCGGGTGGGGGCGGGCTGGGCTACGCCTGGCTGGGGTGGTGTGCGGAGTGGGGGTAGGCCGGCCCTTGCTTGGGCCTGCTGCATCGCCGCCTGGGTCTGCGCGACCACTTCCTGCACCCGCTGAGCCACCGCTTGGGCCTCCTGAGGTGTTTGCGGAGTGGGCTGCGTCGGGGTGGTCACGCCGCGCCTGAGGCGGTCGGCTTCCTGCATCAGGTCGCGGTACGCGGCGGCCACCGCCGGACCGCCGACGCTCGGCGCCACGGAGGTGATCGGCGCCGAGTTGCCCGGGCCGCTCGGGCCCACCACCGGCGCTGCCTGGACCGTTGCGGTAGGCGCCGGGTTGAACGGGGTTGCCGGCTGCGCGAGCGGGGGCGCCTGGGGCGGGGTTGGCTGGGGCGGGGTTGGCTGGGGCGGCTGGTTTGCCGGGGACGCCGCTGGGTTGAACGGCTGAAAAGGCTGAGGTGTTGGCTGGGGTGGGGTGATTGTTTGGGGTGGGGTTGTTGCCTGGGGTGCGGCTTGGGCCTGGGCTTGGCGGACGAGGTCTTCGGCGTTGCGGGCCAGTTGCCGGGCTTGGGTTCGAGCATCGGCGACAGCTCGGACCGCGGGCTGGCTGCGCAAGTAGGCGACCGTCGCGTTGCGCACCTCCGGATCCGCGAACATGGGATCCCGCTTCGGCAGCTGACTGAAGGTCCGCGTGGTTCGCGATTCCCAGCCGCGGGCCTGGCTCGCGTTCACCCGGGTGGCAATCTCGGAGTCGGTGCCGCCGCGATCGATCTCGGCGGTAAGGCTCGGGGCCTGGGAGTCGCCGTTCGCCACGTTGCGGTCGATCTGATCGCGAAACGCCTGGTCCCTGGGCTGGCCCTTGCTCTGGGCCACCCGGTCCATGAACCGCATCATCGCCCGGACGACACGCACCAGCTCCTCACGCGCTTGCGTGAGGACCTCCTCCTCCAGTGCCACGTCACCTCACTCGGCTCGAACTCCGCATCCGGTCACGCAGCGTACCCGGGCACCGGATCACCCTCGGCCCGGCTGAAACAACAGTTTGATCTCGGCCCGGCGTGTCGTCAACGCGGATCGAGCCGGATCGGCGGACCCGCCGTGAACCCCAATGCTAATGGGGATTAGCTGCTAATACCCAGCTAATCGAGGCGACCTCTTGACACCTGCACGAAACGCTGGCGAAACTTCCGGAACCGCAGTAGTAAGGCGTATTAGCAGGAAGGTGACCGGATGCAGCGCGGCCCGGCCAAGAGACCCACGCAGGCTGATATCGCCAGGCTCGCCGGGGTCAGTCAGGCGACCGTCTCGCTGGTGCTCAACGAGCGCGACGCCGGCGTCCGGATCAGCCCGGCGACCCGGGAGCGGGTGCTGACCGTGATGCGCGAGTGGGGGTACGTCGCGAACGCGTCGGCCCGTTCGCTGGCCGGCGGGCGGAACAAGATCATCGGCGTCTACACGTTCGAGCCGGTGTTCCCGACCAGCGGCGTCGACTTCTACTTCCCGTTCCTGCTCGGCATGGAGCAGGAGGCGGCGGACCTCGGCTACGACCTGCTGCTGTTCACCAGCGCCGGCGGCGAGCGGCAGATCTTCCGCGACGGCTCGACCCGGCTCTGGCACGCGGACGGCGCGCTGCTGCTCGGCCGCGACCCCAACGTCGAGGAGATCGAGCAGCTCCGCGACTCCGGCTACCCGTTCGTGTACGTGGGTCACCGTGAAGTAGCCGGCCCACCTGTCTCGTACGTAGCCGCCGACTATGCCGGTGCCACACGTCAGCTCACCGAACGACTGTTCCAGCTCGGCCACCACCGAGTCGCGTACGCGCGGATCGGCAATGGCGGCGCACAACCCAGCCGGGATCGTGAGCGCGGGTTCCGCCGGGCGACGCCCTCCCGGCACCTCACCGGTCCGGTCTGGACGCTGGACACGGTTGCCGAAGTGGACGGGTTGTTCGAGGAACTTCAGCGCGCCGGAGTCACCGCAGTACTCGCGGAGCAGCAGTTGCTCGCGGAAGAGCTGTTGTCCTGCGCGGCGCGGCGCGGGCTGTCCGTACCGGATGACCTGAGTGTCGTGGTCCTCGGCGACTCGACCGGTGCGCGGCATGACGGTACGCACTGGACCGGGCTGATCGTTCCGCGCGAGCAGATGGGTCAGCGCGCGATGGCACTACTCGTCCGGCTGCTCGAGGCGCCCGGCACAGGTGCGCCGGGCTCGGGTGCGCCGGGTTCAGGTGCGCCGGGTTCAGGTGCGCTCAGCGAGAGCGTCACGTGCGGTTTCGCGGCCGGTGTAACCGTTGGACCTCCCAAGGAGTTCTCATGATCCGCGTTGTGGTCAAGCGACTGCTGATCGGTGTCCTGGTGATGTGGGGCGCGGCGTCGCTGATCTTCCTGATCGTCCGGGTCGCGCCGGGTGATCCGGTCTCGATCCTGCTCGGTCCCGATGCCACCCAGGATCAAATCAAGGAGCTGAGCGCGTCACTCGGCCTGGAACGTCCGCTGGCCGTGCAGTACGTCGACTACCTGGCGCATGTCGTACGCCTCGACTTCGGCGACTCGTACCGGCTGGGGCATCCAGCGATGGCCGAAGTACTCGAACGGCTGCCCGTGACTGCGGAACTGATGCTGGCGTCCACCCTGATCGCTGTCGTACTCGGTCTGATCCTCGGACTTTTGGCCGGTGGCCGACCGGGCAGCGTGGTTGATCGAGTGGTGTCGGCCGCCGCGATCGCGCTGCAGTCGTTCCCGACGTTCTGGATCGGCATCATGCTGATCCTGGTCTTCGCACTCGCACTGCGGCTGCTGCCAAGCGCGGGATCGGGTACGCCACAACACCTGATCCTGCCCGCGATCACCATGGCGTTGCCGTTCACCGCGATCGTCGCGCGGCTGACCCGGACCAGCGTGGTCGAGACGCTGCGCGAACCGTACATCCAGACCGCCAAGTCCAAAGGGCTCACCGATCGTCAGGTACTGCTCGGCCATGCGCTGCGCAACTCGCTGCTTCCGGTGGTGACCATCGTCGGTCTCCACATGGGCGGCCTGATGGGCGGCGCGGTGATTGTCGAGAACGTGTTCGCCTGGCCGGGGCTCGGTTCGCTGGTCGTCGATTCGGTGACGAACCGCGACTACGAGGTGGTGCAGGCGGCCACGTTCGTGATCGCCGGCGTCGTGATGCTGTTCAACCTGGCCGCCGACCTCGTCTACTCCCAGCTCGACCCGCGGATCCGCCTGGAGGGCAGCTGATGGCCACGCTCGCTGTGACTCGACCACTCGCAGTTCGCCGGATCGGTTCCTGGTTCGGCCGGATTCCGTACGTCGTCCTTTCGATCTATGTCCTGGTCGCGGGCATCGGTCCGCTGGTGATCGACTACAACCCGATCCGTACGTCGCTGGACGACCGGCTTCTCAAGCCCGGCGCGCACTTGTCCACAGGCGGCACCGCCTGGCTGGGGACAGACGGTCTCGGCCGCGATGTGCTGGCCCAGGTCGTGTACGGCGCACGGACATCGATCCTGATCGGCCTCGCCACCGTCGTGGTGTCCTGCATCGTTGGTGTCACCATCGGTACGGTCGCCGGGTACTTCCGCGGCTGGCTGGACACGTTCCTGGCCCGCGGCATCGACATCCTGATGGCGTTCCCGGCCATCCTGCTGACGATCGTGATCGCCGGCGCGTTCGAGCGGAGCGTACCGGTGGTGGTGATCGCGCTGGCCGCGACCGCCTGGATCTCGTTCGCCCGGGTCACTCGCAGTGTCGCGCTGTCGCTGCGCGAACGGGCCTGGGTGGACGCCGCCCGGGTGCTCGGAGTCCGGCGCCCGGCGATCCTGCTCCGGCACGTGGTGCCGTTCACGATCGGTCCGGTGGTGGCGCTCGCCACCCTCGAGTTCGCCCTCGTCGTGCTCGCCGAGGCCGGCCTCAGTTTTCTCGGTATCGGGCTGCCGCCGTCGGCGGTGTCCTGGGGACAAACCATTGCCAATGGCAAGCAATACCTGGCCGGTGCCTGGTGGATCTCGGCGCTGCCGGGGATCGCCCTGTCGCTGCTGATCGTCAACATCGGAATCCTCGGTGACCAGCTCACCGCCCGTTACGGACGCGGACACCTGAAGTGACGCGCCGTCCTCCCGCGAAAGGCAGGAGAACACCATGATCCCTCTGACCCGTCGGGCCGCGCTGACCCTTGCGGTCGGCGCCACCCTGGCCCTGACCGCATGTTCCGGCGCCACCAAGGGCGGCGGCTCGGGTTCCGGTGGTGGCGAGGTAGTGATCGCCGGCACCTACCCCGTCGACAGCATCGACCCCGGTGGACCGCAGGGCGGTGGCACCGGACCGCAGATGGTCGAGCAGCAGATCTTCAGCCGGCTGGTGCGGACCAAGGCGGACGGTTCGGTCGAGGGCGACCTGGCGACGTCCTGGAAGTCCGATCCGGCCGCCAAGACCTGGACGTTCACCCTGCGCAAAGGCGTGAAGTTCAGCGACGGCAGGGAATTGAAGGCCGCCGACGTGGTCGACTCGTTCAAACGGTTCACGGATTTGAAGGGCACGAACGCGGCGAACTTCCCCGGGTACACGATGACCTCGCCCGCGGACGGCACCGTCGTACTCACCGCGTCGAAACCGGATGCCGCGATCCCGCGCAAACTGACAGTGTTCTTCGTACTGCCCGCGGGCGTCGGCGCGAACGACACCGCGTTCTTCGACAAGCCGGTCGGTACCGGCCCGTTCAAACTGGACAAGTTCAGCCCGAACGAGATCGTCCTGGTACCGAACCCGCAGTACTACGCGGGCGCTCCGAAGGTCACCAAGGTGACGATCAAGAAGATGCCCGAGCTGGCCGCACGGTTGACCGCGTTGCGTACCGGTGAGGCCGATGTGGTCTGGGGCATCCCGGACGACCAGCTTCCCGAAGTACAGAAAGACTCGACGCTGAACGTACAGGTCATCCAGAGCTCGGCCGTGTACACGATGTGGTTCAACTCGTCGACGCCCGCGCTGAAGGACGCCGCCGTACGCCGGGCGCTGTGGCAAGCCGTCGACTTCGCGACGATCATCCAGAAGCTTTATCCACAGACCGGTTCGCTGTCCGACTCGGTGGTGTCGAAGCAGACCCTTGGGTACGTGGCGCAGACGCCCGTGACGTACGACCCGGCCGCGGCGAAGGCGGCGCTCACCGCGGCCGGCTTCGACTTCGGTACGAAGCTGCGGTTGCAATTCGCGAATGACGAATTCAAGCAGTTCAACCAGGCCGTTGTTTCCGATCTGCAGAAGATCGGCGTCCAGGTGGACCTGCTGCAGAAGGAGCAGGCGGTCTTCACCAAGGACCTGCTCGCGCTGAACTGGGACATCAACTTCCAGCAGCTCTCCAACCCGATGCTCGACGCCGTGAACACGGTCGGCCGGCTGTATCCGTGTGCCGCCAAGCGCAACGGGTACTGCAATCCGGCCTTGGACAAACTGATCTCGCAGGCCGCGGGCAGCACCGACGAACAGGAGCGGGTCAAGCTGTACGGCGCGGCGGAGAAGATCATCTGGGACGACGCGGTGGGCATGTATCCGATGGCGGTCAAGTACGCGTACGCGTGGAACAAGCGGCTGAGCGGCTTCACCCCGGACCCGAACGGGCTGCCCGACTTCGCACACCTGCAGGTCAACTCTTGAGCCCGGCCAAACAACCCACACCTGTGCAGGAACCTGTGGACAACTCCGCGTCCCGGAACCCTGCACCTGTGGATGAACTGTTGCTGGAAGTGTCCGGGCTCAGCATCGACCTGCCCGGACGCTCCACGGCGGTCCGGATCGTCGACGAGGTGTCCTTTGCGATCCCGGCGGCCACAACCGTGGGGCTGATCGGGGAGTCCGGCTCCGGCAAGACGATGACCGCGAACGCGTTGATCGGTCTGTTGCCGGACGGCGCGGCGGTCCAGGGATCGCTGCGCTGGCGGGGCGAAGAGTTGCTCACGGCAACTTCTTCGCGCCGGCGGGAGCTGCGCGGGGACGAGATCGCGATGATCTTCCAGGACCCGTTGGCCGCGCTGAATCCGACGCAGACGATCGGGCGTCAGGTCGGCGAGATCCTGCGGCGTTCGGGGCAGTCCCGGGCCGCGGTTCGTACCCGCGTCATCGAGTTGCTGGACCGGGCCGGCATCCCCGAACCCGCGTCGAAACTGGCGAGTTATCCACATGAATTCTCCGGCGGGATGCGGCAGCGCGCGGTGATCGCGATGGCGCTGGCCGGTTCGCCGTCGCTGCTGCTCGCCGATGAACCGACGACCGCGCTCGATGTGACGGTTCAGGCGCGCATCCTGCGGTTGCTCCGGACGATCCAGGAGGAGTCGGGGTTGTCGATGCTGCTGGTCAGTCACGATCTCCGGGTGATGGCGCATGTCGCGCACCAGGTCGTGGTGATGTACGCCGGCCGGGTCGCCGAACGTGGTTCGACAGCAGCGATCCTGCGTACGCCGGCCCACCCGTACACCCGTGCGCTGGTCCAGAGCGTTCCGGCTGTACGTACCAAGTCCGCGCTCGCACATCCACTACCCGGTACGCCGGCCACGCCCGCCGCGCGTCCAGCGGGCTGTGCATTCCATCCACGGTGCCCGCTGGCGCGGGATCGGTGTCGCGAGGAGCAACCTGTGCTGCGCTCCATCGGGCCGGACCGCTGGACCGCCTGTCACTTCGCCGAGGAGGTACTCGATGAGCGCCCTGCTTGAGGTCAACGATCTTCGGGTCACGTTCGGCCCGCGGCGGAAGCCGTTCGTGGCGGTCGACGGGGTCAGCGTCACGGTCGGCGCCAACGAAACCGTCGGCCTGGTGGGGGAGTCGGGGTCTGGCAAGACTACCGTCGCGCGCTCGATCGTCGGGCTGGTTCGTCCACAGGCTGGGGACATCCGGTACGACGGCACGCCACTTCCACCTGGTACGCGTCGCCCCGGCGAACTGCAGCGCGCGATCCAGATGGTCTTTCAGGACCCGCGATCGTCGCTCAATCCGCGCATGACCGTTGCCTCGATCATCGGCGAGGCGTGGCGGACCCACCCGGCCGCGGCGCCCAGCACGGATCGCATCGGCGCGCTGCATCAGCTCCTTGCCGATGTCGGGCTGGACGAATCCGTCGCGGCTCAGCGTGCTGGGCAGTTGTCCGGCGGGCAATGCCAGCGGGTCAGCCTGGCGCGGGCGCTCGCGGTCAAGCCTCGGCTGCTGGTTTGCGATGAGGCTGTGTCCGCGCTGGATGTTTCGGTGCAGGCGCAGATCCTCCGACTGCTCGATGATCTGCGCCGGCGGCACCACCTGTCGATGCTGTTCATCTCGCACGACCTGGGTGTGGTGCATCAGATCGCGGACCGGATCGCAGTGATGCGCCGCGGCGTCCTCGTCGAAGAAGGTCCGGCGACGGAGGTGCTGAGCGCGCCGCGGCACGAGTACACCCAGGCGTTACTCGCCGCGGCGCTTGAGCTCAACAGTTAGTCGTGCCTGCGCGACCGCGTCGGCGGTCGCGTCCTGGCCGGCCGTGTGCAGGCCTTCGATCACGCCGTCGATGTCCGCCTCCGGCCGGTTCTGGCTGAGTTTGAACTTGGCCTCGATCCGCTTGATCGTGAGTTCGACGCCGACGATCGCGCGGAGTTGCCCGCTGATGTACTTGGCCGGCGCATCATCCACCGACCACGGTTCTTCCCGGCCGGTCTCGTGCCGATCGGACAGTCGGCGTACCACGTCCTCCACCCAGGCGGGATCGTCGTGCACGGTCAGCGTTCCGTACACGTGTGCGGTGATGTAGTTCCAGGTCGGAACCACGCGGCCGTGTTCCCGTTTGGATGCGTACCAGGCCGGGGAGATGTACGCGTCCGGTCCACGCATGATCACCAGTGCGTCACCGACCACGGGCTGCTTCCATTGCTCGTTGTTGCGGGCGAGATGGCCGAGCAGGACGTTGCGTTCCGGATCGTGGATGAATGGCAACATCGTTGCCAGCAAGCCGTCCGGCGTCATCGTGATCAGATCCGCCGCGCCGTGACTCGCCAGCAGTTCCTGCACCGCGTCGTCATCGGCGGCGAAGTGCGCGGGTACGTACATCGTCCACATCCTCGTCTTGTTGCGATCAGCAACAATCTGCCTGGTATCGCTCGGTTGCGGCAGATCCATTCAGGTCTGTCTTCGGCAGTCCATTTCAGCCGGCTGCCGACAGGAGGTCGCGCACTCGCTCGGGGTTCCAGGTGACCGTCGGGTCGACCTCGAACTGACCGGCCACGACCGCGGCGATCGCGAGCCCGGGCAGGGACCAGTCGGCGAGGCGGCCGGTGCCGAGCGGATCGGCGCGGTACCGGACGGTGGCGGTGTCCGGTGTGGACAGCGCGGTGATCACCATCCCGCGCATGGTCGCGTTGGCCAGCCGGGCGACCGCCGTGAAGCCGACCTCGGAGCCCGGCCGGAGCCGGTAGCCGAGCAGGTCAGCCACCCTTCGGTACGCGGCGGCGATGCGATCGACGAAACCACGCTCCGATTCTTCGAGCGCGGTCTGGATCTCGTCCCGCAATTCACCGTCGGCAAGACTCTCGAAGGTGGCGTGCAGGGCGAGGTACGTACGCCACTCGACCGATCGGTGGATCGCGTCGAAGTCGTGCCAGGCGCCGAGCCGCAGCAGCTCACTCCACACCCGGGCCCGACCTTCGGCATCGTGCAGTTCTTGGCGATGCTCTTCGAGGACCCTGCGGACGACATCCGCGCCGCCCTCGGCTCCGACCGTCGCCGGAACCACGGCCTTCGCCAGGGCGCGGAGCAGATCGCCGACGAACAGATCCTTGTACGGCCACCGCCGGTACGCCGCGCTCCGGGAGACGCCGGAGTCGCGAATCACGTCCTCGACGCTGAGGTGCTCCAAACTCACGGTCAGCCCGGTCGAGTTGACCATCGCGACCGCGGTGTCGAGCATCCGCTGCGCGGTCTCCTGATCGGAAATCCGCTGCCGCCGCCGCGCCGGCCCACCCGGCAGGCCCGCTCGACCTGACCTGGGCACACCCCCGCCGACTTCCGCCGGGGCCTCGCCACCATCCGTCATGGGGACCGTTCTACCAGGCTGCATTGATCTTGAACCTCTTTGGGACATAATGTTTCAAGTACCAAGTACGATTCTAGCTCGTGAGGGAGATCTGCCATGAGTGGTTCAGTCCGGAAAGCGGTGGTGGCGATGTACGTGGGCGCGGGGCTGACCGTCGCCGGCGCGGTGGCACCGATCGTCGACGGCGCGACCGGTGATCGGCTGCGGCACGGGCTGCTCGCGGCGTACGCCGGGCGCCCCGATCAGGTGGACGTGGCGAAATCCAGCATCCTGACGTACCTGTTCACGATCAGCGTGATCGGCGTGATCGCCTGGCTGGTGCTCGCGTGGGCCGGCAAGCGCGGCAAGCGCTGGGCACCAGGCGCCGCGACCGCCACGTTCCTCGCCGGGAGTGCAGTCCTGCTGTACGACTTCACGCAGCCGCACCCGCTCTTCATCACAACAATCCAGGCCGCACCGTGCCTAGCCGGCCTGGCCGCCGTCTTCTACCTCTGGAAGAACAACTCCCCCAACCACATCAACCGCCAAGCACCGACCCACCCCGCCTAACTCCACGACCCGCCTCCAACACGACGGCCGCACTACCCGCCCGTCGCCCCGCCTCCGCTACCCGCGCTCTGAGAAGCCACCAGGTAAAACTCGGCGCCGAAAGTACGTGGCGGCTTCCCAAAGGCGAGGTCACGCGCGGTGGTGCGGCGGCGGTTCAGCGAAGCACGACGGATTCCGCGCCGAGCACGACGGATTCAGCGGTGGGGTGGGTGAAGGGTGAGTCAGCGGAGGGTGGCGGCGGTTTCGTAGTCGTGGCGCCAGTTGCCGGTGGGTGGGAGGATGATGCGCTCGGCGCCTGCCTCCTCGTACGCGGCCAGTTGCTCGGCTGCGTTCCCGTCCAGCTGCGGGGCGATGACTGTTGCCTTGAGCGTCTTTCCGTCGGCGAGCTCGTTGATGCTCGCCAGGTTCGCGCGGACCTCGTCCGGCGTCATCGCGATCGTCGCCCAGCCGTCGCCGTACCGCGCGGCCCGGCGGTGCGCCCGCGCCCCCGTCCCGGCGATGAAGATCGGCGGCACCGGCGAGCCGGGGGACAGGGTCACCTCGAGTTGCGCGTCAGCTTCCCCGCTGGACAGGCGTCGCTCCACCCCCAGCTTCCCGGCGATCGGCTCCGGCAGCACGGCCGGCTTCCCGGCGATCAGATTCGGCAGTACGGCCAACGCCTCGTCGGTCAACCGGCCGCGATCGCTGAACTCCACTCCGGCCGCGCGCCAGCCGATGTCACCGTGCGCGGGGTTGCCGGTGCCCACGCCGACGACCAGCCGGTTGTTCGACACGAGTTGCAGCGTGTTGATCTGCTTCGCCGCCCAGGCGACCGGACGCAGAGCCAGCAAGAGCACGTTGTACCCAACGGTGATCCGCTCCGTCACGGCAGCGGCCGTCGCGAGTACGACTGAACTGTCGAGCATCGGTGCGCTGGCGATCAGATGATCCGTCGACCAGACCGAATCCAGTCCAAGCCCCTCGGCGTACCGGGCACTCTCACGTACGTCACCAAGAATCGCCTGCCCCGGCTGGGGCGACGAGGTCGGCAGGATGACTCCGATCTCAAGACTCATACCGGACCCAACCCCCAATCCCAACCACCCTATTCCGCAAACCCCAACCCACTTCCGCCAAGCGCAACCTGTCCCGCCAAGGCCAGTCTGCTCCGCGGAGCGCAACCAGCCTCCGCCAAGCACAATCTGTTCCCGCCAAGCGCAGTCTCTTCCGCCGAGCGCAATCTCTTCCTCCCCCGAGCACAATCTGCTTCCGCGGAACGCAGTCTCTTCCTCCGCCGAGCGCAGTCTGCTTCCGCCGAGCACAATCTGTTCCCGCCAAGCGCAATCTCTTCCGCGGAACGCAGTCTCTTCCTCCGCCGAGCGCAGTCTGCTTCCGCCGAGCGCAGTCTGTTTCCGCGGAGCGCAGACGGCTCCGCTCCGCGGGACACCCTGTTCCGTCAAGCGCAGTCGGCCGGTGAACTGGTGCCCACGCAGCGCCGCCGCGTCCCACCCCACCACACTTCCACCCGCAGGCCCGCCTCCACAGAGCACAGCTCGCTGCACCAAGCCCACCCACCCCGCTTCGCGAAGTGCGCCCTATTTCGCGGAGCACAGTTCCGCGGAGCGAACCTTGTTTCGCGGGGGGCAGTTCCGCGGAGCGAGGCTCGTTGCGCGAGGCACAGTTCGGCGGAGCGAACCGTGTTCGGAGCGTTGGCGTTGATTAGGCAGGTGGCGCCGGAGCTGCTTGTTGACCGGAGGGCGTTCTGTTTCGCGGAGGTCAGTCGGCGAGGATCTGTTCGCGCAGGATGTCGGCGTGTCCGCTGTGATGGGCAAGCTCTCGAAGCACCTGCAGGTACACCCAATGCAGCGTGCGGGGACCACCGCGGTGGCCGGTCACCACGGCGTCGAGCGGAAGGTCCGCGACCGCGGCCCGGGCCGTGGCGCAGGCCTCGCGGTACGCGGCCGTGACCGAGGCAATCGTGTCGCCGGCGCCGAGCTTGAAGGACGCATCCGGACCCTGGACCAGCCCGAGCTCCCGGCGCGACTTCCCGCCGACGCACTCCTCGAACCACACACGCTGCATCCAGGTGACGTGCTTCAGCAACCCGAGCAACGTCGTCGCCGACGGCACCAGCCGCCGGCGGGCCTGCTCCTCGGTGAGGCCGTCGAGCGTCGCCTCGATCGTGCCGCGATAGTCCTCGACGAACGCGTCGAGCTGGGCCCGATCGTCGCCCAGCAAGACCTCGGACGGACTCTTCGGCTGCACTCGATCAGCATCCACGAGGAGCAAGCCTACGGGTCAGGGGATGTAGACCCCGTTGAACCACTGGCCGCGGGCGTCGTCGGTGTACACGTCCACGTTGAAGTTGTAGTTGCCGTGCTTGCCTTCCCACAGGTAACCGGGGAGGCCGGAGCTCGCGTTGATGTCGCAGATGATGTCGTTGGTGCACAGCGTCAGCACCGGCACGTTGCCGAAGAAGTTGTCGGCGCCGGCCAGCGGAGCACCCACCACCGGAGCGACCAGCGGGTGCGCGGCCGCACCGGCGTTACCCGGGCCGGCGGCGCGCTTCGGGTCCGCGATCAGCACCGCGTTGACGTTGTCGAACGTCTGCCAGTTCTCCGTCACCCAGGTGTGGACAACGGCGGCACCGAGCGAGAACCCGACTGCCTTCACGTGCTGCCCCGGGCAGGCGTTGCGATGATCGCGGATCAGCCGGTTCAGCTCGTTGACTCCCTGCCGCGCGTTCACCCCGATCGGCTGCGCCGGGTACCCGACCCGCTGGCTGATGTTGCCGCTCCAGTACGGCGCGTTCGAGTCGTTGTCCCCGGTACCGCCGACGACGATCGTGTAGGTCCCACCACAGTCGTCCGCCTGCGCGGGTCCCGCCAACGCGTACACGCCACCCGCCGCGACCATGAGCCCAGCGAGCAGCGCCGCAAGTTTCCGCATCATTTTCCTCCCGAGTAGTAACCCTCTGCAGTCTCCCGACCACACGATCGCCGACGCTACCCACGCCCGATCACATCCCCGTCAAGCCCAAACAACAGGCCAACCGATGACCGCAACCGTCCAATCCGGGGCTAGGGTCCGGGGATGAGTCGGCGAGTGGCTGCGTACGCGGTGTGTGTCGTGGAGGAGCGGGTGCTGCTGGTGCGGTACATGTCGCCGTGGGGGGATGGCAGTTGGTGGACGCTGCCCGGCGGAGGCGTCGAGCCCGGCGAGGACCCGTACGACGCGGTCTCCCGCGAGGTTTTGGAGGAGACCGGGTACGAATGCGCGGTCGACGTACTACTTGGAGTCGACTCGCGGATCGTTCCGGCCGGCGTACGGCGGTCAGCGGGCGAAGGCGATCATCAGAACCTCGGGATCTTCTACTCGACGCGGATCACCGGAGGCACCGCCCGGCCGGAGCCGAACGGCGACACCGAGGAGCCGGTGTGGACACCGCTCGCGGAAGTGCCGACGCTCCGGCGCGCGGGTTTGGTGGATGTCGGGATCGCCCTCGCGCTGACCCGGCCGCGTAGTGGGCATGTCGCGCCGGTACCGGCTGGTGGCTTGATCGAGTACTAGGCGGAAATCTTCTTGGTGGAAACCGGCTGTGCCTGTCGATCCGCGCGGTGGCCGAGCATCGAGACAGCATGATCGAAAACATCGTCCGGCCCAAGCGCGTCCGTACCGGCAGCTGGCTCGACATCATCGGGTCCAACCTCGACTACCACCGCGCCACGTTCCTGTTGAAATGCGAGGGCCTCACCGACGCCCAGCTGCGGCAGCGCCCGATTCCGTCGTCGAACCTGACCCTGCTCTCGCTCATGCGCCACCTGCAGGGCGTCGAGCGCTACTGGCTCCAGCGCCGGCTGGCCGCTACGTCACCCACCTTCTTTCCGTACCGGATGACCGTGACGCCCGAGGGCGACGAGTGGTTCGACGAATCCGATCCAACGCCTGCCACCGAGGTCTACTCCGACTACCTGGCCGCCTGCCAGACCTCCCGCGACCTCTTCGCCCAAGCCGCCCACAACACCGCCCGAATCGAACCGAACCCCGAATTCGGCCGCACCAACGTCCGCTTCATCCTCGAACACGTCATCGAGGAGTACGCCCGCCACCTCGGCCACGCCGACCTCCTCCGAGAATCCCTCGACGGCACCACCGGCGAATAACCCACAGAACCCCTGAACCTCGGTTCTGGTGGTGCGAGGATGTTGGGCGTGGATGCGGAAGCTGATCACGGCGACGGCAAGCTGGGTACGCCCACGGGCTTTCCCTGCAAGCACTTCTCGATCTGCCTGCCGTACGACGCCGAATACCGCGGGGTCTTCACTGTCGTGTTCGGTGATGCCCGGCTGGCGGGGTGACAGGTTTCTTGGTGGGTGGTGTCGAGGGGCGGGGCGTACGTTCGACGTGATGGTGAGTACCCGATCACATCCCGCCGAGGAGATCTCCATCATGTCGAACCAGGCCGACTCCAGCAGCACCGCCGGATCATCGCCATCGCACCAGGCCGACTCCAGTACCGCCGGCACTGCCCCGGCCCGCAAGGTCGTTGCCGCGTACTTTCTCTCGCTCGACGGTGTGGCCGAGGCGCCGGACAAGTTCCTCACCAGCTGGGACGACGAAACGGATGCCAGCGGCGCCGACCTGATCGCCACTCAGGACACCGTTATCCTCGGCCGCCGCACGTACGACGACTGGTCCGGCTTCTGGCCGACGAGCGACATCCAGCCGTTCGCCGATTTCGTGAACGCGGCCCCCAAGTACGTCGCGACATCGACCCCGCTCACGGGCAGCTGGGCCAACTCGTACCCGATCGAAGGCGACCTGACCACCTTCGTACGCACCCTGAAAACCCAACCAGGCGGCGACATCGGCATCCACGGCAGCATCTCGATCACCCAGTCCCTGCTCGCCGCCAACCTCGTCGACGAACTCAGACTGGTCATCGCCCCCACCATCGTCGGCACCGGCCGACGCCTGCTCGACACCCTCGCGCCCACCCACCTGCAACCAACCCCCGCCACCACCACCCCCTCCGGCAACCTCCTCATCACCTACCGCGTACTCCACTAACCGAAAACCCCGATCTATCCACAGCCTTTCCCCACACCCGTGGACAACCTGCAACAAGCTTGTCGAGGAGGGCTTCGGGCGGGCGAGGGCTAGTGGGTGTCTTCGGGGGTGGTGGGGGAGAGGGTTGCGGCCCAGTCTGTGGACCAGCGGGCGAGGGGGCGCAGGGCGCGGTGGGCGCCGTGGCCCAGCTCGGTGAGGGCGTAGGTGGTGTCCGGATGTTGCTCGACGAGGGCCGCCTCGACCAGCTCAGTAAGCCGTTGCCGGAGCACGCTGGAGGACATGTTGTCGCAGCGCTCCTGGAGCGCGCGGAACCCGACCGGCCCCTGGCTCAGCTCCCAGACGATCCGCAGGTTCCACCGGCGGCCGAACAGGTCGAGGGCGGCCATCAGCGGCCGGCCGGTGCTCGACCCTCGGACCGCCCGCCCTGGCCTGGGTGCCGCCATCCGTCGTTCCGTCCCCTCTTGCTGCTTCGATATCCGACACACTATCGTACGCTCCGTTGATTCGATTTCAGAAGCACCTTGGAGACTTGCATGCACAAGCTGATGGTCCTGTATCCCGCGCCCACCGACCCCGATCACTTCCGCGACTACTACGTGCGCAAGCACCTCCCACTGGTCGCGCGCATGCCGGGACTGCTCGAGTGGCGCTACAGCTTCGAGGTGACGGCGACGCAGGAACCGTCACCGTACTTCGCGGTCTTCGAGGCCGAATTCGCCGACGCCGCGGCACTGGCCGCGGCGCGGGAATCCCCAGCAGGCCGGGAGACGGCGGCCGATGTCGCCAACTACGCCACCGGTGGCGTGGTGGTCATCGACTACCCGATGCAGAACGGCACCACCTGAGCCTGATCCACTACTGGATCCGCAGATCAGTGGGACGCGACCTCGGTGTCCCAGTACGGGGGCAGGTCGGCCGGTTCCCACGACGGATCGGGGCGGAAATCCGTGTACCGGCCGTCGAACGGGAATCGGCCGGCCTCGATGTCGCCGATGATGCGCTCGCCGGCGTCGCGGATACGGTCCGCCTCGGCTGCCGTCCAGTACGCCGGGTGATCGATACGCTCGGCCAGCTCGTCCTCGTCTTTGAGCGACCAGCTGCGATCGGGCGCGACCAGGATGTCGAGCGCGTGATCGAGGATGTCGATCCCGGCGGACCAGCGGTGTACCGGGGACTCCAGATTCACGTACCAGCCCTCGAACCGCATCTCCAGGTCGAAGAACCACCACACCGAATGATCCGCCGCGGGTTCGGTGCGGATCAGCACGTGCCGGCCTTCCCACTTCCGCGGCCAGAGCATGGACGGCGTACGGTCGCGCTCCGCCAGCGACATCTTCCGGATCAACGCGCCGTCCCGGGTCCCGCGCAGCATGCAGTCCGACCCGGCCGCGGTCCAGGTGAACAGCGCCTCCGCGTCGTCACGTACGACCCGCACGGTCTGCACCGCCGCAATCATCCCGTTGAGATGCACATCCCGCCGCGCAATAGACCGCCCAACAGCAAAGCCCACCGAGCCAGAGTAATGCCCCGACACTCGAGGGGTTATCCACTGCTGTCGAGGGTTCTCCACTGATACGAGAGTGGAGAACCCACAACATGGGTGGATATCCACCCTTGTTGACACGCGGTGGAGCGGCGCGATGTACGGCGCCAGCGGAGCCGTGCGCTAGCGAGGGTGCCAACGGAAGGGAGGTCGAATGGCACCATGGCAGCTGTGGAGCTTCGTCCGCTGCCGATCACCCGGAGCGCGAGCATGCTGCCTGGCGTTGTGCTGATCGGGTTCGGCGTCGAGTGGTGGCTCGATGCGACAGCTGATGTGGAACGCCTTGGTGCGGCTGCGCTCGCCGCCGTTGGTGTCACGCTCGCGATCCGGGGCAATCGGTTAGGCGTCCGATGCAGCAGCAAGACGCTCACGGTTCGAGGATTGAGCAGTTGGAGCGATGGCTCGCATAGAGCGGCGGCGGACAAACCGAACGTACCTCTTCTAGAGGCTCGGCCGAGACCTGCGACCACGTGTTAGGGCACGCGGAGGGCACGGAGCCTCAGAAGGGGCCGATGCCGAAGGTGTTCGGAGCGTGGATTCACGCTCGGGTGAGGGTGGTGGAGACGAGGGGACTTGAACCCCTAACCCCTGCCTTGCAAAGGCAGTGCTCTGCCAGTTGAGCTACGCCCCCGGGGTGGTCAGTGACCTGGGGTTACTGAGTCTACGGCTTCGG
Source organism: Kribbella hippodromi (assembly GCF_039531045.1). Classification (NCBI taxonomy): domain Bacteria; kingdom Bacillati; phylum Actinomycetota; class Actinomycetes; order Propionibacteriales; family Kribbellaceae; genus Kribbella; species Kribbella hippodromi. The sequence continues at coordinate 77,338 of NZ_BAAAPH010000007.1, read as the reverse complement.
ACCAGAGGTCCTTGTCGGCGCGGGACTGCTGGGTCTTCTTGTAGGCGAAGTAGCCGCCGATGCCGGCCAGCAGTACCAGCAGGATCTTTCTCAGCACTGGAGACTCCTTGGATCGGACTTCGGTACCACGTGTGGGTGGGCCTAACTGGACTTGAACCAGTGACCTCTGCCTTATCAGGGCAGCGCTCTAACCGTCTGAGCTATAGGCCCGCGTACTGCGGTGTCGAACCCGGGAGAGATTACCGCACCAAGTGCCCTACTCCCAAACCGGTTCCGGCCAGGCCCTTGACGGGCCCGGCCGGGGGTGCCGGACGCCGGGTCAGTCCCGGGTCAGTCCTCCGAGGCGAGCGTGACTTCGAGGCCGCCGAGGAGCGTGGCGGCGATGTTGTAGAGGAAGGATCCGAGCGTTGCGAGCGCGGTGATGATCAGTACGTCGGCGCAGGCGAGCAGGGTGGTGAAACCCATCACCTTGCCGGTGTTGATGTAGTTCTCCACCCGGAACGGTTCGCCGGCCGGCGTACCCAGGACTTCCTGCACGGTGCTGTTGATGTTGTCGAAGACGCCGGCCGCGCCGATCGCCGACCAGACGATGAACACCGCGACCCAGGTCACGATGCCGAACGCGATCGACAGCAGGAACGCCGTCTTCATCACCGACCACGGGTCGATCCGGGACATCCGGAGCCGGGCCTTGCGGGTCTGCGGCCGGGTCGACGCCTTGGCGTCCTTCTCGGCCAGACGCGCCTGCTTGGCCTCTTCCCGCTCGGCCTTGTCCGGCTTCGCCGCCTTCACCGCGGCCGCCTTGTCGAGTACGGCCTGGCGCGCCGCGGTGACCCGGTCACCGATGGACTCGGTCTTCGCCTCGTTCCCGCCGTACGCGGCACCGTTCGACGCGGCACTGTTCGAGCCGGAAACACCGTTCGATCCAGCCGCACCCCCGGCCGCCCAAGGCTCCGGCCGACCAGCCGCACCAGCACCGCCGCCCACACCCGCGGCACCGGCACCCGCGGCACCAGCACCCGGAGCACCCGGACCGGGCGCAGGAGTACCAGCGCCAGCACCAGGCTTGGCGGCACCAGGACGGCCAGGCGCGCCACCCTGCGTACCCGGGCGGACCTGCGGCCGGTACTCGGCCGACGGGCGCTGTTGCCCGTTCGACCCGCCCCGCTGCTGCCCGTTACCGCCCGGAGCGGCACCCGCGGCAGCGCCCGCGGCGCCACCCGGAGCCCCGTTGGAACGACCGTTGGAAGCCGGGTTGGCCGGGGCGGCAGACTGCTTCCCGCCCGGCGCGGTGCGCTGGGACTTGGAGCCGTCGGCCGCACCTTCAGGCCATGTCGGCCTCGCGCGGTTGGTCATCAGTCACCCTCCTGGCCGGCGTCGTCGCTTTCGACGGTAGCCGGGCCGTCCACGTCCGTCGAACGTTCTTCATCCTTCTGGACGCTCTCAGAGGTGGATTCGGTTGTCGATCCGTCCACATTCTGGGCACCGCCTTCGACAGTACCCTCCTCGGCCGCTTCCGATTCGTCGAGTGCGACGGTCAGATCGGTGTTCCGGGCGATCGCGACCACCGCGTCGGACTCGCCGACCCCGGCGAACCGGACGCCCATCGTGTCCCGGCCCTTGACCGGCACGCTGTCGACCCGGCTGCGGACCACCTGGCCGCTGGCCTTGATCGCCAGCACCTGGTCCTCGTCCACGACGATGATCGCGCCGACCAGCGAGCCACGCTCGTCGTTCAGCTTGACCGCCTTGATGCCGAGCCCGCCACGGCCCTGCTGGCGGTACTCCGACACCTTCGACCGCTTCGCGTACCCGGCGTCGGTCACGGTGAAGACGAACTGCACGTCCTCCTCCGAACCGGCCCGGATCACCGACATCGACAGCAGCTCGTCGCCGGCCCGGAACTTCATCCCGGTGACACCCGAGGTGGCCCGGCCCATCGGCCGCAGCTGGTCGTCGTTCGCGGTGAAGCGGATCGACTGCCCCTTGCGGGAGACCAGCAGCAGGTCGTCCTCGGCGGTGGCCAGGTCGGCACCGATCAGCTCGTCGTCCTCCTCGCGGAAGTTGACCGCGATGATGCCGCTCTGCCGGGCCGAGTCGTAGTCACGCAGCGCGGTCTTCTTGACCAGGCCGCGCTTGGTCGCGAGCACCAGGTAGTCGGCCTGCTCGTAGTCACGCAGCGTGAGCACCTGCGCGATTTCCTCGTCCGGCTGGAACGACAGCAGGCCGGCCACGTGCGAGCCCTTCGCGTCCCGGGCCGACTCCGGCAGCTGCCACACCTTGGCCCGGTAGACCCGGCCCTTGGTGGTGAAGAACAGCATCCAGTGGTGGTTCGTGGTGGCGAAGAAGTGGCTGATCTCGTCCTCGGCCCGCAGCGCCGCGCCGCGGACCCCCTTGCCGCCGCGGTTCTGAGTCCGGTACAGGTCGGTCTTGGTGCGCTTCGCGTACCCGCCGCGGGTGATCGTGACGACCACGTCCTCGTCCGGGACCAGGTCCTGCACGGACAGGTCGCCGTCGGCCGCGATGATCTCGGTCCGGCGCTCGTTGCCGTACTTCTCGACGATCTCCGCGAGCTCGTCCTTGACGATGGTCCGCTGCCGCTCCGGGCTGGCCAGGATGTCCTCGAGGTCGGCGATGATCGCCTCGAGCTCCTGCAACCGCTCGATGATCTTCTGCCGCTCCAGGGCGGCCAGCCGGCGCAGCTGCATGTCCAGGATCGCCTGCGCCTGGATCTCGTCGATCTCGAGCAGCTGGATCAGGCCGGTGCGTGCCTCGTCCACGTCGGGGCTGCGCCGGATCAGCGCGATCACCTCGTCGAGGGCGTCCAGCGCCTTCACGTAGCCGCGGTAGATGTGGGCGTTCTTCTCCGCCTCGCGCAGCCGGAACCGGGTCCGCCGCTGGATGACCTCGATCTGGTGGTCGATCCAGTGGCTGATGAACAGGTTCACGCTGAGCGTCCGCGGTACGCCGTCGACCAGCGCCAGCATGTTGCAGCCGAACGTGTCCTGCAGCTGCGTGTGCTTGTAGAGGTTGTTCAGTACGACCCGCGGCTGTGCGTCCCGCTTGAGCACGATCACCAGCCGCTGACCGGTCCGCGACGAGCTGTCGTCACGGATGTCCGCGATGCCGTTCACCTTGCCGGTGTTCACCAGCTCGGCGATCTTCTGCGCCAGGTTGTCCGGGTTCACCATGTACGGCAGCTCGGTGACCACCAGGCTGGTCCGCCCCTTGGCGTCCTCCTCGATGTCCACCACGGCGCGCATGGTGACCGAACCACGCCCGGTCCGGTACGCGTCGTCGATGCCCTTGTAGCCGACGATCAGCGCGCCGTTCGGGAAGTCCGGGCCCTTGATGTGCTGCAGGCAGGCGTCGAGCAGCTCCTCCGGGGTGGCGTCCGGGTGCTCCAGCGCCCAGTCCACCGCGGCCGCGACCTCGCGCAGGTTGTGCGGCGGGATCTGGGTGGCCATCCCGACCGCGATCCCGGACGAGCCGTTGACCAGCAGGTTCGGGAAGCGGGACGGCAGGATCACCGGCTCCTGCGACTTGCCGTCGTAGTTCGGCCGGAAGTCGACGGTGTCCTGGTCGATGTCGCGGACCATCTCCATCGCCAGCGGCGCCATCCGGCACTCGGTGTACCGCATCGCGGCGGCCGGGTCGTTACCCGGCGAACCGAAGTTGCCCTGGCCCTGGATCAGCGGCGCCCGCATCACCCACGGCTGCGCCAGCCGGACCAGGGTGTCGTAGATCGCCGAGTCGCCGTGCGGGTGGTACTGACCCATCACGTCACCGACGACGCGGGAACACTTGTTGAAACCACGGTCCGGCCGGTAGCCGCCGTCGTACATCGCGTACAGGATGCGCCGGTGCACCGGCTTCAGGCCGTCGCGGACCTCGGGCAGCGCGCGGCCCACGATGACGGCCATCGCGTAGTCCAGGTACGACTGCTGCATCTCGGTCTGCAGGTCGAGGGGTTCGACGCGGTCGTGGCCAGTAGGCGTCTCGGTCATGAAAAGTCCCGTTCAGATGAGTACGTCGGATGAGCAGCGAGATCGGATGTCGAGACGGCGCTAAATATCAAGGAAGCGGACGTCCTTGGCATTGCGCTGGATGAAGCTGCGCCGTGCCTCGATGTCGTCGCCCATCAGCGTCTGGAACGTCTCGTCGGCGCGGACCGCGTCGTCGAGGGTGATCTGCAGCAGCACCCGGTTGGCCGGGTCCATCGTGGTTTCCCACAGCTCGTTCGCGTTCATCTCGCCCAGACCCTTGTAGCGCTGGATCGGGTTCTCCTTGGGCAGCTTCTTGCCCGCTTCGGCGCCGGCCTCGAGCAGGCCGTCCCGCTCGCGGTCGGTGTACGCCAGCTCGTCCGGCTGGTTGCTCCAGCGGATCTTGTACAGCGGCGGCTGCGCGGCGTACACATGGCCACGCTCGATCAGCGGCCGCATGAACCGGAACAGCAGCGTCAGCAGCAGCGTACGGATGTGCTGGCCGTCGACGTCGGCGTCGGCCATGATCACGATCTTGTGGTACCGGAGCTTCTCTTCGTCGAAGTCCTCGTGGATACCGGTGCCGAGCGCGGAGATGATCGCCTGGACCTCGTTGTTCTGCAGGACCTTGTCGATCCGGGCCTTCTCGACGTTCAGGATCTTGCCCCGGATCGGCAGGATGGCCTGGAACTTCGGATCCCGGCCGCCCTTCGCGGAGCCACCGGCCGAGTCACCCTCGACGATGTAGACCTCGCACTCCTCGGGGTTGGTCGACTGGCAGTCGGCCAGCTTGCCGGGCAGTCCGCCGCCGCCGAGCAGGCCCTTGCGGTTCCGGGCCAGGTCGCGGGCCTTGCGGGCCGCGATCCGGGCGCTCGCCGCGGCGCTCGCCTTGCGGATGATCTCGCGGCCCTCGGCCGGGTTCTGCTCGAACCAGGCGCCGAGCTTGTCGTTCACGACCCGCTGGACGAAACCCTTGACCTCGGTGTTGCCGAGCTTGGTCTTGGTCTGGCCCTCGAACTGCGGCTCGGCCAGCTTGACCGAGATGATCGCGGTCAGACCCTCCCGGATGTCGTCACCGGTGAGCCTGTCCTCCTTCTTCTTGATCATCCCCTGGTCCTCGCCGAACGAGTTCACCAGCGAGGTCAGCGCGGCCCGGAAGCCCTCTTCGTGGGTGCCGCCCTCGTGCGTGTTGATCGCGTTCGCGAAGGTGTGCACCGACTCCTGGAACGATCCGCTCCACTGCAGCGCGACCTCGAGGCTCATGGTGTCGTCGGCGGTGGCCGCCTCGAACGAGATCACGTCCCGGTGCACGGTCTCGCGAATACCGGTCAGGTACTTCACGTAGTCGACCAGCCCGTCCGCGTACCGGAAGGACTGCTCCAGGGGCTTGCCGTCCTCGTCGATGTGATCGGGGCGCTCGTCCCGGATCACCAGCTCGAGGCCCTTGTTCAGGAAGGCGTACTCGCGGAAGCGGGTGGCCAGCGTCTCGTACGAGTAGGTGGTCGTCTCGAAGACATCCGGGCTGGCCCAGAAGGTGATCGTCGTACCGTTCGAGTCCGAGGTGCCGATCTCGGCCAGGTCCTCGTCCGGGTTGCCCATGGTGAAGGACTGTGTGTACAGCTTGCCGCCGGTCTTCACGTCGACCTGGAGCCGGGTGGACAGCGCGTTCACAACCGAGACGCCGACGCCGTGCAGACCGCCGGACACCTTGTAGCCACCGCCGCCGAACTTGCCGCCGGCGTGCAGCACGGTCAGCACGACCGTGACGGCCGGCTTGCCCTCGGACTCGACGATGCCGACCGGGATGCCGCGGCCGTTGTCCTCGACCCGGACGCCGCCGTCGCCGAGCAGCGTCACCACGATCCGGTCGCCGTACCCGGCCATTGCCTCGTCGACCGCGTTGTCGACCACCTCGGTGACAAGATGGTGCAGACCGCGCTCACCGGTGGACCCGATGTACATCCCGGGGCGCTTCCGGACCGCGTCCAGCCCTTCCAGGACCTGGATCGCGCTCGCGTCGTACTCCCGCTCGACCACGTTCGACGGGATCGCGTCGAGCATCTCGGGGAGCTCACTGGCATCGGGTGCGTCGGTATCACTGCGGCCGATGGGGTCGGCGGACTGGTTGGCGTCGATCTCGATCGGCTCGTCGGTCACCGGTGGTTGTCCTCCTCGGACCCCGCGTTCGCGAGGCATCGCGGCACAGTAGAGCCGCCGTCTACGGTGATGGCGGCGGTGCGTCCACCAGTGTACCCGTCGAGCGAAGCAGAACCTGCCACCAGCCGCCTGAAACTCACCTCAGGGCGTCTTTTCTCCCTCATCGCCATGTCCCCTCTCGCGGGAGGGGTGCCGGAAAGCGCTCACGGGCACTGAGTGGCTCTCAGCCGGCTTTCGAATGTCCCGGATTCGGCCACTCGGCCACCGACCGGTCCAGACCGCTGCCAGGGCGCCGGATCCGGGCCGGCCGGCGGCCGGGGCCGCGGGGTTCCGGCCGCGCACCCACCGCCCCTTAGGATCGCTGCCGTGGAAAGTCTCGACGAGATCATCGACGCGATGATCGCCGACCGGGTGATTCACCGGCATCGGCGGATCTGGCTGGTGGTGATCGCCCTCGTCGTGGTCGCGGCGCTCGTGATCCTGGCGACCGGCGGCTGGAAGGAACGGAAGGGCCGCTCGGTCCCGACCCTGACCGCCCCGGCCAGCGTCACCGCGGGCCGGTACGAGTACGACTTCACCGGCGCCGTCATCCTGCGCAAGCCGAAGACCGAGTACAGCGACGCCGAGTCCAGGATCCGGGTCTCGTTCAAGGCGAAGAACATCGACTCCGAGGAACACAAGAGCCAGAACCCACGCAGCAACCTGCTGATCTTCGTTCCGGGCCACGGCGAGGACCTGGTCGACTCGTCCGGGGTCACCTGCCGCGGCGAGATCAACTGGGTGCTCGTGTACGGACTGCCGCCGGAGGACTGCTACACGGAGTTCAAGGTGGCACCGGACTTCAAGGCCGACGAGGTCGAGATCGGCGTCCAGGCCGAGTCGTACGAAGCGACCAGCGGCGTGTTCGGCGCGAACGACACCAAGTTCTGGCAGAACGAGACACCGGTCGCGGTGGTTCGCTTCACTCCGACCGAGAAGACCGACGAGGGCAGCAAATGAAGCTCTACCGCCCCGCGACGATCCTGGTCGGCGTCGTCTTCGTGCTGGTCGGCGGCCTGACCCGGCTGGCAACGCCCGACCAGGTGTACGACGAGCAGAACATCAAGGTGGTCGGCGGCACGATCGGGCAGGCGCTCGACTACGCCGGCAGCGGATCGACGATGAAGGTGACCCGGATCAAGTTCGCCCGCTCGGTGATCGACAGCACCGCCAGTGACGACGACAAGCCGCTGGAGACGAACGGCATCTACCTGGCGATCGAGTGGGACGCGGTCCGCGGCGCGAAGAAACCGGACGGCATCACCCCGACGCTGATCGCCGACGGAGGCAGTGTGTACGAGCCGGTGCAGGGGGTGAGCAGCAGCGGGATGGACTTCCCGGACGCCGGGTTCGCGAAGTCCGGCACGCTCGTCTTCGAGGTGAACCCGGCGGACATGAAGGGCCTGACGCTGAAACTGCGCTCGCTGATGATCTTCAACGTCTACAACTCCAACATCCAGGTCGATCTCGGCATCCCGACCGAGGCGATCGCGCAGAAGATGGTCGACACCGCCGCGCCGGAGTACGTCGTGGAGAAGTCGGTCACCCGGGTGGCGTCATGAATTTCTCCGGCCGGACGTCCCGGCTGACCGTGCAGATCTCACTGCTGGTGTCGCTGCTGGCTGTCGGTGTCGTCGTGATGCTGCGGCCGTACATCGCCGACGAGGAACAGATCTACAAGCAGGGCCGGATCGACCAGGTGGTCAGTCAAGGGCCGGTGACGATCGGGCATGTCGAGTGGAAGCTCGAGTCGCTCAAGGCGTACACCACCCTGGTCGACGACGAGGGGAAGCCGATCAGCCTCGGGGCTCCGGCGGGTGCGGTCGTGGTGGTCGCCAACCTGACGGCCACGCCGCGGGACGGGTTGTTCCTCAAGGAGCGCGGGTTCAGCTGCGGCAGCACGCTGCGGGACGACCGCGGCAACAGCTGGGAAGACCAGCAGGCGTACGGCTATCCGCTGCCGACGTACTGCAGTGACGACGACCACCCGTTCACGATGAACAAGCCGGCCAAGGTCGCGCAGGTGTACGTGGTCCCGAAGACGGCTGTCCCGCATCTGACCGGGATCGTCTTCGAGGACTTCGACGAGCGCCGCCGCGCGATGCTCACGCCCTGACCGCCTTGACCACGCTGACCGCCTAGGCCGCGCCGGTTGGTGCCGCGGTGATCGTCAGGCGGTGACCGGCTGCTTGGCTTCGGTTTCCTTCGCCTCCGCGGCGGCAGCGGCTTCGGTACGGCGCTGCGTACCGACCGAGATGCACAGGTCGAACGCGGCCGCGAGCAGCGCTATCCGGAGCGGCTCGAAGATGATGTCGCGGATCAGGCTGGTGATCTCCATGTTCATCAGGCCCCAGTAGTCACCGTGGTTCCCGATCAGGCGCTGGATACCGACGTACGCCCAGTCACTGCCCAGCAGCCAGAACGTGTAGACCATGCAGACCACACCGAGGAACACCGGCCCGACCCGGACCAGCAGCCGGAACGCGTTGATCGCCGGGTAGAACTTCTCCCGTACACCGGCGAGCAGCAGGTCCGGAGCCTTGTACGTCAGCTCGACAATGCGCCCGCGCTGCGCCGGCTCCGCCTCGGCGCGAACCCCCAGGCTGCGCTCCAGCCGGGTACCCCGGAACGCGGCACCGCCGGAGAGCACACGGTGCCCGAAGACGACCGTGGTGATCGCCAGCCAGGTCAGCGGCTCGGCGACACCCAGCTTGAACAGCGGCCACAGGGACTCCCAGAAGAAGCCCCAGAGGAACTCGATCCCGGCCGGGATCGGGATGTGGATACCGGCGAAGAACTCCTTCGCGCTGTCCCACCAGTCCACCGACCAGTACCAGAAGGTTCGGTCCTTGAACCAGTCCTTGCCCTCGAGGATCGCGAACGGCGTGATCACGAACGTCAGCAGTACGAAGAAGGCCTCGGCCCAGGTCTGGGCGAACTTCACCGGCCGGTTCGGCCAGCGGTCGTCGACGCCCTGCAGCACCCGGCGCAGCACCAGCAGGATGACAAGCGCCGGCAGGTACTGATGCCAACTCGTCGGACCGAGCTTGAAGAACTGGGAGCCGGACTGCGTACCGTTCTGCACCAAGTTGGTGGCCGCGAGTTGCTGGACCTGATCGTCGAAGAAGCCCCAGGCGGACCAGACCGCGACCAGCGGCAGCAGCGTGACAGCCAGCAGCTCCAGCAGGCCGCGCTGCGTCGGGTCCGAGGTTTCCTCGGCCTCGTTGCTCGCCGCGTCCCGCCAGCGGTACAGCGACATCGCGCAGGTCCGGATCATGCCGACCGCCGCGGTGATCTGCAGTAGCACGCCGACCGCGAACAGGCCCGTACCGAGGCTCGAGTGCGAGTGCCGGCCCAGCCAGATCGCACCCTGCATGCACACCGAGAAGCCGAGATACCCAGCCACCCACCAGGTGGTCATGGGCAGCAAGTTCTTCCACCAGAGCCGGAACGTGTCCAGGATCAGGTGGACCATCTCGCGAAAGCCATCAACGAGCGTGCGCATCGGGCCCGATCCTAAGGGAGCGGTGGGTCGCTACCGCAATCCGCGCCCAGCCGTCAGCCGTAGGTGTCCCGCGGGCCGCGGCCGCCGCGGATGGTGCGGGGGCCTTTGCGCCAGGAGGGGGTGTGCGGGCCCTCGACGTTGACGCGAGTGACGGTGCCTTCGCCGAGTTCGCTGTTCAGGCGGCGGACCAGGTCGGGGGCCAGCAGCTTGAGCTGGGTCGCCCAGGCGGTCGATGAGGTCCGGACGGTCAGCACGGTGTCCTCGTACGACTCCGGTTTGCAATGTTCGGCCATCTCGCGGCCGACGATCGACGGCCAGCGCGCCATCACGCCGTGGACCGCGACGTCGACCTCCCAGCCCTGGTCGCGCATCAGCCGGCCGAGCGTGTTGGTCAGCCGCTGCGGGTCGCGGTCGTCGGGGCGGGCACTGCTGATCTGGGCGCCGTCGATCCGCGGCCGGCGGCGGCGCTTGACCGGCTTGATGCCGCCCTTCGCCGCCTGCTGCTTGAGCCGGCCGGCCAGCGACTTGGCCAGATCCAGACCCTGCTTGTCGTGTTCGGCCTCCGGCCCCGGGTCGCTCTCAGGGTCGCTTTTAGGGTCGCTCGCAGCGGAATCCGGAGGTTCAGGCACGCCGGACGGTCCCGTCCCCGACCTCGAAGCGCACCCCGCTGAGCTCAGCCGGCACGTCCGCGCCGACCGCCGCGGTCACCAGCACCTGCTCGGCCGGCGCGACCAGCTCGGCCAGCCGGTCCCGGCGCTGCGAGTCGAGCTCGGCGAACACGTCGTCCAGGATCAGCACCGGTTCACCTCCGTCCGCGCGCAGCAACTCGTACGACGCCAGCCGCAACGCCAGCGAGAACGACCACGACTCACCGTGACTCGCGTACCCCTTCGCGGGCAAGTCGCCGAGCCCGAGTACGACGTCGTCGCGATGCGGTCCGACCAGCGACACGCCCCGGTCCAGCTCGTCCTGCCGCTTCTCCCGCACGGTCGCGAGCAGCACCTCCGCCAGTTGCTCTCGCGAGACGACCCCGGGTTCGAGCACGATCGACGACTTGTACTCGAGCCGCGCATCACCCTTGCCGCGGGCAACAGCATCGTACGCGCTGGAAACCAACGGGCGCAGGGATTCCAGCAGTTCCAGCCGGGTCGCCAGCAGGTCGGAGCCGGTCCGGGCAAGATGCGAGTCCCAGACTTCGAGCGTACGCAGCTGTCCTTCGGCCGCACCGGTCCGGTTCTGGCGACGTGCCTGTGAAGCGCTCCGGAGCAACGAGTTCCGTTGCTTCAGCACCCGGTCGTAGTCCTGCCGGACGCCGGCCATCCGCGGCGATCGCAGCGTCAGCAGTTCGTCCAGGAAGCGCCGCCGCTCGGACGGATCACCCTTCACCAGGGCGAGATCCTCGGGCGCGAACAGCACCGTCCGCAGCAGGCCGAGTACTTCCCGGGGCCGCGGCACCGGCGAACGGTTGATCCGGGCCCGGTTTGCCTTCCCAGGATTGATTTCCAGCTCGACGACCACGTCCCGGTCGTACTGGCTGCGGATCTCGGTCCGCACGATCGCCCGGGTGGCGCCGGCCCGCACCAGCGGGGCATCGGTCGCGACCCGGTGCGAACCGAGCGTGGCGGTGTAGTGGATCGCTTCGACCAGGTTGGTCTTGCCGTGGCCGTTCGGCCCGACGAAAGCCGTCACGCCCGGGGCGAGCTCGACCTCCGCCTGCTGATAGGACCGGAAGTCGATCAGACCCAGGGCGGTGACGTACACCTCAGTGCTTGGTCGGCGGCGTCGCGTACGAGGGGTCCTCGGCGCCCTTCACCGCGTGACCGCCGAACTGGTTGCGCATCGCGGCGATCGCCTTCATCGCCGGCGAGTCGTCCTGCCGCGACGAGAACCGGGCGAACAGCGCGGCCGCGATGGCCGGCACCGGAACGGCGTTGTCGATCGCCGCCTCGACCGTCCAGCGACCCTCACCGGAGTCGTCGGCATAGCCCTGGATCTTGGCCAGGTGGTTGTCGTCCTCGAGCGCGTTCACCAGCAGGTCCAGCAGCCAGGACCGGATCACGGTGCCTTCACGCCAGGACCGGAACGCCTCCGGCACGTTGTCGACGATGTCGGCGGCCTCGAGCAGCTCATAGCCCTCGGCGTACGCCTGCATGATGCCGTACTCGATGCCGTTGTGGACCATCTTCGAGAAATGCCCGGCACCGACCTTGCCGGCGTGCACGAAACCGAACTCACCCTCGGGCTTGAGCGCCTCGAAGATCGGCATCACCACGTCGACGGTGTCCTTGTCGCCGCCGCACATCAGCGCGTACCCGTTCTCCAGGCCCCAGACGCCGCCGGAGACACCGCAGTCGACGAACCGGATGTCCTTCTCGGCCAGTTGCGCGGCCCGCCGGGTGTCGTCGGTCCAGCGGCTGTTGCCGCCGTCGATCACGATGTCACCGGGCGACAGCAGCTCGGCCAGCTCGGTGACGACCGGGTCGATCGCCTGCACCGGGACCATCACCCAGACCACCTTCGGCTGCCCGCTCGCGGTCAGCTTGCCGACCATGTCGGCCAGGTCCTTGGCGTCGGAGATCTCCTGGTTCGAGTCGAAACCGACCACGGTGTGACCCGCGTCGCGGATCCGCTGGCGCATGTTGCCGCCCATCTTGCCGAGACCGACAAGGCCGAGCTCCATCATGAATCCCCTTGTTCTGTTGGATTTCAGCTGTTCAGGCGGACCGGCATCAGCACGTACCGGAACTCGCTGATCGGGTCGCCGTCGAAGTCCCGGACGCCGGTCAGCTCGGCCGGCTTCGTCGCCTGGGTGAAGGCCAGGTGAGCGACCGGAGTACCGATCGCGCCCAGGCCGTCGAGCAGGTACGTCGGGTTGAAGCCCACGGTCACCGGGTCACCGGAAACCCGCGCCTCGAGCGACTCGGACGCCTGCGCCTCGTCGCCGCTGCCGGCGTCCAGCGTCACGGTGTCGTCCTCGAACGTCAGCCGGACCGGCGCGTTCCGCTCGGCCACCAGCGCGACCCGCTTGACCGCCTCGACCAGGGTCGCGGTGTCGATCCGGACCCGGGTCGCGATCGCCGCGTCGGTCGGGATGATGCCACGGACCTTCGGGAACTCGCCGTCCAGCAGCCGGGTGGTGGCGCGCCGGCTGCCGCCGGACACCTGCCCCTCGAAGCCGACGATGCCATCACCGGTACCCGGCGCGGCCAGCGACACGGTCACGTCCGAGCCGGTCATCGCCTTGGCGGTCTCGGACAGGACCCGGGCCGGGATCAGCGCGGCCGCCGACGCATCGGGGGACTCCGGGTTCCACTCCAGCTCACGGATCGCCAGCCGGTACCGGTCGGTGGCCAGCAGGGAGATCGTCGAACCCTCGATCTCGACCCGGACCCCGGTCAGCACCGGCAGCGTGTCCTCGCGGCCGGCCGCGGTGACGACCTGGGTGACGGCCTGGGTGAAGACGTCGGCCTTCACCGTGCCGCTCGCGGCCGGGAGCTCCGGAAGGGCCGGATATTCCTCGGTGGGAAGCGTCTGCAGAGTGAACCGCGAGCTGCCACAGGTGACCTGAGCCTTCGCACCGTCCACCGCGACATCCACCGGCTGGTTCGGGAGGCTCTTGGAGATGTCGGCGACGAGCCGGCCGGAGATCAGGCACTTACCGGGGTCCGCGACCTGCGCGGGCACGGTGACTCGGACCGACGTTTCGTAGTCGAAGCCGGACAGGGTGATCTGCCCGTCCGCGGCCTCGACCAGAAGGCCGGCCAGGATCGGGACGCTGGGACGACTGGGCAAACTACGCGCGGCCCAGGCCACCGACTCGGCCAGTACGTCGCGCTCGACGCGAAACTTCACCGCTGGGTGCCTCCTGTATCGGCTGGGTGCCAGGCAGATCCTGCCACGGACAAGTGTGCTGTGCGCCATTCGGGCCGGACGTGGCGCTTCGGGCGGGTCGCGTCGGCGTCGTACCGGTATTGCTGCCAGCTGTTCTGCAACTGCTGTCGAGGACAGCCTGACAGGTTGCTCAAGCCGGCGCGAGTGCGGGGTTTTCCCCAGATCGAGCCGCTCGTTCGTTTTGTGGACTTTGGGACCTCTATAGATTCCATAGTGTTCTTCGCACCGGTGGATAGTGTGGAAAAGCGGTGTCTTCGCAGGTCAGACCGCAAATGGCCATGTGGACGGCGTGTGGACGGCGCTCGCTTTGTCTGCGGACGACGGTGGACGGAGAAATCTGTCCCCACAGCGGATCCACAGGATCGACTGACCTTTCCACGGCAATACCCACAGTTTTCCACAGTTGTGTCCCCAGGCTGTGCAGCTCTCGGAAGCACTCGATCCGGCTACTGCTGCTTGGCCTGATGCTTGATCCGGTTGGTCAGCTCGGTGACCTGATTGAAGACCGAGCGCCGCTCGGACATCAGCTGCCGGATCTTCCGCTCGGCGTGCATCACGGTCGTGTGGTCACGGCCGCCGAACTGCTGGCCGATCTTCGGCAGCGACAGATCGGTCAGTTCGCGGCACAGGTACATGGCGATCTGCCGGGCAGTCACCAGTACACGGCTCCGGCTCGACCCGCACAGGTCGTCGATGGACAGACCGAAGTACGAGGCGGTCTGGCCCATGATCATGCTCGCGGTCACCTCGGGCTTGCTGCCCTCGGGGATCAGGTCCTTCAGCACGATCTCGGCCAGGCTCAGATCGACCGGCTGCCGGTTCAGGCTGGCGAACGCGGTCACCCTGATCAGCGCGCCCTCGAGCTCGCGGATGTTGGTCTGCACCTTCGACGCGATGAACTCCAGCACCTCCGGCGGCGCGGTCAGCCGCTCGGTCGCCGCCTTCTTCCGCAGGATCGCGATCCGGGTCTCCAGGTCCGGCGGCTGGATGTCGGTGATCAGGCCCCACTCGAACCGGTTCCGCAGCCGGTCCTCCAGCGCCTCCAGCCGCTTCGGTGCGCGGTCGGAGCTGATCACGATCTGCTTGTTCGCGTTGTGCAGCGTGTTGAAGGTGTGGAAGAACTCTTCCTGCGTCTGGATCTTGCCCTCGAGGAACTGGATGTCGTCGATCAGCAGTACGTCGACATCGCGGTACCGGCGCTGGAACTGGGACGCCTTGTCGTCGCGGATCGCGTTGATGAAGTCGTTGGTGAACTCTTCGCTCGACACGTACCGGACGCGGGCCCCGGTGTAGAGGCTGCGGACGTAGTGGCCGATCGCGTGCAACAGATGCGTCTTGCCCAGACCGGAGTCGCCGTAGATCAGCTGCGGGTTGTACGCCTTGCCCGGCGCCTCCGCGACCGCGACGGCCGCCGCGTGCGCGAACCGGTTGGAGCTGCCGATGACGAAGGTCTCGAAGGTGTACTTCGGGTTCAGCCGCGCCTCACCCTGCGCCTCGGTGGCCGGCTGCGTCGGTACGGAGCCACTCGGCCGCGGGGCGACCGAACCAAGCGGCTGCCCGAACGGCGGCTGACCGTAGTGCTGCTGGGCGTCCTGCTGCTGCCCGTACTGCGTGCCGTGATCCGGATCAGTCAGCGCGGACTGGATCGTGGGCTGGTACGCCCCCTCCGTACGCAACGGCTCCCGCACCGCCGGCGGCCGAGGCCGCCCACCCCCACCCTGCTGCCCGTTCCCCTGCTGCCCGCCGCCTGACTGCTGTCCGTGGTGCCCGGTCTCCGGCTGTTGCCCGCTGTACTGCTGCGCTTGCCCGTTCCCCTGCTGCGGCCCGTCCCCTTGCCCCTGCCCGTGCTGCTGCCCCTGCCGTCCCTGGTCCTGGCCGTGCTGCAGTTCTCCCTGCTGCCCGTTCCCCTGGAACTGCGGCTGCCCGTGCTCCTGCCCGTGGCCAGGTCCCTGCGCCCCATGCGGTTGTCCGTCTGCCTGCTGGCCGTGCTGCTGAGCAAACGGCTGCTGTCCTTGCTGCAGTTGGCCGTCCCGGTGCGAGCCATTCGCCTGCTGCTGGGATTGCTCAACCTGCTGCTGGTGCTGGTCCGCCGTACCTGACTGCTGGTGCGCCGGCTGCCCGCTCTCACCGAACTGCCCAGGCTGCCCGAACTGACCCGACTGCCCAAGCTGACTGTGCTGCCCGAACTGCCCAGGCTGCCCAAACCCACCTTGCTCGCCCAGCCCACTCCGCTGCCCCGCCTGCCCTAGCCCACCTTGCTGGCCTGGCTGCCCGAACTGCCCCGGCTGCTGGTGTGACTGCTGTTGGCCGTGCTGCTGCAGCTGTGGCTGCTGTCCGTACTGCTGCCCCAAGGGATTCTGCTGGAGACGCTGACCCGGTTGCTGCGCGGACTGTTGTGAGTACTGCTGCTGCGAGGCCGCCTGCTGCTCCCGGATCTCCGGGTCGAGCGACGGGTCGACAGTCACCGCGATCCTGATGTCCCGCCCGAAGCTCTCGGTCAGAATCCGCTCAAGATCCGGCCGCAGCCGAGTCTCCAACTGCCCCCGGGTGAAGTCGTCCGGCACCGCGACGATCGCCGTACTCTCGTGCAACGTCACCGGCCGCGAGTTCGTCAACCAGGCCCGCTGATTCGGCGGCAACCCAGCAAGCACCCGCGCCCAGGCGTCCCCCAGGTCCGTAGCGGCCCCCACCGGCGCACCCCCCGACTGCTGCTGGTGCTGCACACCACCCTGCTGCGGTCCACCCACTTGCTGCGGCTGCCCACCCACCTGCTGCGACGGCTGCCCACCCACCTGCTGTGACTGCTGTCCGCTCACCTGCTGGTGCCCGCCGAACTGCTGGCCCCCACCCGACTGCTGCCCAACCGCCTGCTGCCCGGCCGCCTGCTGTGCGTGCTGCTGCGCGTACTGCTGTCCACCGAGCTGTTGCTCACCGAGCTGTTGCCCACCGTGCTGCTGCCCGCCCGGTTGCTGGGTGTACTGCTGCCCGAAGTGCTGTCCGTGCTGGTCATCCTGGCCCTGGCCCTGCACTTGCTGCGCTTGCAGGTCGTGCTGCTGCGTCGGCTGGTGGAGCTGATGTTGCTGCGGCGCCATCTGCGGTTGCCGCGCTTGCTGAGGAGCGGCCTGCTGAGGCACGTAGTGCGCAGTCGCCTGCTCAGCTACCTGCTGCGAGTCAGTCTGTTGGCCCAGTACCTGCCCACCAACTTGCTGATACGACTGCTGCTGCGAAGCCTCCTGAGACACAGGCTCCTGAGAATGCTGCTCCGGCGACCGCTCGTGAGAAGGCTGCTCCTGCGACTGCTCTTGAGGGATCTGTTCTTCAGACTGACTCTGCGGTGAGAACGACTCCTGCGTCAGCGAAGGTGCCTGCTGCTCAGGCGGGTTCTGCTCGTGCGCCTGCTGGGCGTACGTGTTCTGTTCGTATGAACCCTGTTCGCGAGCAACCTGCTCTTGTGCCGGCTGTTCCTGGGGGAGTTGCTGTGCTGACTGCAGCTCCTCCCGCGGCTGCTCCTGCCGAGGGTCTTCCTGGTTCACCCCGTCCGTGGGCACCTGCTCCTCAGAGCCGCGCTGCTGAAACGCCGACTGCCCGGACACCTGCTGCTCGGGTCCGGTGGCGCGCTGGTCGGCGGTGTCCCGCTCCGCGAGTTGGAACTGCTGGTTGGGAACGGGCTCTGTCGTCGGTTCATCCGTGCCGGAGGTGTCCGCGTTCGACTGGATGACGGGTTGCTGATCGTCGGGGGAGTCGCTCGACTGCTGATCGCCGGATGCTGCGGCGGTCGCCCCGCTGGAGACAGATGCCTCGGGGAACAGCGGTTCCGGGGTGTGCGAGTCGGGGGTGGGGGTCCACTGGTTGGGGGCTGGGTTGTCCACTGGTGCATCACCCTCGTTCGGTCCCGGGACGGTTGTGTCTCGGGTGCCTGTACCCCATTCGGCGGATCCGCTCCACTGGTTGCCCGTACCGGCGTGTTGGATGTCGCCGATGGCGGGTGCGCTGCCGAAGTACGTGGCTCCGACGGCGGGGAGATCGGTGGCGGCGCGCTCGAGGTCGGAGCGGTAGCCGTACGGTCCGGGCGGCGGCGCGGGGCGGTACCCGGACGCCGGCGGCTGCTGCGGCATCGGGATCGGCAGCGACGGGCTCAGGTAATCACCCGGATCCATCCGCGCCTGCTCCCGCGGCGCGTAGTCCGTCGGCGACTGCTCTGCCCGCGCCTGGTCGGTCCGCGACTGCTCCCGCTGGGCCTGATCTATCCGTGAGCGCTCCGTCCGCGGTGGCTCCGGGCGGGGCTGCTCGGTGCGCGGGCGCGGTTCGGGCGCGGGCGGGACCTCGGTGCGGAAGTTGGCGGTCGGCTCGGGCCGGAGGCCGGCGTCGGGTTCGGGCCGTAGGTCCTGTTTGCCGTCGCCGGCGGGCGCCGTCCGGTCTTCGGCCGGGCCGGTCGTGAAAGGGCCGGTGGTGAATGGGCTGGGTGTGAAATCCGCATTGGCGGAATGGTCCTCGACCACGCGTTGCTCCCCGAATCCATCGCTGCGGTGGCCGGCGCCGTCCGGGAAAGCTCCCATCCGGCGCGACCGTTCGACCCGACACCGTGCGGCTGTTGAGTCGGAGTGTTGTTCGGCTCAGCGCGGTAGCTACCGCCGCGCTCGGCCTCCGACTTTGTCCACACGGTTGTCCACAGTTGTGAACGACCGCCGGAGCAGGTTGGTTACCGATCGCGGGGTGTGGGACCTCTGGTGTGAAGGAGTGACGCTAACAAGTCCGCCCAGGCACCTTCAAGCCGTCATCCACAGGCTATGAACACCAAATTGGGGGCAACCTCCGGCGTGTCGGGTGGACGCCGGAGCGTAGTCATGGTTGGAAATCGCTCTCGGTGCCCGATTCGAACCAGAGCGTACGGGGCCGGTGGCCGGCGTCGGCGGCAACCGGCTGTCCACTACACTGTCCACAAGCCTGTGGAAAACTCTGGGGATACCTGGTTTGACCTGTCCACAGCAGGCCACCTATCGTGGATCGGTCGGTGTTGAGCCGGCCCTTTCGTGCTGCGCTCCCTGCGGGACCTTACTGGTTCTCCGACGGTGTGCAGGACTGCACCACCGGGCAGGTCCTAATCAGTGGACTTGTCGACAATTTGTGATCTCGAGTAACCGGAGTCATTCCAGTGAGCAAGCGGACGTTCCAGCCGAACAACCGTCGTCGGCACAAGAAGCACGGCTTCCGTCTTCGGATGCGCACCCGTGCGGGCCGGGCGATCATCGCCGCCCGCCGTGGCAAGGGTCGTCAGCGCCTCGCGGCCTGAGCGACCTCCTCGACGGTGACCACCTCGTGTTGCCCGCGTCGAACCGGCTGCGCCGGTCCGACGACTTCCGTCGCGCCGTCCGGTCCGGACGTCGTGCGGCGCGGCGCGCGGTGGTTCTCCACCTGCTGGTGGCGGACGGCCAGGGCGACCCGGCCGCACCCCCTCGCGTCGGATTCGTTGTGAACAAGGCGGTGGGCAACGCGGTTCTGCGGAACCGGGTCCACCGCCGCCTGCGTGCCGTGCTGGCATCGCGGCTCACCGATCTGCCGGCCGGCAGCCTGACCGTTGTCCGCGCCCTTCCGTCGTCCGCCTCGGCGTCGTACGACGAGCTGGTGGCGGATGTCGACGGTGCGCTCCGCCGGTTGCAGCGATCATGATGCGCGTGAATCCCGTGCGGAGCGGGATCATCGGTTTTCTCAAGCTGTACCGCCTGCTGATCAGCCCGCTGTACGGGCAGGTGTGCAGGTTCTACCCGAGTTGTTCGGCGTACGCCTTGGAAGCGGTCGAACGCCACGGTGCGGTGCGCGGTAGCTGGCTGGCGGTGAGGCGACTCCTCCGCTGCCACCCGTGGAACCCCGGCGGCTACGACCCCGTTCCACCCACAGATGTCGACCAGCGCGGAGAGTCCCTCTCCGCCAACCAGCCCGGATCGTCAGCCGACGCCGGGCCTGTGCAGCGAGGTGTGTGAGTGACTCTTCTGGCCATCCCCGGGCTCGCGGTGTGGGACGGGATCGTAGACCTGTTCAACACAGTCATGACGCCGCTGTACTGGGCCGTGTCGGCACTGCTGGTCGGGTGGCACTGGCTGCTCGGCCAGGTGCTCGACCCGAACGGCGGCTGGGCCTGGGCGTTGTCGATCGCCGGCCTGACGATCGTGATCCGGACTATCCTGATCCCGCTGTTCGTCCGGCAGATCCGCTCCAGCCGGAACATGCAGCTGCTGCAGCCGAAGATGAAGGAGCTGCAGAAGAAGTACGGCCATGACCGGGAGAAGCTCGGTCAGGAAATGATGAAGCTGTACAAGGAGACCGGTACCAACCCGTTCTCCTCGTGCCTGCCGCTGCTGCTGCAGTCGCCGATCTTCCTGGCGCTGTTCCGGGTGCTCGACTACGCGGCCAAGGGCCAGTGGCACAGCGAGATCATGAAGCCGTACGTCAACTCGCTGCAGCACGCGAAGATCTTCGGTGCGGAGATCTCGCAGACCTTCCTGAAGGCCAGCGGTGCCGGCTCCGGCAACGTCAAGGTCGTCGCGATCGTGCTGATCATCCTGATGACGGCGACGATGTTCACCACTCAGCTGCAGCTGATGCGGAAGAACATGCCGAAGGAAGCGCTGACCGGCCAGGCGGCGCAGATGCAGAAGATCATGCTGTACGTCTTCCCGATCTTCTTCCTCATCGGTGGTTTCAACTTCCCGATCGGTGTCCTCATCTACTGGTTCGTCTCGAACCTGTGGACGATGGGCCAGCAGTTCTACGTGATCCGCCGCAACCCGGCTCCGGGTACGCCCGCGTACGACGCGATGCAGGAGCGGAAGCGGCACCACAACGTCCGCCACGGCAAGCCCGCCGACGAGGGCGTGCCGGGTACGGCCGGCGCCGACACCGACACGATGACCGACACCGACCGCCGGCCGGCCCAGCGCCAGCAGCCGAAGCGGCAGTCCCGCAGCGACCGGCGCGGTGGTGGCGGTTCGGCGGCCACTTCCGGCTCGACGGCCTCGGACAACGGGCAGAGCACCGCGAGCGCTCCGCAGGACGCGCCGCAGGGTCAGGACACGCCCAAGAAGACTCAGGCCGGTGGCGCCAAGCGCCAGCCGGCCGGCAAGAAGGGTTCCGGAGCGAAGCGCCAGCCCGCGGCGAAGTCGGCCGCGCAGAAGAAGGCGGCGCAGAAGCGGTCCGGTGGTTCGCGCTGAGGCGCTGACCGCTTCCCTGTTCTTGCTTGACGAACCTGGTCCCCGTGGGGCGGATCTCGACATTGTGAAGGAGTGGCCGTGACCGACGGCGTGCAGAACGAGGCGGAGCAGTCCGCCGGTAGCAACGGCGGTGCCGACGACCGCCTGAAGGCGCTCGAGGCGGAGAGCGACATCGCGGCGGACTACTTGGAAGAGCTGCTCGACATCGCCGATCTCGACGGTGACATCGACATGGACATCGACGGGGACCGCGCCGCGGTCTCGATCGTCGGTGCCGAGCTGAACAACTTGGTCGGCGAGAACGGCAAGGTGCTGGAGGCGCTCCAGGAGCTGACCCGGCTGGCCGTGTACCGGGAGACCGGTGAGCGGTCCCGGCTGATGCTGGACGTGTCGAACTACCGGGCGAACCGGAAGGCCGAGCTGGAAGAGGTCGGCCGGAAGGCGGTCGACGAGGCGAAGGCGACCGGTACGCCGGTGCGGCTGGACCCGATGACGCCGTTCGAGCGCAAGGTCGTCCACGACGTCGTCGCCGCGGCCGGGCTCACGTCCGAGTCCGAGGGCGAGGAGCCCCGTCGGCGCGTGGTGGTACAGCCGTGATCGCGGCGCGATGAACGAGGACGTTTCACGTGAAACACCGCCGCTCGTGGACAAGCTGTTTCCACGGGCGGCGGTCCGGCTTTCGGCGTACGCCGACCTGCTCGCCACCGAAGGCACCCTGCGCGGACTGATCGGCCCGCGAGAGGTGCCACGGCTCTGGGATCGCCACCTACTGAACTGTGCGGTCGTCGAGCGGCTCGTTCCCGAGGATGCGACGGTCGCCGATGTCGGTACGGGCGCCGGGCTGCCCGGGATCGTATTGGCCATCGTCCGGCCCGACCTCCAGGTGTCGCTGGTCGAACCGTTGCTCCGGCGGACCACCTTCCTCGAAGAAGCAGTCGACGTACTGGAGCTGGACAACGCGGCCGTCGTCCGGGCCCGAGCGGAGGATCTTCCGCCGGCGTCGTACGACGTGGTGACTTCCCGGGCGGTCGCTCCGTTGGGCAAACTGGCCCGGTGGTGCCTGCCGCTCTGTGTCGAGGGCGGACTGATGCTGGCGATGAAAGGGTCGTCCGCGGAGGAGGAAGTGGACGCCTCGGAACGTGAACTGACGAAGCTCGGCGCAGAGCTTTGGCATATTCACGAACTCGGCGGCGAGGAACTGGCCCAGCCCACGACTGTGGTGAGTATTGTGGCCGGACGTGCTGCAGGGGGATCCCGGCACGGAAGACGCGGGAGGTGAGCGGGTTGGTGAGTCGTGCCCTCGGATGGCCCGAGAAGAGCACCGGTGAGCCGAGGCCGGAACCAGGCATCGGCTGGCCGACCGAATCGGACTCTGCGGTCCGTGTGGTCACTCCGGACGCGACTCCCAACCCAACCCCCGCCCCGAACCCCTCTGCGCCGAACCCCTCTGCGCCGAACCCCTCTACGCCGAACCCCTCTACGCAGAACACCCCCGCCGAGGAGGCTCCGCCGGTCGAGGTGGCTGCACCCATCGAGCGGCCCGCTGTCTCGGTGCCCCCGATCGACACCTCCGGCCTGCGGGCCGCAGCCGCCGCCGGCCTCGACGGTCCGGCCGTGATCGACCCGACCGCCGTTTCACGTGAAACAGGAGCCGCCGTTTCACGTGAAACACCCGACATGCGGGATGATGGTTCCGAGCCCGGTCAGGCACCACTGGGGGATGCCGATCCGGACTTTTCCGAGTCTCCACCGCCTGTGGATGACCACCGCATGAAACTGCCGGTTTACCCGGGAATTCATCCACAGAAGCCTGTGGATGGAGCTGGGGGCAGACCCGCTCCGACCCCTACAGACATCCTCTTCGGGCCAAGTCCCGCACCTATTGGAATGGGCGCTATGACTGCCGCACAGATCGCCGCGCGGGCCACGTCGGACGAGCTTCAGCGACGACTCCTCGAGACTCCGATCGCCGCCGCGACCGAACGGACCCTGCTGGTGAATGAAGGACGCACGATGGGCCGCGAGTTCCCGCTGCCCGACCAGACCCGAGTCTTCGTCGTCGCGAACCAGAAGGGTGGCGTCGGCAAGACCACCACGACGGTCAACGTGGCGGCCGGACTCGCGCTGTACGGCGCCAAGATCCTGGTGATCGACCTCGACCCGCAGGGGAACGCATCGACGGCGCTCGGCATCGATCATGCCGAAGGGACGCCGGGTGTGTACGAGGCCGTCATCGAGGGCGAGCCGCTGAGCAAGCTGATCCAGCCGTGCGCGGAGCACCCCGGCATCCAGGTGATCCCGGCGACGATCGATCTGGCCGGCGCCGAGATCGAGCTCGTCAGCCTGGTGGCCCGTGAGAGCCGGCTGAAGAGTGTGCTCGAGGCCTACCTGACCGAGACGGAAGCGGCGGGGGAGAAGTACGACTACGTCTTCATCGACTGCCCGCCGTCGCTCGGCCTGCTGACGGTGAACGCGCTGACCGCCGCGCGCGAGGTGCTGGTCCCGATCCAGAGCGAGTACTACGCGCTGGAGGGCCTCTCCCAACTGCTCCGCCACATCGACATGGTGAAGTCGCACCTGAACCCCGGGCTGGACGTCTCCACCATCCTGCTGACGATGTACGACGCCCGCACGAAGCTGGCCGGCGAGGTAGCGGCGGAAGTACGCGGCCACTTCAAGGACGCCGTGCTCCGGACCGCCGTGCCGCGCTCGGTGCGGATCTCCGAAGCGCCGAGTCACGGGCAGACCGTGCTGGCGTACGACCCCGCATCGGCCGGCGCGCTCTCGTACCTGGAAGCGTCTCGCGAGATCGCGATGCGGAACAACGCCTGATCTGTCGGTTCGGTATGGCACCGTTTCACGTGAAACGTGGCAAGGCAGTGGCTGGACAGTGACTAGGTGGCTGGACAGTGACTAGACGGTGGCAGGCAGCAGTAGCTCAGCAGGTTGTCGATCTCGAGGGAGCGCGATGAACACCCGACTCGGACGTGGACTTGGTGCGCTGATTCCCAGCTCGCCGGCGCCCGGCACGACCACCCTCGGCAGCAAGTCGAGCTCGATCCCCGGCGCGCCGCCGGTGCCGAAGCCGGCGGACGGCGACGCGGGGGATGGGACCGCGGGGGATCAGACCACGCCCGCCGCGGGCGGATCGACCGGACCGGAGCTGGCCGCGGTGCCGGGTGCCTCGTTCGCGGAGATCGACGTCGAGAAGATCACTCCGAACCCGAAGCAGCCGCGAACGGTCTTCGACGAGGACGCGATGGACGAGCTCGTCCACTCGGTCAAGGAGATCGGGCTGCTGCAGCCGATCGTCGTCCGGAAGCTGGACGACGGCAAGTACGAACTGGTGATGGGCGAGCGGCGCTGGCGGGCGACCCAGGCAGCCGGTCTCACCACGATCCCGGCCATTGTCCGAGAGACCTCGGACGACGACATGCTCCGGGACGCGCTGCTGGAGAACCTGCACCGCAGCCAGCTGAACCCGCTCGAGGAAGCAGCCGCGTACCAGCAGATGCTCGACGACTTCGGCTGTACCCAGGAAGTCCTCGCGACCCGGATCGGCCGTTCGCGCCCGCAGATCTCCAACACGCTGCGACTGCTGAAGTTGCCGGCGTCGGTGCAGCGGCGAGTGGCGGCCGGCGTACTGTCCGCGGGTCACGCCCGCGCCCTGCTCGGGCTGCCGAGTGGTGACGCGATCGAGCGGCTAGCGCAGCGGATCGTTGCCGAGGGCATGTCGGTGCGTACGGTCGAGGAGATCGTTGCCCTCGGCGACATGAACGCCGAGGACGCTCCTGTGCAGCGGAAGCGGAACAAGCCAGTGGCACCACGGCTCGTCGATCTGGCCGACCGGCTGTCGGATCGGTTCGAGACCCGGGTCAAGGTCGACCTCGGCAAGACCAAGGGCAAGATCACCGTCGAGTTCGCCTCGATCGACGACTTGGAGCGAATCGTCACCCTGATGGACCCGAATCGGGTCTCCGGCGACTGAAAATCCGCTCCGACGGTGAGCTCGCAAACTCGCTGAGGATCGCTCTCACAGAGCTAGTTCGAACCACGAAGTATGCGATTCATCACCACGGCGATTTGTCGACAAAACTACATAGAAACTAATAGGGCACCGTTTCACGTGAAACGGTGCCCTATTGTTCTGACGCAGACCGCCAGCTAGCTGATCAGCGACCGAGAAGCTCGTGCGACGTCTTCCGCTCGGCGTAGAACGACAAGAACGGAATCGTCCCGGCCAGCGCCATCAGTACGAGCCGCGGGAACGACCAGCGCACCCGGCGGAACAGATCGAAGGTGCCGAGCAGATACACCATGTACAGGAACCCGTGCAGCGGACCGATGATGTCCATCGCGCCGGGGCTGTCGGCGAAGTACTTGAGCGGCATCGCGAGGAACACCAGCAGCAGGAGCATCACACCGACGATGTACGCGATCACGCGGTAGCGCAGCAGCGCACCGCGAACAGCCGGGGTGAGGGGCCGTGAGCCGGCGGAGGTGGCGGGATCGGCAGAGGAGGTCACGCAGAAACGGTACCGCTTGACTCCACACGCGCACCGGCCTGGTCGGCCCCGAAGTCACCCGGCCCGTCGGCAGCATCCAACGCACCGGTCCCGCCAGGGCCACCCGAGCCATCGGCGTCCGCCTCATCCGGATCATCGGACTCGCCGCGGGAGCGGTGCGCATCGAGCACCATCCGCCCCCACATCCACAACGTGAAGGCCGCGAAAATCCACCACTGGAAGGCGTACGCGACGTTCCGCAGCCCGGCGTGATCAACCGGCGGGGGAGGCGGGGTCACAGCCTCCGGGGCCGGCGCCGGAACGACGCCCGCATCCAACGCGGTCTCCACCACGAACGCGTCGTACAGCCGGTACTTCACCATGTGCACGATGGTCGGAATCCGCAGCGACGACAGCACCCGCCCTTTGGCCGCATCACCGGACGAGTCCTCGGCCTCCGAGGCAACTACCGCACCGGTCAGCCGCACAGTCCCAGTCGGAGCCTTCACGGCCGGGTCGGAAACCGAGGCCACCCAGCCGCGTACGACCATCACCGCGCCGTTGGCGTCCAGCTTGACCGGAGAAGCGACCCAGAAACCCTCTCTGCCGCCCTGTGAGCGGTTCGCGATCAGCACCTGATCCGACGCCGGCCCCCAGGTCCCTTCGACCGTCACGCGGCGACCGACGGCCTTGGACGGCAACCCCTCATCGATCGAGAAGAGCGACTGCAACGACACCGGCGCACCCTCCGCGCGCTTCGCCGTCGCGGTAGCAGTCTTCGAGTGATACACGTCCAATTGCCACACGCCCAGCACCGACATCACCGCGGCGATCGCCAGCGCCAACGCCAGCAATCCAGTCCACCGCGGTGTCAGCACAGTCCGCCACAGCGGACGATCCGGCTGACTGTCAGACGCCAGGTCGCGGGTGTCGGACATCAAGACCTCTCGGTTCAGCGGGCCGCGGCAGTGGCAAGCAGGTCGCGACAGAGTACGCCGAGCTCAACTCCGGCCGCCTCGGCAGCCAAGGGAACCAGCGACGTCTCGGTCATCCCCGGCGCCACGTTCACCTCGAGGAACCACGGCACCCCGGCCGCGTCGACGACGAGGTCGGACCGGGACAGATCGCGCAGCCCCAGGGCCAGATGTGCCTGCACGGCCGCAGCGGCGCACGCTCCCGCGACCTCCGGTTCCAGCCGCGCGGGTACGACAAACTGCGTCGCCCCGGCCGTGTACCGCGCTTCGTAGTCGTAGAAGCCCGAGTCCGGCCGAATCTCCACCGCGGGCAGCGCCCGCGGTCCATCGCCGGTGTCGATCACCGTCACGGCGACCTCGGTCCCGTCGATGTACTGCTCGATCAGCGCCACCGGACCGTACGCGTAGCAGTTCACCATCGCCGACGGCAGCTCCTCGGCCGACCGCACGATCGAAGCGCCGAGCGCCGAACCGCCGCGCGCCGGCTTCACCACCAGTGGCAGCCCGATCTGCTGAACGACAGCCTCCATCAACGACGCCGCACCCAGCTCGCGGAACGTGTCGTGCCCGAGCACGACCGACGCCGGCGTGTGCAGCCCGGCAGCCCCGACCACGGTCGCCGCGACCGGCTTGTCGAAGGCGGTGCGGCAAGCGGCCGCGTCGGCCCCGACGTACGGAACGCCGTACAGGTCGAGGACCTGGCGCAAGGCACCGTCCTCACCGGTGACGCCGTGCAGGACCGGAAAGACCGCGTCCGGCGGATCTTCGCGCAGCCGCTCGACCAGGCTCGCGTCGACGTCCCGCTGCTCGACCTCGACGCCGACGCTGCGCAGGGCGTCCGCGACCCGCCGGCCGGACCGGAGCGAGACGTCCCGCTCGTGCGACAGTCCGCCGGCCAGTACCAGCACTCGACCCAGATCACTCATCACAAATATCCCGATCACTCGTGGGCGACTCCGGCACGGGCGCCGGTCCCGAGGCCCACTGGAACGGTACCGCTAATACGTCAAGGACCCACCGGCACCCGGCAACCCTTAACTGAGCTCTGGCCCCGGGGCGTCGTAGTCGCGGCCCGCGCCCGGCGGTACCGAACCGAAGGTCTCGCGCAGTTCCAGCTCTTCGTTGATCACCGCGGCGAGCCGGCCGACCCCTTCGGTGATCCGCTCCGGCGTCGGATGACAGTACGAGAGCCGCATGCACTGCGACCCGAAACCGTCCGAGAAGAAGGCGGTCCCGGGCACGTACGCGACCCGGGCGGTGACCGCGCGGGGCAGCATCGCCTTCGCGTCCAGCCCGTCCGGCAGCGTCAGCCAGACATAGAACCCGCCACCCGGCTTCGTCCAGGTCGTTGCCGCCGGCATCTTCTCCGCGAGCGCCACCAGCATCGCGTCCCGGCGCTCGCGGTACATCTCGCGGAACTGCTTCACCTGACCCAGCCAGTCGTGCCGGACCAGGTACGACGAGATCGCCAACTGGCTGAAGATCGGTGGGCACAAGGTCGCGGACTCCTGTGCCAGCACGAGTTTCTCGCGTACGGCGTGTGGCGCGACTGCCCAACCGACCCGGAACCCGGGCGCGAACGTCTTCGAGAACGAACCGAGGTAGATGACACCCTCACGATCCGCCGCCCGCAACGCCCGCTGCGGTTCACCGTCGAACCCGAGCAGCCCGTACGGGTTGTCCTCGAGGATCAGCAACTGCGCCCGCTGACAGATCTCCAGCACCC
Organism: Kribbella hippodromi; assembly: GCF_039531045.1. Lineage (NCBI taxonomy): Bacteria > Bacillati > Actinomycetota > Actinomycetes > Propionibacteriales > Kribbellaceae > Kribbella > Kribbella hippodromi. The sequence continues at coordinate 49,353 of NZ_BAAAPH010000007.1, read as the reverse complement.
GCGCCCGCCGCTCGTCCGACAGCGAGACACCGGCGGGGTTGTGGAAGTTGGGGATCGTGTAGAAGAACTTGATCCGCTTCCCGGCCGCGCGGACCGCGGCGATCGCCTGCTCCAGCGCCTCCGGTACGACACCGTGGTCGTCCATCGCCACATGCACGACCTCGCACTGGTACGCCCGGAAGACGCCGAGCGCGCCCACGTACGAAGGTGCTTCGCAGATCACCACGTCGCCCGGATCGCAGAACACCCGCGTGACCAGGTCGACCGCCTGCTGGCTGCCGACCGTGACGACGACATCGTCCGGATGGGCCTCGATGCCCTCCAGCCGCATGATGTCGCAGATCTGGTCGCGCAGCGTCGGGTCGCCCTGACCGGAGCCGTACTGCATCGCGGTGGCGCCGTTCTCGATCACCAGATCGCGGACCGCGCTGCCGACCACGTCCAGCGGCAGGCCGCCGATGTTCGGCATGCCGCCGGCGAGCGAGACCACCTCGGGCCGGCTCGCGACCGAGAACAGGGCCCTGATCTCCGATGCGGTCATGCCCTTGGTCCGGGCTGCGTACGCCTCGACGTAGTTGTCGAGACGGGTCTGCCGGACATCGGGCACGTCAGCACTCACGAGGGCCACTCCAACGGTGATCGAGGGGGAAGTCACCAGGTTACGTCGAGAGACCCGGGTCTGGGCTGTGGATCGGCGCGACCTCTCACTACCATGCCTTATAGGGGCAGGTTCGACCATGCCGGAATCTGGCTGTTGAGACAGCCGGGGCAACGGTGCGGCCTGAGAGGCTGAGCTGGAAGGCAGGATCGGGATGAGCGTGGGCAAGACAGCCGGCTGGACGCTCGGTGGCTTGTTGCTGGGTGTACTGGCGGGGTTCGCCGCTGAGTTGTTCCGGCGTCAGTCCAGCACGAAGGTCCAGCAGCGGTACGTCGCTCCGGAGGCGACGCGGACACCGGACGCCCGGACTCCGACGCCGGTCCCCGAGCCGGCCGTCACCTGATGCCAAAGGCAACACGTACCGTGACGAAGCTAACAGGCACCGGGCGGCAAAGCTCCGCTGAGCGGACACGCTGATGGCCCGACGGCTCGAACCGCTGACGCTCGCCAATCTCGGTGAGCTTCCGGTGCCGTGCCGTGACTGTGCCTTCTGGGAGCTCGATCCGGTCGCCGCGCGGCAGGCCGTACGCAACGGGGACACCGGCCTGGAGAAGGAAGCCTGGCTTTCCCAGCTGCTGCTCGACTGGGGACCGGCGGGCTTCGTGCTCTCCATCGACGACGACCCGGCCGGGTTCGTGATCTACGCGCCGGCGAAGTACCTGCCCCGGATTCAGGCGTTTCCGACCGCGCCGGTCAGTCCGGACGCGGTGGTACTCGCGACCGGGCGGATTCAGCCGCGGTACCTCGGTCTCGGCCTGGGCAAGATCCTCGTGCAGGCGGTCGCCAAGGACGTACTCAAGCGTGGTTTCCGGGCCATGGAAGCGTTCGGGGACTCGCGCTGGGACGGCCCGGGCTGCGTGTGGCCGACCGAGTTCCTGCGAGCGGTCGGCTTCGGGGTTGTCCGTGAGCATCCGCGGAACCCGCGGCTCCGGCTCGATCTGCGCTCGGCGATCACCTGGCGGAGCGAGATGGAGGCGGCGGTCGAGCGGCTGATGGGCGCGATCCGCCCGGAGAAGCCGTCGCACGCGCCGGTGACGGTCCGGGACGCGCTGAGGTCGGGCCCGGAGTAGTGATGGCGTGGCGCCTGCTGGCCGACGTGGTCATGGTCGTGCACGGCGCCTTGCTGCTGTTCTTCGTCATCGGCGGCTTCCTCGCCTGGCGCTGGCCGAAGCTGATCTGGGTGCACCTGACGATCGTGGTGTGGAACATCGTGATCGTGCTGGTCGACTTCGGCTGCCCGGTGACGGCGACCGAGAAGTACTTCCGCCGGCTGGGCGGCGAGACCCCGTACTCGGGCGGCTACATCGAGCACTATCTCGACGGGCGGCTCTGGCCGGAAGGGAAGACGGCAACAGTTGAGCTGGTCGCCTTCGTACTGGTGGTGATCGCGTATGCGGGCTTCGTGATCGTCCGCCGGTCCAAGGTCAGGGGCGAGTCAGTGGGACCCCGGACGTGAGCCTGGGCGCGGATCCGCATACTGGAGGGGTGTCCAGTATCAGCACGCCGGTCGACGTCTACCTGGCCGCATTGAGCGGGCAGCTCAGCGGCCCGCGGCGCCGGAAGGCGGATCTGCTGGCCGAGGCCCGCGACCACCTGACCGACGCGACCGAGGCCCTCGAGGCAGGCGGCCTCCAGCGGTACGACGCGGAGCAGGAAGCCGTCGCCGACTTCGGGGAGCTTTCCGAGGTCGTACCCGGCTATCGCGCCGAGCTGGCGATCACCCAGAGCCGCCGGACCGCGATGATGCTGCTGATGGCGCTGCTGATCCAGCCGATCGTCTGGCAGGGCGGCGCCTGGATCTGGACCCACGAACCCGAGCAGACGAGCGCTTTGAACGACTTCCTGCAGGTTCTGGTCCGCGACGTCGGCGGCGTCGTGATCGCCGGCGCGGTGCTGGCCGTCATCGGCACCGGCGTCGGAGTCCGCTACCCGCTCGTTCGCGAGCACCTGAGCCGGGTCACCGCGCTCTTCACGCTGGCCGGCTCCGCGCTGATCGCCGCCATCGGGGTCGCGATGGCCTCCACCAGCCTGCAAGATCGCGGGCTGCTCGCGTACGCGGTGGTGGGCACGTTCGTCGTGCTGCCGCTGACCTTCGTCAGCCTGCAGGCGAAGCGCTGCCTACGCCTCGCCCGGGCGTAGTACGCCTTCCACCACCGAACGGAACGTCAGCCACTCCTGCTTGCCCGCGGCGAGCATCTTCGCCCCGGCACTGGTGAGCTGATAGGTCCGGCGCTTCCGCCCGCCCACCGTGCTCCACTCGCTGGCCAGATAGCCGGCCCGCTCCAGCCGCCGCAGCGCCGGATACAGCGTGCCGGTCGGTAGGTCGAGCTCGCCGCCGCTGCGTGCCAGCAGCGCCTCCATGATCGCGTAGCCGTGCAGCGGCTCGGGCTCGACGACCGCCAGGATCATCGGGTCGAGGTGTCCACGCAGCGCATCCGCCTTCATGTAGCCAGTCTACCCATATGGCTGCTAATGTCGAGAGGCAACATGTAGCCACTCTACTTATGAAGCTGTGAGGAGGCCCTGAGATGGCCGTGGACGCACCCGTACAACCGCCCCGAACGACCCGGCCCGGTTTGCTGCACCGGGTGTCCGGCTGGGCCAGGCGGCACGCCGTACTGGCGCTGGTGCTCTGGGTGGTCGCACTGGCCGCCGTGACCGTCGCATCGACGCTGATCGGCGACCGGTACAAGAACGACACCTCGCTGCCCGGCACGGACTCGCAGCGGGTGACGGACATTTTCCGCGCGCATCAGCCGAAGGGCGACACCGCTTCGGTGCAGATCGTGGTCCGCGCCGACGGCGGACTCGATGCGGACAAGTCCAGGGTCGCGTCCATGCTGGCCGCTGTTCGCGGGCTTCCGCATGTCGCCTCGGTCGCGGACCCGTTCACCGCGCCTGGCTCTTTGTCGACAAATCGGCAAACCGCTTACTCGACTGTCGCGCTCGACGTGTCGCAGGCGGAGATGCCGATCGACGACGTCCGGGCGATCATCCACAAGGCGCAGGGCTTCGCGCAGCCGGGATTCCAGGTCGAGGTCGGTGGTGATCTGGCCCGGAGTGCCGCGGACAGTTCGGGCGGTGCGTCCGAGGGCATCGGAATCCTTGCCGCGCTGGTGATTCTGGTGTTCCTGTTCGGATCGTTGCTCGCGGCAACACTTCCGCTGCTGACGGCCGTGTTCGCGGTCGGTAGTACGCTCGGCCTGCTGATCCTGGCCTCGCACTTGTTCACGGTGCCGGAGTACACCGCGCCGGTGATGATGCTCGTCGGTCTCGGCGTCGGCATCGACTACGCGTTGCTGATCTTCTCGCGCTACCGGCATGAGCTGCTCAAGGACGGTGCGGACCGTACGTCGGCGGCGACCATCGCACTGGACACCGCCGGCCGTTCGGTGATGTTCGCCGGCTGTACGGTCGTGATCGCCCTGCTCGGCCTGCTGGCATTGGGACTTGGTGCACTGCAAGGCGTCGCGCTCGGCGTCACGCTGACCGTACTGACCACGATGCTTGCCGCCGTCACCCTGCTGCCCGCGTTGCTGACCTTGTTCGGCAAGCGGATCGAGCGGAGTGTCCGCAAGCACGCCGCGAAGCGCCACCGGACGCCGGGCGACGGCTGGCGGAAGCTGGCCGCGATGGTGCAGCGCCGTCCGCTGATTCCGCTCGTACTCGGGGTGGTCGCGCTGATCGCACTGTCCTTGCCGGCATTGAACATGCGGCTCGGGTTCGCCGACGCCGGGACGGATGCGCCGGCCAAGACCAGCCGGAAGGCGTACGACCTGCTGGCCGAAGGGTTCGGGCCGGGGTTCAACGGGCCGCTCGTCGTGGTGTCGCAGGGCGATCAGGTGGCGGCGCAAGAACTCGGCAAGACCCTCGGCGCGGACCCGGACATCGCCGCGGTCACGCCGCCGCAGGTACTCCCGGACGGCAAGTTCGCCACCGTGCTGGCGTTCCCGAAGTCGGCTCCGCAGGACGCGGCGACGAGTGACCTCGTGCAGCGGCTCCGTGACGACACGCTGCCGAAGTTGGAGACGCAAACCAAGGCGACGTACCTGGTCGGTGGCGCCACCGCGGCGGCCGACGACTTCGCTGGCGCGGTCAGCAATCGGCTGCCGATCTTCGTGCTCGTCGTGGTCGGCTTGTCAGCCCTGTTGCTGATGGCGGTGTTCCGCTCGATCCTGATCCCGCTGAAAGCAGCCGCGCTCAACCTGCTCAGCATTGGTGCCTCGCTCGGCGCGATCACGCTGGTGTTCCAGCAGGGCTGGTTCGGAGCGCAGGCCGGGCCGATCGAGGCGTTCGTCCCGGTGATGATCTTCGCGATCGTGTTCGGCCTGTCGATGGACTACGAGGTGTTCCTGGTGTCCCGGATTCACGAGGAGTGGCGGCGTACGAACGACGCGCGGGCCGCTGTCCGCGAGGGACTGGCCACCACCGGCACCGTGATCACCGCGGCGGCCGCGATCATGATCGTGGTGTTCGGCGCGTTCCTGCTCAGCCCGGACCGGATGCTGAAGCAGTTCGGCCTCGGCCTGGCGACCGCCGTGCTGATCGACGCGCTGCTGATCCGGTGCGTGATCGTCCCGGCAGTGATGCGGTTGTTCGGCGACCGTGCCTGGTGGCTGCCGCGCGGCCTCAACCGCATCCTGCCGAGGATCAGGCTCGAGGATCACTCGTAGCGTGAGCTCCAGACGCGGGCCTTGTAGATCTGTGCTCCGGTCAAGGTCCGCGTCGCGGCCGGTGCCGCGAAGCTGACGGTGTCGGTGCACCAGGTGGTCCGGCACCCGGACTTCGGGCTGGTACGGACCTCCTGGCCGTTCGCCTTGCTGCTGATGCTCTTGATGCCGGCCTGGTCGTACGTCGCGACGACCGTACGGCTCGACTTGCTGACCTGGTACACCTTCGAACCGGTCGAGACCCACAGCCGGTCAGAGTTCGTCAGGACCGGCGTCAGGTCGTGGCCGCCGGCGGTCGGCAAGGTGATCGGGTTCCCACCGGACAGGGTCGGAGCCGCCGCGGTGCCGCCGACGGTCAGCGGCACCAGCTGATCGCCGCCCAGCGCCCACAGCACCTTGTTGGTCGGGTCCCACTGCACCCCGTGCGCGTCCGGCAGCGGATAGCTTGCGTAGGTGGCTGTACTCGAGCCTTGCGAAGCCGCGTACAGCCGGATGAAACCGCCGGCGCTCGCCGCGACGGCGACGTTGCCGTTGGGCAGCATCTCGACGCTGTGCGGGTTGTTGGCCGCGCCAACATTGACGCCCCAGATCCGTTGCCCGGCCGGGTAGCTGATCAACGCGGCCAGGCCACGTGAGTCGGCCACCAAGGCCACCGAAGACCCGGACTTGAGCCGGAGCTTCGCGTCACTGGGCAGCCCCCAGGCCGAGGTCAGGTCACTGAATCCGTTCGCCGAGGTCGGCGACCAGCTCCAGGTCTGGGCGGCCGCGGTGTTCCAGTCGTAGACGACCGGGTCCATCACCCGGATCCGGGCGGCCGGCAGATTGTCGTAATTCTGATCGGTGACGGCGATCAGGTCCCCGTCGGCGGCGAGGTGGGCGGCCGCGCCGGCGGGCAGTTGCATCGTAGGAGTCAAGAGAGCGGCCAGAAGGCCGATGCTGCTGAAGAGGCGGATCATCGCTACTCCCAGGTTGGCAGGTGCCACCTAGGGTAGTAATTTTCCAGAAGCCTGGCCAGATATGAAAATTATTAACTATTTGGGAAGGAATAACTACACAGTCAGCTGGCCCAGCCGGAGCATTCCGGTGGCCGCGTCCTGCTCCGGCGGCAGGTACACGCGCTGGATCGCCACCACGATCGACTCCGCGACCACGTCCCGGAACGCCGGGTCCGCGAGCCGGGCCGAGTCGTGCGGGTTGGTGACATAGCCGATCTCCAGCCGGACCGCGGGCATCTTCGTCCGGCGGAGCAGATCCCAGGTCTTCGCGTGCGTCCGGCAGTCCAGCAGGTCCGTACGAGCGACGATCTCGCGCTGCACCAGGCCGGCGAACTGCTCGCCGACGCTCGAGGTGGCGCCGTGCAGGTCGTTGCCGTAGAAGTACGTGGCGACGCCCTGCGCGTCCGGGTTCATCGAGCCGTCGGTGTGCAGGGAGACGCACAAGTTCGCGTCGGTCTCGTTCGCGAAGGCGGCGCGGGACAGTTCGTCCGGACCTTGATCACGGCCGCGGGACAAGTACGCCCGTACGCCGGTGGCGCCCAAGCGGCCCTCGATCCGGGAGGCGAGGTCGTACGCGATGTCGGACTCGCGCAGGCCGTAGCCCTCCCAGCCGTGGTCGAAACCGCCGTGGCCGGGGTCGATCACCACGGTCTTGCCGGACAGTCGCGGCCCGGCGGCGCGGACGGCTTCGCGAGCCCGGAGCGCGTCCGGACGGCCGCCGGTCGCCATCGGCCGGATCCGCTGCAGTGCCTTGAAGGTCGAGGGGCCACAGGTCCCGTCGGCCGGCAGGCCCATGTTGCGCTGGAACTCGGTGACCGCGCGCTGGGTGTCGGCGGCGAAGATCCCGTCCACCCGGGCAACCGCGAAGCCGAGCTCCTGCAGCTTCGCCTGCAGCGCCAGCACGTCGTCACCGGACAGCGGGTGCGACGGCACGTACGTGAGCAGCCGGTCGCCGAGCCGCCAGCGCGCGTCGTCGATGGCGCGGTACGTCTGCGGGCCGACGATCCCGTCGATCATCAGCCCACGTTGTTGCTGGAACCCCCGGACAGCGTGTGCGGTCGCTTCGTCGTAGACGTCGTGACCGCCGGTCAGCAGCCCGAGCCGCTGCAGCTTGCCGACGATCTCGGCGACCGCTTCACCGCGGTCGCCGATTCGGTACACGCCGTGCGGGGATTCCATCAGGCCTTTGCTCCTTGCGGGTCTAGCGGACGGTTCTCAGCCGGTGAAGTCGGCCAGCTCCTTCAGCAAGGCAGCCTTCGGCTTGGCGCCGACGATGGACTTGGCCAGCTCACCGTTCACATAGACGTTGATGGTAGGGATACCGGTGACCTTGTAGTTGCTCGGGGTGACCGGGTTCTCGTCCACGTTCATCTTCAGGAACGTCAGCTTGTCGCCGTGGTCCGCGTTCAGCTCCTCCAGGATCGGGGAAACCTGGCGGCACGGTCCGCACCACTCGGCCCAGAAGTCCACCAGCACCGGCTTGTCGCTCTTCAGCACGGTCTCGGTGAACTCTGCGTCGGTGACGGCGTTCATCTTCTCGCCCACGGGCATATCTCCTTCGTACGGTGTCAGCTTCGGTCTGGGAAGGCCTGGGATGCGTCAGACGGTGACGGGCTGGGTCGCCGCGGCGGCAGCGGCGGTCGCCGCGTCCTCCAGGGTGGCCAGGTAGCGCTCCGCGTCCAGCGCGGCGGCGCAGCCGGTGCCGGCCGCGGTGATCGCCTGCCGGTAGGTGTGGTCGACCAGGTCGCCGGCCGCGAACACGCCCGGCAGGTTGGTCTCGGTGCTGTCCGGCCGGACCAGCACGTAGCCCTCGGCGTCCAGCTCGACCTGGCCCTTGACCAGCTCGGAGCGCGGGTCGTGCCCGATCGCGATGAACAGTCCGGTGGCCGGCAGCTCCCGGGTCTCACCGGTGACCGTGTCCTTCAGAGTCAGGTGGGTGAGCTTGTCGTCGCCGTGGATGGTGTCGACCGCCGAGTTCCACTGGAACTCGATCTTGTCGTTCGCGTACGCGCGGTCGGCCATGATCTTCGAGGCGCGCAGCTCGTCGCGACGGTGCACCAGGTGCACCTTCTTGGCGAACTTGGTCAGGAAGGTGGCCTCCTCGACGGCGGAGTCGCCCCCGCCGACGACCGCGATCTCGTGGTCGCGGAAGAAGAACCCGTCGCAGGTCGCGCACCAGGACACGCCGTGGCCGGACATCCGGTCCTCGTCCGGCAGGCCGAGCTTGCGGTAGCCCGAACCCATCGCCAGGATCACTGCCTTGGCGCGGTGCTCGGTGCCGGCCGAGTCGGTGACGACCTTGATCTCACCGGTCAGATCGACCTTGATCACGTCGTCCGGCACCAGCTCGGCGCCGAACCGCTCGGCCTGCGTCCGCATCTCGTCCATCAACGCCGGACCCATGATGCCCTGCGCGAAGCCGGGGAAGTTCTCCACCTCGGTGGTGTTCATCAGCGCGCCACCGGCGGTCACGGAGCCTTCGAACACCAGCGGCTCCAGGGCCGCGCGAGCGGCGTACACGGCGGCCGTGTAGCCGGCCGGGCCGGAGCCGATGACGATGACGTTGCGGACTGTGGAGTCGCTCATGCAGGCGTTCCTCGGGGAGTCGAGATCGGTACGACGTACTCAACGGATCCTAAGGGCCGTCCATTCCCCCCTGACCGGGGCGGTGGGGCGGGGATGTATTAAATACGGTACCCATGGCAAGCCCCCGCGAACTCAACGGCTGCGCAACGTCACGTTGGTGTCGTAGAAGGAGCTCGCGACGCCGCCTGGTTCGCTACAGCCGGTGACCGCGAAGATGTGGATGTCACGCGGCGTACCGCCCTGCAAACCGATCAGCGTGGCCCGGGTGCCGTCGATCTTGGCCGGCTGGATCAGCCGGACGGTCGGATTCGGCCGCCCGGCCGCGAAGGTCTGCGCGCACGCCTGCTCGGCCGCCGTACCGTGCAGGATCGCGTTCGGCGTCTGCTCGAGCCACTTCTGCGTACGCGGACCGATGTCCTTCGTGCTGATCGTGACGGTGTCGGCCGGCGGGCTGTTCTGGTCCGTGCTGGCCGCGCCTTCATTGGCCTGGTCCTTGGTGGCGAAGACCACGCCGACGCCGAGCGCGGCGATCAGCACCACGCCGGCCGCGGCGCCGAGCAGCTTCGGCAGGTGCCGGCGGGGCTCCTCGCGCAGCTGGGCCAGCGAGTGCACGCCGACCGTGGACGCGCGCAGCACCGACTCGGACACGATCACCGCGTCCAGGTGCTCGGCGACGTCGGCCGGCATCGGGATGTCCGCCCGGCCCTCTTCGGCGAGGTCGGCGGTCAGCTCGAGCAGCGCGTCGTACGTCTGCTGGCACTCCGGGCAGGCCTTCACGTGCTCGCGGGCCCGGTGTGCCTCGGTCGCGGGCAGCAGGTTCTCGATCAGGTCGGCGATCGTGTCCGTGTCCAGGTGCTCGAGGTGCTCACTGGTCGGCAGACCGGGATCGGTCATCGGGGGCTCACCTCCGCACGGGAAGGCCGTAACAGCGCAGTCATAGGGGTACTCCGGTCGAAGGCAGCTGACATCCGGTCGCCAGAGGCAGGCGACTTCGCTTCGACGGTGTACCCACTCATTCGGTTCCCACTGCTTCCGGCGTGGTTTTGCCCGGTTCTCCGGACCCGCGGGTGGTCTGCCAGTGCCGGAGCAGCGGCAGCAGCTTGGCCCGGCCCCGGGCGCACCGCGACTTGACCGTGCCGGGGGCACAGTCGAGGATCGCGGCCGCTTCCTCGATGGAGTACCCCTCCATGTCGACCAGCACGAGCGCGGCCCGCTGGTCCTCGTTGATCTGTTTGAGCGCGTTCAGCACGTCCAGCCGGCGCTCCCGGACCTCGGCCGGGTCCTCCTCGGCCGGTCCGGCCAGCTCGGCGGCGCGGTCCTCGTCCTCGGGCAGCGGGTCGGCGGCGCGGACCTGCCGGCGCCGGATCCGGTCCAGACAGGCGTTCACCACGATCCGGTGCAGCCAGGTGGTCACCTTCGCGTCGCCGCGGAACGAGTCCGCCCGCCGGAACGCCGAGATGAACGCCTCCTGCAGCGCGTCGGCCGCCTCCTCGGGCTCGCCGAGGGTACGGATCGCGACCGCCCACATCCGGTCCCGGTGCCGCTTGACCAGGAACCCGAACGAGTCCGGGTTGCCGGCCACATGCATCCGGAGCAGCTCGTGGTCGTCGAGCTGGTCGTAACTCGCCGGCCCGGCGGGCGCGGTGCCGTACGCGGCGTCGTGCGCACCCTGAGCCACCGGCTCGCCCGCGCCGATGCGCGGGACGTCCGGCGGATTGCCCGAGTCCAGGGGAACGGTCATTTCTGGATCGCGACCTCCGAGATCGTGCCCCGGTACTTGCCGCCGTCGTCCTTCGGCAGCTTCGTCAGCCAGACGAGCACGTACTGCGTCTCGGTGGACGCCGAGACCGGAAGGGTCACCGTACCCTCCGGCTGGTCCTCCTTGGTCGCGACCGGCGCCCAGCCGTCGATCGTGTCCGGCGACGTGGTGGTGTCGCCCTTCGGGATCAGCACCTGCAGGCTGGTGCCGTCACCCTTCAGCGTCACCGCGACACTCGAGATCGGGGTCTTGGCGCCCAGGTTGTAGATGATGCCGACGCCGGGCTTCAGGCCACCGAGGTTCGGACGGCTGTACGACATCGTCGTCCAGGTCGTGCTCGGGTCGCCGTCGTACGTGTTCGGCACGTCCTTCGGGTGCTCGGTCTTGTCGCCGTCCGGGTCGAAGTCCTTGGCGCTCGCGATCGTCGCCTTCCCGCCGGTCGTCGACGGGGTGGTGCTGCTCTGCGGCGCACTGCTGGCGCTCGGACTGTTGCCGCTGCTGCTCTTGTCGTTGTTCATCGCGCCCTTGAGCAGGAACTGCGCCATCGCGACCACCGAGAGCAGCGCGAGGATGGCGAGCAGGATCAGGATCCGGCCGCCCCAGGAGCCCTTCCGCTTCGGCTCGTCGCGGCGCCGGCCGTTGCCGTTCCCGTTCGCCGGTGGCTGCCGCCGGACCGGACCGGTCTCGGCCGCGGCGTTGTACGCGGGCTGCGGCGGGCGGTACCCGGTCGGTTGGGGGTCGTACGGCTGCGGGCTCGGGTCGAGCGCCGGCGGCGCGGCCGGCGGGACGACCTGGGTCGCGTCGTCGATGCTGCCGTTCTGCCGGGCGACCTGGACGGTCTCGTCCATCTGGTTCGGCGGCTCGTGCGAGCTGCCGACGACACCGGACAGCGCGGCGGACAGGCCGGCCGCGCTGGTGATCGGCGGTGCGTGGTGCCGCGGCGGGTCGCCGAGCAACCGGTCGCTGATGTCGTCCAGCGAGCGCGGCACCCCGGCCCGTACCTGACGGGGGCTCAGCAGCCGGCCGTGCTCGACCGGCGCGGGCTGCAGGCCCCAGGCCGGTGCGGGACCGGGCCAGCGGCCGGTCAGCGACGCGTACAGCAGCTCGCCGAGTGAGTGCACGTCCTCCTCGGGCGAACCCGCGCCGGACGATCGCAGCGCCGCCTCGGTGGCGACGCCGACGACCTTGATCGCGCCCGCGTCCGTGACCACCACGGTCGCCGGGCTGATCGCGCCGTGCGCGTACCCGGTGCGGTGCAGGTTCTCCAGGGCTTCGGACACCTCACGGGCCAGCCAGCCCGCCTGCTGCCCGGTCAGCGGCCCGGTGCCGAGCATCCGCTCCAGCGGCCGGCCGCCGGACCACTCGCGGACGCAGTACGTGACGCCGTCGTGGACGTCGCAGTCGAGCACCCGCAGGAACCGCGGGTCGTTCGCCGCGGCGGCCCGGCGGGCGGCGTCGAAGAGCAGATTGGTGCGCGGATCGCCGACCGGCAGCACGTCGACCACGACTGCGCGGCTGAGCACCTCGTCGACGGCGCGCCAGACCCGGGCACCGTCGATCTCGGCCAGCAACTCGGCGATCCGGTACCGTCCGGCCAGCAAGGCACCAGGACTCACGGTCTGGTTCGACACGGTGTCTCTTGCCCTCCTTGATGCGCCAACGGCCTGATCGCAGCCCCCATGCTAGTGCCCCGTTGACCAGACAAGGGGTGCACGATCGCACAAGCGCTCCGGATCACCGGCCAATCGGCAGCTTCGATGTGACCATGGACACCACGTCGTTCACTTCGTGAATCCGCAGCACCCGGGAGATGCCGGCGTACACCGGCAGCATCACCGCGGCCGCGATCGCCAGTTCGACGATCGCGCCCAGCGGTCCGGACCAATTGACGGCGAGGCTCAGAATCCAGAGCACCACCCGGGCGGCGCCGGCTCCGGCCACCGCCGCGATCACCATCGCGAGCAGCGGCAGCCCGATCCCGGAGCCGGGCACCCGCGGCACCTTGCGGCGCAGCACCGGCCGGGAGACCAGGACGGCGACCAGGTACGCGAGCGCGTACGCCCCGCCGAGGACCACGCCGCTGAACCGGAGATCCTCCTGATTGAGCAGGACCCGGACCCCGATCACCGCCGCCGCGATGTTCGTCCCCGCGATCACGCACTGCAGGAAGAACGGTGTCCGGGTGTCCTCGAACGCGTAGAACGTGCGCAACTGGAAGTACTGCACGGTGAACGGCACGATCCCGAGCGCGAGCGTCATCAGCGTGTACGACATCAGCGTCAGGTTGTTCTTGCCGGAGCCGTACCCGGCGATCAGCGTCACGATCGGGTACGCGAACGCGATCATCGCCGCTGCCGCCGGGACCACGATCGCCAGCGTCTGCCGGATCGACCGGGCCGAGATCTGGGCGACTTCGACCACATCACCCTCGGCGGCCAGCGCGGACATCTGCGGCAGCGCGGCGGTCGCGAGCGAGACGGTGACGATGCCGTGCGGCACCAAGACGATCAGCATCGCGGTGCTGTACGCGAACAGGCCGGCCTTCGCGCCTGGATCCTCCGAGGCACTACCGGCGATCGCCAGCTGGGTCACGACGACCAGGGTCACCTGGTTCACGGCCACGAAGAGCACTGTCCACAGGCCCAGCCGGGCGGTGTGTCCCAGACCGGTGCCGCGCAGGCCGAACTTCACCTGGTACCGGTGACCGCTGGCCCGCAGGTACGGCAGCAGGACCAGCAACTGCACCGCGATGCCGAGCGTGTGCCCGAGTCCGAGCAGCAGCTCCTCGCCGTGGCTGTAGGTCGGCGGGTTGTCGCCGACCCGGTAGATCAGCAGGAAGGTCACGATCGAGGCGCAGGCGACGATGTTGTTCGCGATCGGCGCCCACATCATCGGGCCGAACCGGCGGCGCGCGTTCAGCACCTGGCCGATCAGGACGAAGGCGCCGTAGAAGAAGATCTGGGGCAGGCAGAGCCGGACGAACATCACCAGGTTCGCCTTCTCGGCCACCCGGGACGGGTCGTGCAGTTCCTTCGGCAGGTACAGCTCCGCGATCGCGGGCGCGAGCAGTACGCAGGCGACCGTGACGACCGCGAGCACCACGAAGCCGAAGTTCAGGATCCGGTTGGTGAAGTCCTGGCCGCCGTCGTCGTGGTTCTTGATCGCGCGCACCAGCTGCGGGACCAGGACGGTGTTGAAGACCCCGCCGGCCAGCAGGATGTACAGACTGTTCGGGATCGTGTTCGCCGCGGTGAAGATGTCACCACGGAGCGCGGTACCGATCGCGGCCGCGAGCAGGGCGATCCGGATGAATCCGAGCAGGCGGGACAGCACCGTTCCGGCTGCCATCACCGCCGCGGATCGCAGGGTGCGGTCAGCCATCCTTCGAACCGACTCCTTCTTTCAGTGACGCGTCCGGAGTCGCGGCTTCGGGGACGCCGTCCGGCTCGGAGCGTCCTTGGGCGGGATCAGGGGTCTCGGTGCCCGGAAGCTGTGGCTCCGCGGCCTCCTCGGGGGTCTCCGCCGCAGTCGGGTTGCGGCGTTCGCTGCGGACCCGGCGGTAGATGCGGACGAACGACGTGCCGAACAGCAGCGCGCAGGCGGCGCCGACCAGCACCCAGCCGACGCTGCCGTACTGGCTGGCCTGGATCAGCAGCTCCTGGGACTTGCCGATCGGCTGGCCGTCCGCGTTCACCACCTGGGCGTCGGCCCGGATCAGGCCGTTCTGCTCGGCGCTCGCGTTGATCCGGGGTGTCCACTTGCCGTGCGGCGGCAGGACCACGGTCTCCGGTGTCTCGATCTTCAGGTCGGTCCGGTTCACCGGCTTGACCACGATGCCGACCCGCACGGACCACTCGGTGTCGTTGGCGATGGTCAGCGGGAAGGTGCCCTTGCTGCCGGCCAGGTTGACCTTGATCTCCTTGCGCAGACCCTTGTCCACCTTGGCGTTCACCAGGCGTACGCTGCCGAGCTGCTTGTTGACGGAACCGAGCTCGATCGCGGCGAACTGCCGGGACTCCTCCGGGTACCCGGCCCAGCCGGCCGAGGCGGAGCGCAGCAGTGCCTGCGACATCACCTCGGGCAGCGCGGCCTCGTCGACGAGCAGCTTCTGCATGGTGCCGGTCGCGTTGGCCAGCCGGGTGACGCCGGTCAGCTGGTTGTCGGTCAGGAGGCCGTTGGTGGCCTCGGCGGCCGGTGTCCGCATCGTCTGCGGCCGCTGATTGCCGTCGGCGACCGAGCTCAGGTCGGTGGCCTTCACCCAGGGCAGCGAGAGGCTGTTCGCGAGCGCGGCGGTGGCGCCGCCGGTGGTGTCCCAGCCACGCGGCGGCAGCGCGACGACGGACGAGGCGCCCTGGCCGCCGCCGCTGGCCGCGATCAGAGCGGTCACCGCGGCGAACCGCTGCCGGACCTGGAGCGGGGTGTCCACGGTGTCCGCGTCCGGGCCGCCCGCGGTCAGCGACGAGTCCGCGACCACGGTCCGGACCGCTTGATCCGGGCCCTCGGGGGTGGTGATCAGGTTGTACACCGGGGTGGTGGTGAGCACCGGGCGTTTGGCGGCCGGCCACGAGGAGCTGCTGACCAGGTTCAGATCCTCGGAGGTGGCGCCGGGGAAGCCGGTGGACGCGGGGCCGAGGTAGCGGCTCGCGGCCGCACCGCCCTCCAGCCAGAGCCCGTTGGTGAACCCGGTGGAACCCAGGTCGTACCGCTCGGTGCGCGTCCGCGCCTGGCGGACCATGTCCTTCAGCTGGCCCCCGGTGTCCAGCAGGGAGGCCACGTCCGGATCCCCGTACGGGAGCAGGACGACTTCGTTGCCATGCGCGCGGCTCGAGTCGAACTCCTTGAGCCAGGTGGCGGCGGCCGCCTGCCCCGTACCCGTCGCGGTCTCGCCGTTCGGGCTGGCGATGACGTAGCCCTTGGCCAGCTGCCGGATCTCGTCGAGCATCGCCGGGTCGACCAGCCAGGTGACCCGGTGCTGCCGGCCCAGCATCAGCGACCGGCCCAGCAAGCCGCTCGGGCCGAGGTCCTTGGCCAGTGACTCGTTGGCGAAGTTCTTGCCGCCGAGCTGGGTCGGGCGGTGCAGCAACGGGATCACGAGGGCGGTGTTGACGGTCCGGGTCAGCGGCTGCTTGCCGGCCACCGGCATCAACGTCCGGGTCCGGCCGGCCGCGATGCGTTCGCTGTTCGGCGGCTGGCCGCGGAAACCGACGCCGACCACGTACACGCCGGTGTGGTCGGTGATCCGCCATTCCTTCCACGGCACCGTGAGCGTGAAGGCGACCGTTTCCTTCGGTGCCAGCGGCCGCTCGAACGGTTTGAAGGTCTGCGGGTCGTTGGTCAGGTTGCCGCAGCTGTCCCGCTTGTCCATCGGGATGTTCTGCTCGGTCGGGATCGCGTCCAGGGCGGCGGTGCTGGCAAGCCGGGTCCGGTCGATACAGGCCAGGACCTGCGGGTCGGTGAACGTCACCGAGCTGGTGTTCGTCACCGTGCCCTTGATCACCACCGGCTGACCGGGCTTCGGCACCGACGGGCTGAACCCGTTGATGGAGACCTGCACGACCGGGTCGTCACCCGGCGCCGCCTCGGCCGGAGCCGCCACGGTCGCTGCCGAAGCAGCCACCAACAGGCCGGCTCCCAGTACCGCCGGGAGCCTCAGTCGCCGTCTGAACACGCCGTCACCGTAACCTAGTTCCCCGTGTCACCCTTTGCCGACCAGTCAGCCCCCGCCGGATCCCTGCCCGCCGTCCAGCGGCGCGCCGTCCAGGCGTTGCTGGAACTCGCTCCGGTGGTCGACGAGCTGGGCTCCCGCTTCGCCGCCGCCGGCCACGAGATCGCCCTGGTCGGCGGTCCTGTCCGGGACATTCTGCTCGGCCGGGGGAGCAAGGATCTGGACTTCACCACGTCAGCCCACCCGGACGCGATCGAGCGGCTGGTGGCCGGCTGGGCGGACCACGTCTGGGACATCGGCAAGGCGTTCGGCACCATCGGCTGTCGTAAGGGTGAGTGGGTCCTGGAAATCACTACGTACCGGTCGGAGACCTACGATCCCACGTCGCGCAAACCCGAGGTCGCGTACGGAGACAGCCTGGAGGCCGACCTGGCCCGCCGGGACTTCGCCATGAACGCGATGGCGGTCCGGCTCCCGTCCCGGCAGTTCGTCGACCCGTACGGCGGGATCGAGGACGTGGCCCACCAGCGCATCCGCACCCCCGGTACCCCGGAGGACTCGTTCTCCGACGACCCGCTGCGGATGATGCGGGCGGCCCGGTTCGCGGCGCAGCTCGGCTTCACCCCGGACCCGGCGGTGGTGGCGGCGATGACCGCGATGGCCGACCGGATCACGATCGTGTCCGCCGAGCGGGTCCGCGACGAGCTGGAGAAGCTGATGATCGCGGATCACCCGCGGGTCGGGCTGGAACTGCTGGTCGGTACCGGTCTGGCCGGAT
Organism: Kribbella hippodromi; assembly: GCF_039531045.1. NCBI lineage: Bacteria > Bacillati > Actinomycetota > Actinomycetes > Propionibacteriales > Kribbellaceae > Kribbella > Kribbella hippodromi. Next base: position 32,242 of record NZ_BAAAPH010000007.1, on the reverse strand, counting down.
ACGTGCTGCCGGAGCTGCCCGCGCTCCGGGACGCGAAGGACGAGCACAACCGGCACAAGGATGTGTACCAGCATTCGCTCACCGTCCTCGATCAAGCCATCGATCTGGAGTCCCGTCTCTCTGTTCCGACGCCCGATTTCGTCGTTCGGTTCGCCGCATTGCTGCACGACATCGGAAAACCCAAGACCTTGCGGTTCGAGGGTGACCGGAAAGTGACGTTCCACCACCACGACGTGGTCGGCGCGAAGCTGGCCCGGAAGCGGATGAAGGCGCTCCGGTTCAGCAACGAGCAGATCGACCAGGTCAGCAAGCTGATCGAGCTGCACCTGCGGTTCCACGGGTACGGCGAGGGGGAGTGGACCGATTCCGCCGTCCGCCGCTACGTCCGCGACGCCGGTGACCAGCTCGAGCGCCTGCACGTCCTCACCCGCGCCGACTGCACCACCCGCAACCGCCGCAAGGCGGACGCGCTCCGGGCCGCGTACGACGACCTGGAGGAGCGGATCGCCCGGCTCCAGGAGCAGGAGGAGCTGGACTCGCTCCGCCCCGACCTGGACGGCAACCAGATCATGGAGATCCTCGGTATCGCGCCGGGGCGCGAGGTCGGCGAGGCGTACAAGTTCCTGATGGAGCTCCGGCTCGACCAAGGACCGCTCGGCGAGGAGCGCGCCCGCGAGGAACTGCTCAGCTGGTGGTCCGCCCGGAGCTAGTGCCCTGCGCTAGATCGGTTGCGCGGACTCGGTGGCGTACGCGGCGGCGATGCGCTCGGCCGACTCCGGGTGCTTGCCGTAGGTGATGGTCTTGGCGCCGACGGTGATGGATGCCACCGGTAGGGCGGGATCGATCGAGTTGGTCAGGTACGCCGCGTCGTACGCGGAAACGTCCGTGACTCGTTCGACGTCGAATGACTCCAGGCCGCGTTGCAGCAGCTGCTGACGGATGCCCGGAAGCACCGGCGCGCTCGGGAAGACGATCCGTGCGCCGCGGGCGAAGCAGATGTTCCAGATCGACGCTTCGGAGATCTCACCGGCCGTGCTGTGGAAGAGCGCGTCGTCGTACCCGGCGTGCTGTGCCTGGCGGCCGTAGTAGATCAGGTCGAACGTACCGCTGTGCTTGAGGTGAGGCACGGCGCGTTCATGTTCGACGGCGAGCAGGCGGAGCGGTTCGGTGCCTGGCGCGATCGGCGGGCCGACGCGGGTCAGCAGGTGCACTTCGGTGTCGGCGAAGACCTGGACGCGGAGGCTGAGGTCGCCGGCGCCGGCGTGTTCGAGGGCCGCGCGGAGCTCGGTGCGGACGCGGTCGGCCGGGAGCGGCGTACGAAAGACGTCGCGCGTGCTCTTGTCGAGCCGGTCGTAGTGCAGATCCAATCCGTCAACCCGGCCGTCCCGGACCTGCAGCGAACTGAAGTGGCCGAAGCTCGTTGCTTTGAGCAACGCCGGGTCCACGGTCCGCAACGGTGTGCCGTCCAGCAGCAAGAACTCGCTCACACCCACTAGTCTCGCGCCGTGGACGTGTGGAGCATCATCGGGTGGGGCGGTTCGGCGCTGGTCGTGCTGTCGTTGCTGCAGACCCGCATCCTGCGGCTGCGCATCCTGAACCTGGTCGGCTGCGTCATCCTGGTCGCGTTCAATGCGGTCGTCGGGGTCTGGCCGATGGTGGGGATGAACGCGGTCCTGGCGATCATCAACGTCGTACACCTGTGGCGGCTGCTCCGGCACCGGCACGACGAGACCGAGTACCAGGTACTCCAGGTCGGCGAGGCGGACGCGTACCTCGGCTACATCCTGGACCGGCACCGCAAGGACATCACCCGCTTCAACCCCGGCTTCACTGCCGGCACCAGCCCGTACGCGTTCCTGGTTCAGCACGGCGACCGCACAGTCGGCGTGGTCCTCGCCCACGACGCGGGCACCGGGCGCGCACAGATCGACCTCGACTACGTGGTGCCGAAGTACCGCGACTTCACCCCCGGCGAGTTCGTCTACCGCCGCAGCGAGGTGTTCACCCAGCACGGCTTCCGCCAAGTCCTGGCCCCGCCCCGCATGCGCGACTCCGCCCGCTACCTCAGCAACCTCGGCTTCCACCCCGACGGCGACGACCTGGTCCTGAACCTCTAAAGATCCTTCGCGAAACAGACCGACGCCGGCTCGTGCTCGAACGGCGGGTACGCCGGGATCGGCTCGTACCCGTGATGTGTGTAGAGCGCGATCGCCTCGACCTGCTTGGTCCCCGTCTCCAGCCGTAACCGCGTCAACCCGTCCGCCCGAGCCGCTGCCTCGACCGCATCGAGCAGCACGCGCGACAGACCCCGCCCACGCGCGGCCGGTACGACGTACATCCGCTTGATCTCACCCACCCCGGGCGCGACCGGCTGGAGTCCGACACAACCGGTCGCGATGCCGTCGAGCGTCAGCACGATGAACCTGATCTCGTCATGCAGGGCGACCAGTGGCTGGTCCTCGCCGTAGAGCGCCGCCAGTTCAGCCTGTTGCGCGGCGGCCAGCGCCAGTACATCCGCGTCCGCGGCCGGCACCGACCGTACTTCCACTCCGTCGATCACCATGCCCGCGGACGCTAGCAAGCCGGCGTGACACCGGTGTTTCCGCGTCCTCTCGCGTCTGCAGGAGCGGCGAGATTCGCGCGGGTGCGGAGGTAGCGCTGTTCGGCTGTGTTGGTGGTCAGTTTGGCGGCGGTCAGGTAGGTCTCGGCTGCTTCGCGGTGGTCACCTCGGAGGTCCAGGAGGTGGGCGCGGACCGCATGGTAGCGGTGGCCGCAGCGCACCCGGTCGTCGCCGGCCAAGGTGCCGAGGAGAGCGAGGCCGGCGTCGGGACCGTGCACCATCGCGGTGGCGACGGCGCGGTTGAGGCGGACGACCGGGCCGGTCAGCAACGGTTCCAGAAGGTTGTACAGGGCAAGAATCTGCCGCCAGTCCGTTTCGTCCGCCGTGCGTGCTTCGCCATGGACGGCGGCGATCGCGGCCTGCAGCTGGTACGGGCCGAGCGGCGTCGTACGCATCGCCCAGGTGATCAGCTCGGTGCCTTCGGTGATCGCCGCCTGGTCCCACCTGGTTCGGTCCTGCTCGTCGAGCGGTACGAGCCGGCCGTCAGCCGTCGTACGCGCCTCCCGGCGGGCGTCGGTCAGCAGCATCAGGGCGAGCAGCCCCGCCACCTCGCCGTCAGCGGGCAGTTGGTCGCGGAGCATCCGGGCCAAGCGGATGGCCTCCCGCGCCAGCTCGATCCGGCCAAGCCCGGCACCCGCCGTACGCGTGTAGCCCTCGTTGAAGATCAGGTACAGCACCTGGAGCACCGCGGTCAGCCGGTCCGCAGGATCCTCCGGCGGCCGGAACGGCTTGCCGCGCAGCTTCTGCTTGGCCCGGCTGATCCGCTGCCCGATCGTCGCGTCCGGCGTCAGCAGCGCGGCGGCGATCTCACTCGTGGTGAGCCCGCCGACCGCGCGCAGCGTCAACGGGAGTTGTGCCGTGACCGGAAGATCCGGATGACAGCAAAGGAACAGCACGGTCAACGACTCGTCCGTACCGCTGACCGCCGCCGGCGACACCTCGGGCGTACGGACGATGTCCTCGCGGCGCCGGCGTGATTCCTCGTTGCGGAGCAGATCGATCAGCCGACGCGAGGCGACCCGGATCAGCCAGGTCCGCGGTTCGTCCGGCACGCCCTGCTCCGGCCACTGCCGCGCCGCGACCAGCAGAGCCTCCTGGACCGCGTCCTCACAGGTCTCGAAGTGCCCGTAGCGGCGGACCAGCGCGCCGAGCACCTGCGGGGCGAGCCCGCGCCACAGCTCTTCCATCCTCAGCTCAAGGCGTCCGCCGGCTCAGCTGCCCGGGCGAAGATCGCCCCGGTGAAGATCGTCCGGGCGGAGTTCGTCGGGGCCGGCCATGATCGGCCGGACCTCGACGGTGTCGCCGACCGCGGCGACGATCCGGCCCGCGATCGCCATCGCCCGGTCGTGACTGTCGCAATCGATGATCGCGAAGCTCGCCAGTACCTCCTTCGACTCGGCGAACGGCCCCTCGCTCGCGACCGGTCCGCCGTCACCGCGCCGTACCGTCCGGCTGAGCGCCGGATGCGCGAGCCCTTCGGTACCGAGCAGCTCGCCGGTCGCGGTCAGTTCGGCGGCCAGGTCCTCGTAGAACTTGCACGTCGCGATGAATTCGGGGCTGTTCACATCCACGGTGTCCCAGTTCGACTGGTCGCCGTACGCCAGCAGCAGGTACTTCATCGATCGATCCTCCTCTACACCCGAACCATCGTCGCCTGGTAGCCGCCGCCGGGCCACACCCAGTCTCCGGCGAGCCGGTTGCCGCCGTCGCTGAAGCTGCCCTTGAAGTAGGCCGGTGAGCCCTTGGAGCCGCCCCAGATGGTGAGTTCGTCGCCGTCCAGTTCGTACACGTAGTCGAGGGTGTTGCCGTCGGCGTCGTACACGCGTGACTTCACCTCGGTGCCGCGCTCGCCGCCGAACGGGTGCTCGTACCCGATCATTTCGGTCATCCGTACCTCGTGACCCTCGTGGACGAGGGTTCCGCGCTGGACCAGGAAGTGGCCGCCGTCCAGCCACTCGAAGGTGGTCGTGCCGCTCGCGCCGCCGGTAACGCTCCAGGTGCCGACCAGGCGGCCGAGCTGCTGCAGTTCGTTCATGTTCTTGCCTCTCTCGTTTCGTGTTCTGTGCTGCTACCTCGAAGCTGTCCGGCGGTCTTCGACAGCTCGGCTTTGTCCAGAATTTCTTGCGAAGTAGTGCGTGAAACGGCCAGGTTGTGGCAAGTTTTGGGCATGAACCTTCGGATCGGCATTGCCGGGATCGCCATCGAGTCCAGTACGTTCTCGCCGCACCGGGCCGGGCTGGCGGATTTCGACGTCCGCCGCGGGGACCGCCTGATGGAGCGCTACGAGTTCCTCGGCAAGGACTGGGCGCAGGGGATCGAGTGGGTTCCGCTGGTGCACGCGCGCTCGCTGCCCGGCGGCGCGGTGTTGCCGGAGGTGTACGACGACCTGTCCGCCGAGATCATCACCCGCCTCGAAGCGGCCGGTCCGCTGGACGGGTTCTTCTTCGACATCCACGGCGCGATGAGCGTGGTCGGCCGGCAGGACGCGGAGGCCGACCTCGCGACCCGCATCCGGTCCGTACTCGGTCCGGACGTACTGGTGTCGGCGTCGATGGACCTGCACGGCAACGTGTCCCGCGAGCTCGGTACGGCGGTCGACCTGATCACCTGTTACCGGATGGCGCCGCACGAGGACGCGATGGAAAGCCGCGAACGTGCCCTCCGCAACCTGGTCGAGCGCGTCCGCTCCGGCAAGGGCAAGCCCGGCAAGGCCTGGGTTCAGGTCCCGGTGCTGCTGCCCGGCGAAAAGACGTCGACCCGGCTGGAGCCGGCGAAGTCGATCTACCGCCGGGTGGCTGAGATCGCGGAGGAGGCCGGCGTACTGGATGCCGCCGTGTGGGTCGGGTACGCCTGGGCCGACGAACCGCGCTGCCGAGCAGCCGTCGTCGTGACCGGCGACGACCACGAGCTCATCACCACGCGGGCGGCCGAGCTGGCGCAGGCGTACTGGGACGCCCGCGACAACTTCGAGTTCGTCGCGCCGACCGGGACGTTGGCCGAGTGTGTCAAGGCCGGTCTCGCGAGCAGTGCGCGCCCGTTCTTGATCAGCGACTCCGGCGACAACCCGACCGCGGGCGGCGCCGGCGACACGTCCTGGACGCTCGGCCAGCTGCTCACCGTCGAGGAGCTCACCTCGGGCAAGGCCACCGCGATCCACGCCAGCATCACCGACCCCGACGCGGTCGCTGCCTGTGTCGCGGCCGGCGTCGGCAACGAGGTCCACGTCAGCGCCGGCGGCAAGGTCGACTCCGGCCCCGCCGGCCCGGTCGCCCTCTCCGGCACCGTCTTCTCGCTCTCCGAGGACCCGGTCGGCGGCACCGTCGCAGTAGTCAAAGCCGGCGGTCTGCACTCGATCCTCACCAGCCGCCGCAAGCCGTACCATCACCTGGCCGACTTCACCCTCCTCGGCCTGGACCCCGCAACCACAGACCTGGTGATCGTAAAGATCGGCTACCTGGAACCCGAGCTCTACAACCTCGCCGCCGACTGGCTACTCGCCCTGACCCCCGGCGGCGTAGACCAAGACCTCCTCCGCCTCGGCCACCACAGCGTCCTCCGCCCGCTATACCCCTTCGACCCCACCATGCCCACCCCGACCCTGCAGCCAGAACTACTCCCGTAGCTCGAGCTGCTTCAAAACCCACTCCCACCGAAACCCGACGACCACGTGCGACCCGGTCCCAGGTTGGAGCGGCTCGACCGAAGCCACCGAGCCGCTCCCGGGATCGAGGACTCGCACCCCGGCTCGCCCAAGCACGGCGAGCGACGAGGCCCACGCCGGGTGGCCGGTGAGTTCCCGGCTGACATACGGCACAGCGACAGTCGGTGTGCCGGCGCCGAGGGCCGCGCAGAGCGTGGTCAGCGGGTACGAGTACGCATTGCCAGTAGCCCAGGCGTTGAGGGTGTGAAAGGTCGCCGGTACCACAACCACCGCATCGGCCGCAGGAGTGCGCCTCGGCTCATGAGGCTTGCGGTTGCCGACGATCACAGGTACGTCGCCAAGGTCCTGCTCGACCAGCCATGGCATCGCGGCGTCAGTGGGAATGACGTACGGAGTCCACCCCCACTCACGAACAACGCGAACCCCATCACTCAACCGAGAGGCAAGCGGGGCACCACACACAACGACAAACAAGGCTCGACTACTCAACGCGAGATCTCCTGAGATCGACTTCGGCGACGGTTCAGAGTTGGATGCTGACCCAGTTCGCATAGCCGATGAGGCTGTCTGGAACGTGCCGGCTGGCGTGGACAAGGCTCGCAACGGTCTCGCGAACGCTGGGGTGGTACCTAGTCTTCTGTGGTGCGATCTGACGAGCCTTCAGCAGCGAGGTCATCGCCCCGTCATTGTCGCCAATCAAGAGCTGGGCGCGCGCTGTGTCGATGTGGTGGTGACCGATCCGGTCAGGCGGATAGCCTCCGGGCAGATGGACTTGCTTGGCGAACTCCACCGCCACACCGTGGTTGCCAAGTTCCATCTCGATCGCAGCCGCATGGATCGCGACGTTGGTGAGGCCGAAGGACATCGCTCCTGCGTAGCCGGTCGCGAGGCTCCGGTCTTTGAACTTCACGGGATCGCATAGAACGCTGCGCGGCATGTGGGCGTTTCGACCACGTAGGTGGGTGGCGCGTGGCGATAGCCCTTAGTGGGTCGGGCGGCAGCCCGCAAGCTCCGGCGGTAGCCGGAGAGGATGGGCCGGCGCTGAGCCGGAGGGTGGGTGGGAGCGCGCGTAGCTGGTGCGACGAAGGAGTGCCTGCGTAGCACGCGGGGGTGCTTGCGTACGCGGAGGTACTTGCGGCTACAGCTTTCGGAGTGTGTGGAGGGCTTCGATTGCGTGGTCGATCAGGTGGTTGGCGTCGTACGGGCGGTCCTTTTCCGGGAGGCCGGACCATTCGAGGGCGAGATCTTCCGTGTACGACAGCCACGCGTGAATGCGCAGGTACTCCGGCGACGTCGGTTCGTCAGCTACTTCCGGCATACCGATGTAAGTGAGGATGCGCTTCGTCAGCCCAGCACGGGTTTCGTCGTACACCTCGACCGCGTAGTCGTCACCGCCGGCCGCGCCGCGGACGAACGAGATGTACGCCGGCCGCCGCCGCGCGATGAACGCGACGAACTGCACGAGCATCTCCCGCAGCTGCTCTTCGGGCGGAAGTGACTCGTCAGCCTTCGTGACCCGCAGCAAACGACGCCCGGCAGCGGAGATGACAGCGACGTAATAGTCACGTTTGCTGGGAAAATAATGGAACAGCAACCCGCGGGAGATCCCGGCCTGGCCGGCGATCGCGTCGATCGACAGCTCGTGGATCGGTTTCGTGCGCAGCATCATCAGGCCGATCTTGACCAGCTGCTTCTTGCGGTCCTCCGCCGAGAGTCGGTGCTCCATCTATTGAGCATTGCTTAGAAGATGGGCTACGGTCAAGGTGAGGAGAGGAGTCTTGATGGGGTTCGAACCTTCGGCCCGGGCTCAGGACCTGATCGCCCGCGTTGCCGAGTTTCTGCGGACCGAGATCGAGCCGGTCGAAGCCGAGTTGCACACCGCGATCCGGGGTGCCGGCGACCCGTGGCAGCCGCAGCCGCTGATCAAGGAGCTGCAGGCGCGAGCCCGCGACGCCGGCCTGTGGAACCTGTTCCTCCCGCCGGCCGAGCCGGGCAACGAGCAGTACGGCGAAGGCCTGTCCAACTTGGACTATGCCCCGATCGCCGAGCTCACCGGCCGGTCGTTCATCGCGCCGTACGTGTTCAACTGCAACGCGCCGGACACCGGCAACATGGAGGTCCTGCTCCGGTACGGCACTGCCGAGCAGAAGAAGCGCTGGCTGGAACCGTTGCTCGACGCCACCATCCGGTCCGCGTTCTGCATGACCGAGCCGGACGTCGCGTCCTCCGACGCCACCAACATGGCCGCGACTGCTGTTGTCGACGGCAACGAAGTGGTCGTGAACGGGCGCAAGTGGTGGAGTACGGGTGTCGGCCACCCGGACTGTGAGCTGCTGATCTTCATGGGCCTCACCGAGCCCGGCGCACATCGGTACGAACGGCACACCATGGTGCTCGTACCGCGCGATGCCCCGGGCGTGAAGGTCGTTCGGCTCCTCCCGGCCATGAGCAGGTACGACGAGCCGCACGGTCACGGCGAGGTCTCGTTCACCAACGTGCGGGTGCCGGTCGAGAACATCCTGGTCGGACCGGGCCGTGCGTTCGAGATCGCCCAAGGGCGGCTCGGTCCGGGACGCGTACATCACTGCTTGCGGCTGATCGGACTAGCCGAAAAGTCCCTTGAACTCGCGTTGCGGCGTGGTACCAGCCGGACCGCGTTCGGCAAGCCGCTGGTGAACCTCGGCGGCAACCGGGAGCGGATCGCGGACGCGCGGATTGCGATCAACCAAGCGCGGTTGCTCGTCCTGCAAACCGCCTATCTGCTCGACACGCAAGGCCTGGCCGGTGCGTTGAGCGAGGTCAGCCAGATCAAGGTCGCGGTGCCGCGGATGGCACAGGACGTGATCGACATGGCGATCCAGTTGCACGGCGGTGGCGGCCTGTCCGACGACTTCCCGCTCGCGGCCGCGTGGACGAGCGCTCGCGCGTTGCGGCTGGCCGACGGTCCGGACGAAGTGCATCGTGGCGTGATCGCCAAGATCGAGCTGGCGTCGTACCTGGCTGCGCAGGAGGTCAAGTGAGCCGCGTACTCGTCACGGGTGCCGCCAGCGGACTGGGCGCCGCGCTGGTTGCCAAGTTCGTTGCCGACGGCCACCAAGTGCTCGGCACGGATCTTGCCGGAGCGGACCGCAAGCTCGACGTACGAAGTGCCGACGACTGGACTTCCGCGGTCGAGTGGTGCGAGCAGAACTGGGGCGGTCTGGACATCCTGGTGAACAACGCCGGGATCGCGACCGGTGGCCGGATCGATGTCGAGACGCTGGACGAGTGGAATCGGGTCGTCGACATCAACTTGATGGGCGTGGTGCGTGGTTGCCGCGCGTTCACGCCGATGTTCAAGCGTCAGCGGTCCGGCTACATCGTCAACACCGCGTCCGCGGCCGGTCTGGTGCATCCGCCGATGATGAGCTCGTACAACACGGTGAAGGCCGGTGTGGTCGCGCTCTCGGAGACGTTGTCACACGAGTTGCGCCCGTACGGAGTGACCGTGTCCGTGGTCTGTCCGTCGTTCTTCCGGACGAACCTCGCCGACTCGATCCGCGGCGCGGACACCACGATGGGGACGGCCGCGCGGCAACTGATCGAGAAGTCGCCGCGGACCGCCGACGAGATCGCGGCCGCCGTGCTGGCGGGGATCGCGCGGAAACGGTTCCTGATCATCCCCGACCGGCCGGCCCGGGTGGCGTGGCTGTCGAAGCGCTACGCTCGCCCGTTGTACAACCGGCAGATGTACAAGATCGCGGCCCGCGCCCACATCCGTGCCGAACGGGTGGAGGGGACGGACCAGTAGTGGCAGCAGCAGACGGCGCCCGGCCGGTGCGGGCCGAGGACGCTTTCGACGTGACCGCGATGGACATCTGGTTGCGGTCGCAGACCGAATTGCCAGAGGGGCTGCCGGAGGTCCGGCAGTTCACCAGCGGCGCGTCGAACCTGACGTACCTGCTGGCCTACCCCGATCGCGAACTGATCCTGCGCCGCCCGCCCAGCGGGACCAAGGCGAAGAGCGCGCACGACATGGGCCGCGAGTACCGCATCCAGGCCGGCCTCAAACCGGTCTTCCGCTACGTCCCCGAAATGGTTGCTCACTGCAACGATGCACAGGTGATCGGCTCCGAGTTCTATGTGATGGAGCGGGTCGCCGGCACCATCCCCGGGCACCGCGCGCTCGGCGTCGACCTGACCGCGGCCCAAACCCGCCAGCTCGGTTTCACCCTGATCGACACCCTCGCCGAGTTGCACGCCGTCGACCCCGCCGCGGCCGGCCTGTCCGACCTCGGTCGCGGCGCCGGGTACGTCGGCCGCCAACTCACCGGCTGGTCCGACCGCTACCGCAAAGCAAAGACCTGGAATGTACCGAGCTACAACAAGGTCATCACCTGGCTTGTGGACAACCAGCCGAAGGACGTGAAGACCTGCGTTATCCACAACGACTTCCGGCTCGACAATGTCGTACTCGCGCCGGACGATCCGCTCCGCGTGGTCGGCGTACTCGACTGGGAACTCGCGACCCTCGGCGATCCGTTGATGGACCTCGGCAGCGCACTGGCGTACTGGGTGCAGGCGGATGACAACTGGGCGTTCCGCCGGTTCAAACTGCAGCCGTCGGACGTACCCGGCATGCTGACGCGCGACGAGATCGTGCAGTACTACACGAAACGCTCCGGACTCGAGCCGGCGAACTGGGCGTTCTACGAGGTGTTCGGGTTGTTCCGGCTGGCGGTGATCGCGCAGCAGATCTACTACCGCTATCACCACAAGCAGACCCGGAACCCGCGCTTCAAGAACTTCTGGCTGCCGGTGAACGTACTCGAGCGGCGCTGCCGCAAGATCATTCGGCAGGCGTGACCTGACCGGGGTGGTGGGGTGGGGAAGGAGTTGGCATGGCTGCGATCTACCTGGTCCGGCATGCGCAGGCGTCGTTCGGTGCGCGCGACTACGACAAACTGTCCGCGCTGGGTGAGCAGCAGGCGGCCCGGCTCGGGCAGACGCTGGCGGAGGTGCGGCCCGAGCTGGTGGTTTCCGGGTCGATGCGCAGACATCAGCAGACCGCGACGCTGGCCGGGTTCACCGCGGATGTGGACAAGGGGTACGACGAGTTCGATCACCAGGAAGTGATCGTCGCGCACAAACCCGCGTACCGGAACCATGCCGTGATGGTGGCCGATCTGGCCCGGACCGGTCATCCACAGCGCGCGTTCCAGCAGATGTTCAGTGCGGCGACGGAACGGTGGATGGCGGGCGCGGACGGGTACAGCGAGACGTTCGAGTCGTTCTGCGAACGGTCTCATGACGCGGTCCGGCGGACGGCCGAACGGCTTGGGAAAGGTGAATCCGCCGTGGTGTTCACGTCCGGCGGTCCGATCGCGGCGGTGGTGAGCCGGTTGCTGTCCGGCGGTGACGGACTGTGGCCGACGCTGAACCCGGTGACCATCAATACCGCGATCACCAAAGTCGTGTCCGGGCGTGCGGGGCTGACTGTGGTGAGCTACAACGAGCACGTACACCTCGGCACCGAGCTGCTCTCGTACCGGTAGCGCTCTCGCACAGATAGGACTCCGATGCGACGGAACATCCTGATCACCGGCGCCAGTTCCGGGCTCGGGGCGGAGATGGCCCGGCAGTTCGCCGCGAAGGGCCACGACCTGGCGCTGACCGCGCGCCGTACCGACCGCTTGGACGCGCTGAGGGACGAGATTGGCCGAAGTTATCCACAGGCCAAGGTGGTTATCCACACACTGGATGTGAATGACCACGAGCAGGTCTTCGAGGTGTTCCGGACGATCGACGCGGAACTGCCGCTCGATCGGGTCGTGGTGAACGCCGGCCTCGGCAAGGGCGCCCCGCTCGGTACCGGACGCTTCGACGCCAACCGGGACACCGCGCTGACCAACTTCGTCGGATCGCTCGCGCAGGCCGAGGCCGCGATGGAGCTCTTCCGGGCGCGGAACGCCGGCCATCTGGTACTGATCTCGTCGATTTCCGGCCTGCGCGGTCTGCCGAAGACGGTCACCACGTACGCGGCGACCAAGGCCGGACTCGCCGCGCTCGGTGAAGGGCTCCGGATGGAACTGCTCGGGAAGCCGATCAAGGTGAGCACGATCTACCCCGGCTACATCCACTCCGAGATGAACGAGAAGGTCGCGAACACGCCGCTGATCGTCGGCACCGAGCCCGGGGTGCGGGCGATCGTCGCCGCGATCGAGGCGGAAAAGGCGAAGGCGTACGTTCCCGGGTGGCCGTGGGCGCCGATCGCGCAGCTGATGCGGTTCGCGCCGCTGCCGTTGCTGAGGAGAATGATCTGATGCGCTGGGGGCTGACCGTACCGTTGACCGGGGTACCGCTGCGTGACCACCGGGACCTGATTTCGGAGCTGTCCGAGCTCGGGTACACCGATCTGTGGTCCGCGGAGGTCGCGGGCGCGGACGCGTTCACGCCGCTGGTGCTCGCGTCCGAGTGGGACGATCGGCTGCGGTTGGGCACGGCTGTCGTACCGGTCCACACTCGCGGTCCGGCCGCACTCGCGATGAGCGCGGCGGCGCTCGCGGACCTGGCGCCGGGGCGGTTCGTCCTCGGGATCGGCGCGTCGTCGGAAACCATCGTGACCGGGTGGAACGGGATCGCGTACGACCCACCGCTGGCGCGTACGCGGGACGTACTGCGCTTCCTGCGGCACGCGCTCGCCGGCGAGAAGGTGGACGGGTCGTTCGACAGCTTCACGATCAATCGGTTCCGGTTGGAGAAGGCGCCGGACGTACCGCCCGCGATCATGCTGGCCGCGCTCCGTCCGCAGATGCTCCGGCTGGCGGCGCGGGAAGCCGATGGCGCGATTACGAACTGGTTGTCCGCGGAAGACGTACGCCAGGTCCGCGCCGAGCTGGGTCCTGAGAAGGAACTCGCCGCCCGCATCTTCGTCTGCGCCACCGAAGACGCCGAAATGGCCCGCAACATCGGCCGCTACCTGATCGCCACCTACCTGACCGTCCCCGGCTACGCCGCATTCCACGACTGGCTCGGCCGCGCCGACCTGATGAAACCCATGCGCGACGCCTGGTCCACCGGCGACCGCAACGCCGCCATGGCCGCCATCCCCGATCACCTCGTCGACGCCCTGATAGTCCACGGCACCCCCACCCAGTGCCAATCCCACATCAACCGCTACCTGGAAAACGGCCTCGACACCCCCATCATCGCCACCCTCCCCACCCAAACCCCCCTCCTCCAAACCGCCCGCACCCTCGCCCCCAACCACTCCTAGGCTCGGCGGCGATGAGATACATCTACCTGGTGACGCATGCTGAGGCTCGGCATCATGTGGATGGGGTTGTCGGGGGTTGGTACGACTCGGTTCTGACTGTTCGTGGGGGATTGCAGGCGGAGCGCATCGCGGACGTACTCCAGAGCCGGATCGGAGCGCAGGCGGTTGAGGTGTACTCGTCTGATCTCCGGCGGGCGAGTCAGACGGCCGAGCGGATCGCCCGTCGGTTCTCGGTCGAGGTTCGTACGGACGCGCGGCTGCGTGAACGGTCCAACGGTGAGGCCGACGGGCGTCCGCAGGCTTGGTTGGACGAGCGCCGAATTCCGATGCCTGAGGACGGCGACCGGCTCGGGCACCACGACGGACCAGCCGGTGCGGAGACCCGGTTGGCGTTGGTCGAACGTCTGTACCCGGCACTGGACGACATCCTCCGCCGACCGGTCGAGAACCAGGTCATCGTGTCCCACGGGTCCGCGTCCAGCTACCTGATCGCTGCCTGGATCGGGATGCCAATGCGCTCGACCGACCGGGTGTTCTTCCCGCTCGCCTCGGGCAGCATCACCACCCTCCGGCGCAACGACACCCATCACAGCCACCAGGTCATCTCCCTCAACGAGACCGCCCACCTGCAGCCCCTCGCCGACCCTCCCTCAACCTGACCCGCCCGTCGACCGGCCCCGCCCGTCGACCGGCCCCACCCGTCGACCCGCCCCGCCCGTCGGCCCGACCCGCCGGTCGACCCGACCTTGACCCCTCAGATGCAGGGTTGCCCCCTGAGAATCCGAGGGGGCAACCCTGCAGCTGAGGGGCCGACCCCCATCAGGACGGGGTGAGTTGGAAGGCGGTCACGCAGAGGGGAGCGGGCTCGAGCTGCTGGATGATCAGGAGGCCGGTGGTCGGCGAGTTGTTCGTGGTGCCGGTGAGGGGGACGACGAACGTGGGGGACTGGCCGATCGGGCCGCCGGCGGTGAGGTTGGTGGGTGGGTTGAGGAGGTTCTTCATCAGCGTGGGGAGTAGCTGACGCGAGCTTGCGCAGGCCAGCTTTGTCGCGGCGGTGGAGTTGTTGGTGTTCAGGTGAGTGACGAAACGCCGGGCAAGGCTGCTGGCTTCGGCGGCCGTGGCGGGGTTCGCGGGGGAGACCGGCTGACCGGTGGACGTCCAGGTCGTCGACCACGTAGTCGTCGAAGAACTACTGGACGGCTGCCCAGTCGGAACCCCAGTCCGCCCGGCGGTAGGGACCCCAGTCCGGCCGGCACTGGGACCGGTGCTCGGAGACTTGGTGGTACGAGTTGCTGGTGTGTGACCAGCCGCCGGTTTGTGGTTGGTGATCAGCCGGTACGCGACGAGGCCGAGTGCGCCCAGGGCGACCAGGGACAGTACGACGATGAGGGCCAGGATCAGTCCGGCGCGACTCTTCCGGGGTGGTTGGCCGTACGGAGGCGCTGATCGGAAGTCCTGGACCGGCGGTTGCCAGCGCGGGTTCGGCTCGGGCGGGGGTGAGCTCACGGGGTCAGTGTGGCAGCGGGATCAGTCCAGGCGCTGCTGTTTGAGCCAAGTGGTTGCGCGCCGGTTCGAGGCGCGGGCCAGCCACGCGTCCTGGATCACCTCGGTCAGCTCCTGCCGGGACAGTTCGCCCAGCCGGCTCGCGCGGACGAGCACGGACGGATGCCCGTCGAAGTGCGGTGTGGTGAAGAACGGCTTCGACTCGTCCGAAATCAACGCCAGCTTCTCGTCCTCGGATTCGACCCAGATCATGATCACGTCGTCGTACCGCTCTCCGGTGTCGCTGTCGACGGCATCCGGCCGGGGCGTACGGAAGAACACGAACGACTTCCCGCCGACCTGGTACACCGGCCGGTCGGTTCCGTCGTCGCGTTCCCATTTGGTGACGTACGGCATCCCGCCGGCGATCTTGTGAACGTCAGCGACCCGAGCCTTCATGACTCACAGGTTAATCAGCCGGAATCCACACCGTGAAGGTCGAGCCGGAACCGACCACGCTGGTGACGCTGATCCGCCCGTCGTGCGCCTCGACCAGATGTTTCGTGATCGCCAGACCAAGCCCACTGCCGCCGGTACTGCGGGTCCGCGACTGATCCGCCCGATAGAACCGATCGAACAAATGCGGCAGATGTTCTTCCGCGATCCCGGTCCCGTTGTCGGTGACGGTGAGCTTGTACCCGTCGTCAACGCGCCGCACCCCGACCACCACCTGCCCGCCCGGCGTGTACCGGATCGCGTTCGACACCAGATTCCCCAGCGCCTGCCGAATCCGCGCACCGTCCACCACCGCCATCGCCGGCCCAACCGCCGTCGACGTGAGACTGACAGAAGCCGCGTCCGCGGCAGGACGATGCGCCGAGACCACCTGATGCGCAAGCTCGGTCAGATCCCGCGGCGCCGGATGCAGGCGCAACATCCCCGCGTCGGCGAGCGCAAGATCCTGCAGATCGGCGACGAGATGCTCAAGCAGCGCGGTCTCTTCGAGCAGCGAGCTGACCAGTTCGCGGTCGAGCGGTACGACGCCGTCCTCGGACGCGACCAGATACCCCTTGATGTTGGCCAGCGGCGTACGCAGCTCATGCGCCACATCGCTGACCATCACCTTCCGCTGGAAGTCGTGCCGCTGGATCGACTCGGCCATGTCGTTGAACGCGTTCCCGAGCCGCGCGACCTCGTCCCTCCCGCTGACCGGGACCCGCGCCGCGTGATCGCCGTTGCGCATCCGCTGGGCGGCGCCGGTCAGGGCGACGATCGGCCGGACCAGGCGGCGGCCGGCGAAGATCATCACCAGCGCGGCGATCAGCAGTACGCCGAGGGCGGTCGCAGCCGTACGCAGTAGTCCTTCGCCGGAGAACACGTCGAACGTGCTCTTCGCGCCGAGGTACAGCTTGGCGGGCGGCGCGACGTACGGCGTCAGCGCCTGCACTTGCGCCTGGCTCACGCAGTCCTGGAACTTCGCCGAGCTGTCGACCTTCGGCTGCACCGCCTTCAGCCCGTCGAAGTCGGTGAGGTCGTACTTCAGCCCGGCCGCGTCCAGACAGTCGGTCGCGCGCCGGATCTGGTCGTCGTTGACGATCTTCGCCTTGGCACTCGGCGCGTTCAGCCCGGCCGGAACGCAACTGTCCGCCTTCTGCGGCGTGAGCGGCTTCTCCAGCACCCGGACGTTCGCGGTCGACTTGGCCGACTCGACCATCACCTGTGGCATGGCTCCGGCCAGCGCGACGCTCGCCGATTGACCCTTCGCGGCGTAACAGCTGACCGACTTCTCCGCGAGCTTCTCGCGGTCGCGTTTCTCGGCGTCGGTCAGACCCCAGCCCGGGTACATCAGGAACGGCGGCGCGGCCCCCGCGGTCGTCGAGTAGCTCTCGCCCTGGCCGACCACGACGTTCTTGCGGACCGCGTACACGGTCAGCGCTCCGGTCAGCTTCGCCGACCCGTCGTTGCGCGCGTCGATGGTTGCCGCCGGCACCGACGGGAGTTCGGGCGCGGCGCCGAGGACCCGGGCCGAGTCCGCGATCACCGAGCCGTCCTCAGCGGTGACGGCGACCCGGCGGCCGAGCCGGTCGGCGAGGTCGTGCACAAGTTTGTCCACCCCTGACCAGGTCGGATGGTCGGAGGCGTACCTCGACAGCTCGCCGTAGATCTCGCCGTCGAGCTGGAGCTGACCGGTGTTGGCGTCGATCTCGCCCTGCAGCTTTTCCGAGGTGCTGTACGTCGCGATCACCGCGGTGGCGATCACCGCGCCGAGCGCGACCGCGAGCGATAGTCCGAGGAACCGGATCAGCACACTACGACGCATGGTCCGCCGCCAGCTTGTCGGCGAGCTTGTACCCGACGCCGTACACGGTCTTCAGGTACGCCGGCTCGCCCGGCGACGGCTCGATCTTCTTCCGCAGGTTCATCACATGGACGTCGACGGTCCGGTCGAACACGTAGTGGTCGAAGCCGAACGCGTGCTCGAGCAGCTGCTGGCGCGAGAACGCCCGCCCCGGGGAGGCGGCCAGGCAGGCGAGGATCTTGAACTCGGCCGGGGTCAGGTCGATCAGGTTCCCGGCCACCAGGACCTCGTGCCGTCCCGGGTCGATCTCCAGCGCACCGACCCGGTACACCTCGCCCTCGGCGCGGATCCGGGTCCGGCGCAGCACGGTCCGCACCCGGGCGACGAGTTCGCGCGGGTTGTACGGCTTGGTCAGGTAGTCGTCCGCGCCCAGGTCGAGCCCGAGCAGCAGGTCGTCCTCGGTGGACCGGGCGGTCAGCATGATGATCGGCAGCCCGGCGCCGTTCGAGGCGTCCGCCCGGAGCACCCGGCACACGTCCAGGCCGTCCACCTTGGGCATCATCACGTCGAGTACGAGCAGGTCGGGACTGCGCCGGCGGGCCTCGTCGATGGCGGCCCGGCCATCGTGCACGACGACGGTCAGATGCCCTTCGCGTTCGAGGTACCGCCGGATCAGCTCCGCTTGCTTCAGGTCGTCTTCGGCGACCAGGATCCGCGCTGGCATACCGATCAATGTCGCCGAAGATGATGAGAATCCGATGAAGATCGGCTGAGAGCATCAGGTGCAAACCGGTCCTTCACAGGTTCTTCACTGCCCCGGCGGCACGCTCGGCTGCCATGAGAACCTCACGTACAGCAGCAGCGCTCGCCGTGGTGGCCGTCCTGGCGCTGGCCGGCTGCGGGAACGACAAGACGCCGGTCACGTCCGGCGACCAGAAGAGCGCCAAGAGCCCGCTCGCGGAGTACATGGGTGAAGGTTTCGTCAGCTCGTCCGGCGGTGGCACGTTCCAGGTCGCGAGCCGGGTCGGTGGCGCGCAGCAGCCGAGCGAGGAGGATCTGGCCAAGCAGCGCAAGGTCCAGGACGCGACCGCCGCCTGCATGAAGACGGCCGGGTTCGAGTACGTCGCGGTCCCGCCGGAGCAGAACGCGAAGAACAAGTTCACCGACGCGTTCAGCCTGCCGCCGGACAAGTTCGCCGAGCAGTACGGGTACGGGATCAGCACGATCGACTGGTCGAAGGCCGGTGCCGACGACACCAACCCGAACACCAAGATCCGGGCCGCGCTGTCGCCGACCGCGCAGAAGGCGTACGACAAGGCGCTGAACGGACCGAACGGCGGCCCGAACGGCACCGTCGTGATCCAGGGCGGTGACGACCCGAGCTCGACCAAGACCGCCGATCCGGATCTCGGCTGCCAGGGCAAGGCGGTCAAGGAGGTGTACGGCGACGGCAAGGACCGGCAGGCCGACTTCAAGAAGTTCGACGGCCTGTTCAAGGACATCCAGGCGCTGCAGAAGCGGATCGACTCCGACCAGCGGGTGGTGGACGCGACCAGCGCGTGGTCCGACTGTCTCGCCGACGCCGGGCACCCGGGGATGAAGAAGATCGGCGACCCGCGGGACGAGATCCAGAAGAAGCTCGACGCGCTGACCGGTACGCCGGCGCCGTCGAAGGGCAAGCCCGGCGCGGTGCTGACCGGGCCGCCGTCGTTCGACAAGGTCGACTCGGCGAAGCTCGCGGACCTGCGCAAGGACGAGATCGCGCTCGCGGTCGCGGACCAGAAGTGCAAGGCGGCGAAGTACGACGACGCGTACAAGAAGGTCCAGTACGAGCAGGAGCAGGAGTTCGTCAACCAGAACAAGGCGCAGCTCGAGGCGTACCGCGACGAAATGGCGAATCGGTGACCGCTTCACCCAAGTCCCGCCGCCGGGTGCTGGTCGGGGTGTCGGCGGTGGCCGCGGTCTCACTCGGGATCGGGGTCGCCGCGGGCAGCCGGATCACCTCGCCCGAGGATGCGGCGGCGAAGACCGCGGCACCGAGCGCGTCGCAGATCACCGTGCCGGTGGAGAAGAAGGCGCTGTCCAGCAAGGTGGTTGGCCGGGGTGACGCGTCGTTCGACGGCGCGGTGAACATCCGGGTCGAGACCAGCGGGATGACCACCCCGGCGATCGTCACCGGCAAGGTGCCGGCCGTTGGTTCGACCATCACCGAGGGCAAGGCGCTGCTGGAGATCACCGGCCGGCCGGTGATCGGGCTGGCCGGCGTACTGCCGATGTACCGCACGCTCTCGCCCGGTAGCAAGGGACCGGACGTGCTTCAGCTGGAGCAGACCCTCGGACGGCTCGGCCTGAATCCGGGCACGGTCGACGACGAGTACACGCTGTCCACCTCGGCGGCGGTCGAGCGGCTGTACGAAGACGCCGGGTACGACCCGCCGGAGCCGGACAAGGGCCTGACCCAGGCGCTGGACGGCGCGAAGAAGCAGGTGGACGCGGCGAAGAAGCAGCTCCGCACGGCGCAGGCCCAGCTGAAGGCGGCGAAGGACGCGAAGGCGAAGGACACCTCCGTACAGCAAGGTGCCGTGGACGACGCGAAGGCGAACCTGGCCGACGCGCAGGAAGCGCGGAGCGAGGCCGAGGTGAAGGCGGGTACCCCGCTGCCGGTGTCCGAGGTCGTGTACGTGAAGACGCTGCCGCGCCGGGTCGACGACGTGAAGGTGGAGCGCGGCGGAACGGTGAACGGCGTGGTGATGTCGGCCAGCGGCGCGTCCCTGGTGGTCGTGATGAAGGTCGACGCGGAGACCGCGCAGCGGCTCAAGGCCGGAATGCCCGCGGCATTGGAACTCGACGGAACGCCGATTCCGGCGAAGGTGCGCCGGGTCAGCAAGAACGGCAACCAGTACGACGTCGTGGTCGCGCCGAACAAGTTGACCGCGAGTCAGCTGGCCCTGCTCCGGGACGCGAACGTCCGGGTGACGGTTCCGCTGAAGAGCACCAGCGGCAAGGTACTGGCCGTACCGGTCGCGGCGTTGTCGTCCGGGTCGGACGGCGGATCGCGGGTCGAGGTGCTCCGGAACGGAAAGGTGGAGCTGGTCCCGGTCACGGTCGGGCTGTCCGCCGACGGGTTCGCGCAGGTGACGCCGACCGGCGACGCCTCGCTGGCCGAGGGCGACCAAGTGGTGGTGGGGAAGTGACAGCGACGCTGCCGATCGGAGTGGCGCTGCCGGCGCCGGTCGTGGAGATGATCGGAGTCCGCCGCTTCTTCCCCGGACCGCCCGAAGTGCAGGCGATCAAGGGTGTCGATCTGACCATCGGGCAGGGGGAGTACCTGTCGATCGTGGGTCCGTCCGGCTCCGGGAAATCGACCTTGCTGCACCTGCTCGGCCTGCTCGACAACCCGACCGACGGCACGTACCGGCTGGACGGCGTCGACACGATGAGCCTGCGCGAGAGACGACGGGCCGTACTGCGCGGGGAGCGGATCGGCTTCGTGTTCCAGTCCTTCCACCTCCTCGATCACCGGACCGTACTGGAGAACGTCGCGCTCTCGATGGTGTACGTCGGCGTACCGCGCCGCGAGCGGATGGCCCGCGCCCGGGTGGCACTGGAACGGGTCGGACTGTCGCACCGGATGGAGTTCGGGCCGACCACGCTTTCGGGTGGTGAGCGGCAACGGGTCGCGATCGCGCGGGCACTGGTCGCGGAGCCGAGCCTGCTGCTCGCGGACGAACCCACCGGCAACCTGGACAGCGCCAACGCGGAGGCGATCCTGCAAGTGTTCGACGAACTGCACGCCGAAGGGATGACGCTCGCCGTCATCACCCACGACAGCACCGTCAGCCGGCGCGCGCAGCGCCAGGTCCGGATCGTCGACGGGACGCTCCAGTGGTGAACGAAGCAGGCCCCCCGGTCGATCCCGCCGGCGGGCCGTCCACGGCGCGGCGGCGCCGGCTCAGGTCCCGTCCGGCCCTGCGAGATCTGCTGGACGAGGCACTGGCCGGTGTCGCCGCTCGCCCGACCCGACTGATCCTGACCACCCTGGGAACAGTGCTGGGCGTCGCCGCGCTGGTCGGGACGGTCGGCCTCGGACAGACCGCGGCCGGGCAGATCACGCAGCGGTTCGACCTCGCCGCGGCCACCCGGGTCGTGGTGCAACCGGATGACAAGGGCGGTCAGGAAGGCGAGGCGGCGACCCAGCTGCCGTGGGACGCGCCGGACCGGGTGACCCGGCTGAACGGCGTGGAAGCGGCCGGGACCGTCAGCAACCTGCAGATCGGCGACGACCTGGTCCAGAACGTCACCGGCCTGGACAGCGGTGAAGGAAAGGCGCTGCAGGTGATGGCCGGGTCGTCCGGACTCTGGGACGCGGTCCGGGCGACGCTGCAGACCGGCCGGTTCTTCGACGACGGTCACGACCGGCGTGCCGACAAAGTAGTTGTCCTCGGCAAGCATGCGGCCGAACGGCTGGGCATCAACCGGGTCGACGCGCAGCCGGCGGTGTTCATCGGCGACGAGCCGTACACCGTGATCGGGATTCTTGACTCGGTCAGCGGCCGGGCCGAGCTGAACGACGCGGTGATCATGCCGAACGGCACCGCCCGGCACGCCTACGACCTGAAGTCCCCGGACGCGCTGGAGATCCGGACCTCGGTCGGCGCCGCGCAGCTCATCGCCGGTCAGGCCCCGGTCGCGATCGACCCGAACAACCCGAGCGCGCTGCGTGTCGACGCTCCGCCGAAGCAGGGCGCCGTCCGCAAGGGCGTCGAGTCGGATCTGAACGCCCTGTTCCTGCTGCTCGGAGCGGTCGCGCTCCTGGTCGGTGGACTCGGCATCGCGAACGTGACGCTGCTGTCCGTACTGGAACGGATCTCGGAGATCGGTCTGCGCCGGGCGCTCGGGGCGGCGCGAAGACATATCGCGCTGCAGTTCCTGGTGGAGAGCGTGATCGTCGGCTTCCTCGGTGGACTGCTGGGTACGGCGGTCGGCGTCATCCTGACCGTCGGCGTGTCCTTCGTCCGGGACTGGACACCGATCCTGGACAACCGGTTGTCGTTCGGTTCACCCCTGCTGGGTGCGTTCATCGGCCTGATCGCCGGTACGTACCCCGCCTGGAAGGCGTCCGCCATTCAGCCCATCACCGCGTTGCGCGGCGCGTGAGCTGAGCCGTCCGTACACCAGGCCGGAGGCGGCAAAACCGGCCACGATCAGGGCCAGCACCGGGTAGGACCTGCCGTTGGCGGGCAGGATCACCGCGCCGAGCGCGGCCGCGGAGACCTGCCCGACGTTGAAGATCATGTCGTACAGCGCGAACACCCGGCCGCGGTACACGTCGTCGACACCCGTCTGGACGAGGGTGTCGACGCTGATCTTGATGCCTTGCGCGCAAATACCGGTGAGGAAGCCGCCGATCACCAGCGCGGGTTTCGTGTACAGACCGATCGGCACCATCGTCACCACGGCCGCGACGAAGAACAGCAGCGTGATCCAGCGCCGCAGCGACAGCACCCGCGTACCCCAGGGAGTGATCAACGCGGCGACGAACAGCCCGGCGCCGACCGCACCGGTCGCGATCGCCAGCGCGCCGAAGGCCTGATCGAGCTGACCGGGACCGTAGAAGTAGTTGCGGTACAGCAGGATCATCGCGACCGTCATCAGGCCGAAGAAGAACCGCAGCGAACCGATCGCGGCCAGGCCGAGCGCCGGCTGTTTGCGTTCGCGCAAATGCCGGCCGCCGTCGACCAGGCCGGTCGCGATGGTTCGTACCGCGGTGAGAATGCCCGGCTCGTCACCGCGCAGGTCGGGCCCGAGCTGGTCGCGGCGCAGCCGGAGAGCGAGCAGAGCCGCCGCGACATAGATGACGACGGTCAGGCCGAGGACGGCCAGGTCGGAGTCGACCAGCAGCTTCACGCCGGCGCCGATCCCACCGCCGACCAGGAAGGCCGCGGTGCCGGAGGTCGGGGTGACGGCGTTGGCCATCACCAGTTCGTCGCGGTCGACCACGTGCGGGAGGCCGGCGGACAGGCCGGAGAGCAGGAAGCGGTTCACGCCGAGGGTGAGCAGGACGGCGAGGTAGAACAGCACGCCCGCGTTCCCGGCGGCGACGATCGCGCCGACGCCGATCACGAGTACGGCCCGGGTCAGGTTCGCGCCGAAGAGGATCTGGCGGCGGGACCAACGATCGAGCAGTACGCCGGTGAACGGCCCGAGGATCGAATACGGCAACAGAGCGACCGCGAACAAACCGGCGATCGCGGCCGCGTCGGGGGCTCGTTCCGGCGAGAACAGCACGTACGACGCCAGGGCGACCTGGAAGACGCCGTCACCACACTGCGACGTCAGCCGGACCGCGAACAGCCGCCGGAAATCCCGGCGCCGCAGCAACGTCCCCAGATCCCGGATGAACCGCACGCCTGCACTGTAACCGTCACCGGCCGGCCTGCAGATACTCGATCAGCGCCTCCGCCTGACCGAGCATCGGGAAGTGCGAACCCGGCACCTCGTCCGGTTCGAACCCGAGCCGCTCGGTCGTCACCGGGCGCAGGAAGTCCGGCGGGAAGAGCAGGTCGTCACTGGCGATCACCGCCCGGGTCGGCACCTCCGGCCAGCGTTCGAACGTACACGGATCGTTCATCGGGCCGTCGGATTGCGTACGCAGCTGCCGCCGCGCCTCGGCCGCGAACTCCGCGGGGAGATCGTGGAAGAACGGATCGGCCTCGCCCTGGACAAAGGTGTGCCCCGTACTCGGCCACCACTCCGCGGGCCGCTCGCCCGGCCGGGGCACCATCGCCGCGACCAGCACGAGTTCCCGCACCGGCAGGCGATCACACACCAGCGGGGCGATGAATCCACCGAACGAGTGCGCTACCAGGACCACATCTTCACCGTCAGGGATCGCCTCGACGACAGTGTCGACGTACGCCGCCAATCCCGCCGACGGATCTTCACACGGCAGATCCACCGCGATCACTTCATCGCCGCGGGCGCGCAGCCCTTCGGTCACCGGATGCCAGTGCCAGGGTGTGGCGCTGGCACCTGGGATCAGTACATATCGCATGCTCAATTCAATCCTCTGTAAAGGCCAACCGGGAGACTCGCCGGAGGTGGTCGGGGTGCGCCGTGGAGCGATAAGGTCACTCTGACGGTGTCACGGTCCGTTGCGCACCGGTTACGACGGCTCGGTTCGGGCCGCAGCGCGGATGGGAATTTCATGGCTGAATCGCAGGACGAGAACGTCGACCCGCGGATGTTCGAGCAGCTTCGGCTCGACCGGCCGCACGGCGCCCGGGTGTACGACTACTTCCTGGGCGGCAAGGACAACTTCGCGATCGACCGGCAGGCGGCCGAGCACCTCCTGCAGGCGTTCCCGGGGTTCCGTACCGCCGCCCTCTCGAACCGGATGTGGATGCACCGCGCGGCCCGCTACGCGGCCGAGCAGGGCATCACCCAGTTCCTCGACATCGGCACCGGCATCCCGACCAGCCCGAACCTGCACGAAGTCGTCCAGGAGATCACCCCGTCGGCCCATGTCGTGTACGCCGACAACGACCCGATCGTGCTGGCGCACTCCCGCGCGCTGCTGGTGAGCAAGCCGGAAGGCAAGACGGCGTACCTCGAGGCCGACGTCACCGACCCGCAGAAGATCCTCAACTCCAACGAGGTCAAGGAGCTGATCGACTTCAGCCGGCCGGTCGCGCTCAGCATCGTCGGTGTCTTCCACTACCTGCCGGACGCGCTGGAGCCGTACGACCTGGTCCGCCAGCTGGTCGAGCCGCTCGCGCCCGGATCGCTGCTGATCTTCTCGCACTGCACGCCGGACTTCGCGCCGGAGCTGTGGGAGCGGGCGATGGTCGTCTACAAGGCCGACGGCGGCGACGCGCAGGTCCGCAGCAAGGAAGAGGTCACCCGCTTCTTCGACGGCACCGAGCTGGTCGAGCCCGGCGTTGTGTCCCCGTTCCGGTGGTACCCGGACGAGGAGACCGACCGGCTGGTCGAGAAGGGCGAGTTCACCGACATCATGTGCAGCCTGTGGGTAGGAGTCGGCCGCAAGCCCTGACGAACGCACGGCGGCGCCGATCCGCGCCGCCAGGCCCCCACTGGCGGGTTGTTTCGCCACTAGCTGGTTACAACCCGTCAGCGGTGCAACAACCCGCCGGCGTCAGCCGGTGTGCTTCTGCAGGTTCTGCGCGGCCTTCAGGAAGGTCGCGTCCTCGAGGGCGCGTGCCTCCGGGGTCAGGTTGTCGCCGAAGTCGGCCGCGGTCGCGCTCGGGCGGATCTCCAGCCGCCCGGTGTTGCCGCCGTCGGCCACCAGGCAGCGCCAGCCCCACTCGATCGCCTCCTCCCGGGACGCCACCTCGATCAGGCAGAACCCGGCGATCAGCTCCTTGGTCTCCGCGAACGGACCGTCGATCACCCGCCGCTCGCCCGCCTCGAGCTCCATCCGGAACCCGGTCGAGCTCGGCAGCAGCCCGTCGCCCGCCAGCAGCACGCCTTTCTCGGCCATCTCGGCCATCACCAGACCCATCGCGGTCAGGCTCTCCTCGCTCGGCACCGCGCCGGCCTCGGACTCCTCGCTGGCCCGGAACATCATCATGAAGCGCATCGGAACCCCTCCACTCAGCGTTAAATCCCGAGACGAATCTATACAGCGGCCGGGACCATCGGGCAGGCTACTCACAGTGTGCTCATGTACACCGGCCGTGAAGATGTCAAGTGAGGCGCGCCGGAGTCCCTGAGGAGACCCGCCCCATGCAAACCCGCCCCCCTGTTCCGGACCGCCGCCCGCGGCCGGCTGACTCCCGGCGCCGGATCGCCGCCCTGGCCGGTGCCGGCGCCCTCGTTTTCGGCGCGCTCACCACCGCCGGCGCGATGACCGGCAACCCGGCGGCTGCTCAGCAACCGGCCCCGTCGATCGACCAGGTGTCCGCCGACCACCTGCGTCAGATCCTCGCGACCGACAAAACTGCCCGGCTGGACAGCGACGGCAAGCTCTTCTACCGCGAGCCGATCGCAACCCCGGCCGAGCGCAGGGCCGCTCCGTCGCCGCGCTGGGCCAAGCGCGCGGTCGCCGGCGCGACCGGTCCGGCGTTCCAGCTGCACAGCAAGCCAGGTTCGAACCGGGTCATCTACCTCGACTTCGATGGTCACACCATCACCGGAACCGCCTGGAACACCAACGGCAAGCCCGCCAGCGTGAACGTCGGCGCGTACGACACCGATGGCGATCCGGCGACGTTCAGTACCGCGGAACAGGATGTAGTACGCGAAGTCTGGGCGCGCGTTGCCGAGGACTACGCCCCGTTCGACGTGGACGTGACGACCCAAGAGCCGTCCGCCGCCGCGATCGACCGGTCCGGTGCATCGGATCAGAAGTACGGCACCCGCGTACTGATCGACCCAGGTACTTGGTACCAGTCGGACTGCCGGTGCGGTGGCGTCGCGTACGTGGGCGTGTACGACAGCACCAGCCGGCACGCGTACTACCAGCCCGCACTGGTGTTCACGAAGGGCGTCGGCACCGGTGCGAAGAACATCGCCGAGGCCGCGTCGCACGAAGCCGGTCACACCGTCGGCCTGAGTCACGACGGCACTTCCTCGGTCGGGTACTACGCCGGCCATGGCGCGTGGGCACCGATCATGGGCGTCGGCTACTCCAAGGCGATCAGCCAGTGGAGCAAGGGCGAGTACGCCGATGCCAACAACAAGGAAGACGACTTCGCGGTGATCGGTCAGAACGGTCTGTCGCTGCGTACCGACGACCACGGCAACACCACTGGCGCGGCCACGGCCCTCACTCTCGGTACGAGCGTGAGCGGGGTGTACGCGAGTGATGCCGATGTCGACGTCTTCCGCATCGATCTTGCCGACGGCATGTACACGTTTGCCGCGGATGCTGCGGCAGTAGGCGCTGATCTGGACATCAAGCTCCAAGTGCTGGACTCGTCGGGTGCGGTCATCGCCACTGCGGACCCGGAGGCCGCCCAGACCAGTGCAGCCACCGCGACCGGTCTGAGCGCAAGCATCAACCGTGAGGTCGTTGCCGGCCGCTACTACCTGCGCGTCGACAACACCGGCTACGGCAACCCGTTGAACACCGGCTATTCAACGTACGGCAGCCGAGGCGCGTACACAGTCCGCGTCACCAACTGATCCCAGACCACCCGGGCCGTCGATCCCACCGAGACCGACGGCCCGGGTCCTTTTTGGGGGGGACCCGCCCACCGGGGGGACTGTGAGGAAGGACCCGACAGTGAACAGAATCCGCCGCATTGGTGCGCTGGCGTGCACCGGTGCTGTTGTTCTTGGAGGTCTGGCTGCCGCGGCCGGCAACCAGGCGAGTGCGCAACCGACACCGGTCGACCAGCTGTTGTCACGGCCGTTGGCCGGTGGAGAGGCGCTCGGCAAGGTGCAGGCCCGGCTAGCTGAGGTCGCGGACCTCAACCGGTTGCCGGTAGATCAGCTCCGGCAGACCCTTGCCACCGACAGGACCGCTTGGCTGGACGCCGACAGCAGATTGTTCTTCCGCGAACCCAGCCTGACCACGGCGCAGAAGGCACCCGAAGCATCACCACGCTGGGCGCGTACGGCGGTGGCCGGCGCGACCGGTCCGGCGTTCCAGCTGCACAGCAAACCTGGTTCCAACCGGGTGATCTACCTGGACTTTGATGGTCACACCATCACCGGTACGGCCTGGAACAAGTCCAAGGGCATCGACCCGGTGAACGTCTCGCCGTACGACACCGACGGTGATCCGGCGACATTCAGCACCGCCGAGCAGGACGTGGTGCGTGACGTGTGGGCGCGAGTGGCTGAGGACTACTCGACGTTCGACGTGGACGTGACGACCGAACAGCCGCCGCAGTCCGCGATCGACCGGTCCGGTGCGTCGGACCAGCAGTACGGCACGCGCGTACTGATCGATCCGGACACCTGGTACCAGTCCGGTTGTGGCTGTGGCGGTGTGGCGTACGTAGGGGTGTACGACAACTCCAGCCAGCACGACTACTACCAACCGGCTCTGGTGTTCACCAAGGGCGTTGGCACTGGTGCGAAGAACCTGGCCGAGGCCGCGTCACATGAGGCTGGTCATAACGTCGGTCTGAGTCACGACGGGACGTCAACCGTCGGGTACTACCAGGGCCACGGGGCGTGGGCGCCGATCATGGGCGTCGGGTACTACCGGGGCATCAGCCAGTGGAGCAAAGGCGAGTACACCGATGCCAACAACAAGGAAGATGACTTCGCGGTGATCGGCACGCACGGCCTGGCGCTGCGTGCGGACGAAGCTGGTGACACAACTGCGACCGCAGCCGAACTTGTTGTCGGTACGCCGGTGTCCGGGGTGATTGCGAAGGAGGACGACACCGACGTGTACCGCGTCGATGTCAGTGCTGCCGGCAACTACACCGCTACGGCTAATGCAGCTCCGACCGGTGGGAACCTCGACCTCAAGCTGGACCTGCTGGACAGCTCCGGTGCGGTGGTGGCGTCCGATGACCCGGCCGCCGGGCAGAGCGATGCGGGTACGCCGACGGGGCTCGGTGCGAGTGTTAGCGCCGCTCTTCAGCCGGGTAGGTACTACCTGCGGATCGACAACGTCGGCTACGGCGATCCGCTGAACACCGGCTACTCGACGTACGGTAGCCGCGGCGCGTACAGCCTCGGCCTTACGCCCTCCTGATCCCTGTGGCTGGTCGGTCTCTGGCGGACCGACCAGCCACAGGCTCTTTGGTCAGAGCGCCCGGCTTGGTCAGAGCTCCCGGTTTGGTCAGAGCGCGCGGTGCAGCGTTTCGGTCAGTGCGACCGGGGTGATCTCCAGTCGATCGAACCGCCAGCCGTCCGAGGTCCGGCGCGCCCGGTACTCGTGGACGGCAGCGGCGATCGCCTCTTTGTCGTCGCCGATCACGAAGACGGCGAGGTCATGCGCGCGTACGGTCGCGGTGTCGCCGTCGACGGTGATGACGAGATTCGACTTGTTGTGCATGGTCCGGGCGTACTGGTCGTGACTCGCGCGGACCACGTCGACGAGTGCTTGCAGGCCGTGCGCCTCGCCGCGCCGGGACTTGACCGCGATGTCGGCGGTGAAGAGTTGATCGGTTTCGTCGTAGCGCTGCTGGTCGATCCACAGGCTGTGCCGGGCGACCATTTCGGCCAGTTCACTGCGGTCGACGAGCTCACGAAGGTCCATGGGGTGCTCCCTGAATTGTTAGTACGACTAACGTTGGCTATGCCAATGAAGATAGATCGTTAGTGCGACTAACGCAAGAGGCGTATGCTGGGGTTCATGCAGGCCGACCACGAAGCACGGACCGACTCTGCCGCGCTTCGTTTCGATCGGGGGGCGGAGACGCCGGAGCGGCTGAAGGCGCAGCTGTCCCGGCTGATGGGCCTGACCGCCGCGCAGACGCAGCGCGCCGCGGGCGACGCGCTTCGCGCGGTCGGCGCGCACAAGGACCACTTCGTCGTTCTCGCCGCGCTGGCCGAGTTCGGGCCCGCGAGTCAGTCAGCGCTGGCCGCGCGGGCGCACGTCTACAAGAGCGATCTGGTCGCCGTACTCAACGAGCTCGCCGACGGCGGGTGGATTCGCCGGGCGCCCGATCCGTCGGACAAACGCCGCAATGTCATCACCGTCACCGCCGCGGGCAGTCGCCGCCTCGCCGAGCTGGATGCGGTGCTCGCCGGCGTCAACGATCACGTCATGACACCGCTGACGCCCGGCGAACGTACCCAGTTGTTCGCGCTGCTGACCCGGATCAACGCGCACTTGGCCGACCAGCGTTAGGCCAGGTGGCCGGCCGCCAATTGCGCCAGCGCGACGGCCTGGTCGCCAAGGACCGCGTCGTCGAAGCGGACGATGCTCGAATGGTTCGACGGTGCCTCCGTCGCGGACACGTCGTCCGGCCGGGCGCCGACCATCACGAACGTACCCGGAACCTCCTTCAGCACCATCGAGAAGTCCTCGGCACCCATCAACGGGTTGTCCAGGCTCCGCACCCGATCCGCCCCGAACAGGCCGGTGAGCACGTCGAACGTTTCCGCCGTACGCGGCGCGTCGTTGACCGTCACCGGGTATTGCGGATCGAGGCGAGCGTCGGCCGTACACCCATGCGCCGCGGCGATCCGCTCCGCCAGCGCCGGCAGCTCCCTCGTCAACTGCTCGAGCATCGCGTCCGACAACGTACGCACGGTGGCGCCGAGACGGGCAGTGTTCGGGATGACGTTGATCGCGACCCCGGCCTCGAGCTGCGTCACCGTGATCACGACCGGGTCGAACACACTCACCCGACGGGTCGCGTACGCCTGCAGTGCGAGCACGATCTCCGCGACGACCGGTACCGGATCGACGGTGCGGTCGGGCATCGACCCGTGCCCACCCTTGCCGCGGACGGTGATGTGCAACTGGTTGGAGCTCGCCATGATCGTGCCGGGGCGCATTTCGAACACTCCCCTGGCCGCCTGCGCCCAGACATGCAGGGCGTACGCCGCGATGGGCTTGTCGCCGGTCGCGCCGAGCAGACCTTCGCGCAACATGTACCCGGCACCGCCGAGACCTTCCTCGCCCGGCTGGAACATGAAGAGCACGTTGCCGCGCAATTCCTCGCGACGCGCACTCAACAGCTGCGCCGCGCCGACGAGTCCGGCGGTGTGCAGGTCGTGGCCGCAGGCGTGCATGTTCCCGTTCTCGGCCGCGTACTCCAGCCCGGTCTCCTCGACTACAGGCAATGCGTCCATGTCGCCACGCAGGAGCACGGTCGGCCCTGGCTGACCACCACGCAGCACGGCGACGACTGAGGTCAGCTCCTGCCCCGTGGTCACCTCGAGCGGCAGGCCGGCAAGCGCATCCAGCACCACACTCTGCGTCCGCGGCAGCATCAGCCCGACTTCAGGCTCCCGATGCAACACCCGCCGCAACTCCACCAGCCCCGGAAGCACCTCTGCACCCTGAAACTCCACCAATCCACCCTTCCACCAGCCCAGCCCCACACCGAGCCCCCAACCCACCACAAACCCACTGCCCCGGTCCACCCCGCTCCCCCGGCGCCTCGTACCCGCTCGGCTGGCAGGTTGTTGGGCCGGTGGCGGGTTGCAACACGCCAGCGGTCAAACAACGCGCCATCCGCCTGGGAATACCTCCCGGCCGGCCCGGGTTACACCTGATGCCGTCCGGTTCAAGACCCCGGGCCCCAACCTTTGCCGCTTCGAGCGGCCACTCGCCGAGAGGCGTCTGCTGGACGGTGCCGTACCCCGCGGGGTGGGAGGCAGCCTCCCACCCCGCCAATAACCATTTGCCTGGTAAGGCATCATGGAACTGTCGCCTGCGGAGACGCGGTCGACCGAACTGAAGAGGGACCAAGTACGACTCCCCTCAGCACCGCGAGACGGGTGCCGAGGCCGGGTGCCGGCAGGGTCGGAGGAAGCTCCAGGACCCCGATTTGCATCCGGACCATGGAAGTCAGTAATGTTCTTCTTGTTGGAGCGAGGCGCGGACGCGAAAGCGGCCAAGCCCTTCAACAAACTCCCTGAAGGTCTCGTAAGCCGAAACATGCCTCGGCAGGTTTTGGTAAATGAGTCGCGCAGGGAGACTGGATCGAAAAAGGCCGATTTGACCGGCTGGAAGCGAAACAGTAAAGTTGGGCGAGTTGCCCCGGAGCTTCAAACGAAAGTGCGAAGCGCGGTGTGCGTCCGATTCTTGAGAACTCAACAGCGTGCCGAAAGTCAATGCCGAAAGATGCATTAACCCCGTCTACAGGCATTCATTGTCTGTGGCGGATTCCTTTGAAATTAATACGGATGACAAGCCAGTGATGGTTTTGTTTCTGATTCAAAGGATCAACTGATGTTGTTGACTATCCGAGATCCTTTTGGGTTTCGGTTGTCTATATTTTTCAACGGAGAGTTTGATCCTGGCTCAGGACGAACGCTGGCGGC